>DASXJP010000415.1:0-7815 GCA_036497345.1 Thermoanaerobaculia bacterium
CGCTATCACGGCGCCCTCGCCGGCGTGGGCGACCTGCGGCTGATCCCCGATCCGCCGGGGGTGCGCACGGTCTACCACCAATTCACCGTGCGATCGTCGAGGCGCGACGAGCTGATGGCGTTCCTCAAGGAGCGCGGCATCGCCTCGGCCGTCCACTACCCCTCGCCGCTCCATCACCAGCCGGCCATGAAGGGGTTGACCGAGGCGCGGGACGAGGACCTGCCCGTCTCCACCGCCGCGGCGAAGGAGGTGCTCTGCCTCCCGGTCTTCCCCGAGCTGACCAATGCCGAGGTGGAGGCGGTATCGGGCGCGGTGCGGGCGTTCTTCGGAGCGTGAGGCTGTGGCGACGGCCTATCTGATCGACGCCAGCCCGTACATCTTCCGGGCCCACTTCTCGCTGCCGTCGAGCATCAAGACGCCGGACGGACGGCCGATCGCGGCCTCGTATGGGTTCACCTCGTTCCTGCTCAAGCTGATCGCGGACGAGAAGCCCACCCACCTCGTGGCGGCGTTCGACCGCAACCTGAATTCGAGCTTCCGCAACGAAACCTATCCCGCCTACAAGGAGCAGCGGGATCCGCCGCCCCCGGAGATCGAGGCCCAGATCGACGGCTGCCTGGAGATCGCGGCGGCGATCGGCGCGCTCACCTTCATCGACGACCGCTACGAGGCGGACGACCTGATCGGCGCCCTCTGCGCGGGGCTGGAGAAGACGGGGCACGGCGCGGTGATCGTCACCTCGGACAAGGACCTCGCCCAGCTCGTGACGGAGCGGACCACCCTCCTCGACTTCGGCAAGGGCCTCCGCCTCGACGCCGCGGCCGTGCGCGAAAAATTCGGCGTGCGGCCGGACCAGATGACCGACTATCTCGGCCTCGCCGGGGACACGGTGGACAACATCCCCGGGGTGAAGGGGATCGGCCCCAAGTCGGCGGCCGAGCTGCTCCAGCGCTACGGCTCGCTGGAGGGGATCTACGAGCGGCTGGACGAGCTCCCCTGGTCGAAGGTCCGCGGCGCGAAGTCGCTCCACGCCAAGCTCCTGGCGAGCCGGGAGATCGCGTTCCTCTCCAAGCAGCTCGCCACGGTAGCCCGCGAGGTTCCCGGCGTGAAGGCCGACCTGAAGGCCCTGGAGTACCGGGGAGCCGATCCGGCGAAGGTCGAGGAGCTGTTCGGGCGGCTGGGATTCAACAGGATCCGCGAGCGGGTGCCGGCGGCGGGCGCCTGATCACAGCTCGAAGATCTCGGCGAGCGGCAGCTCGAATCCCGGCAGGAGCGGCGAGGTGAGGACGTCCCCCGCGGCCGCGGAGAGGAACGGGCGCTGCCGGAAGCCACCGTCCGTCCGGTCCCAGACCTGGACACCCTTCCGGAAACGGTCGAACATCCAGTACTCACGGACTCCGCATCGCTCGTAGGCCTCCAGCTTGATCCGCTCGTCCAGCCGGCGGGTGCCCTTGGAGAGGATCTCGACCACCAGGTCCGGCGCCCCCTGCACGTTCTTCTCTTGGGCAATAGCAGCTCTTTCGTTGGAGATGAAGAACAGGTCCGGCTGGACGATGTCATGGACAGAGAGGAGGACGTCGGCAGGCGCGATGAGAAAACGCCCGAGGCGATGAGCCTTGACGAACCCTCCCAGCCGGAGCGTCAGCTCGACGAGCAGATCCTGGTGCGGCAAGTAGGGGGCGGGGCTCACGTAGTGCTCTCCATCGATGATCTCGTGGCGCTGGCCGTCCTCGGGAATGAGGGCGTAATCCTCGTAGGTCAGCTTGCGGGCGAGATCGTGGAGAGCCATGGCTAAACCTCGAAGACCTCGGCGAGGGGCAACTCGAATTCCGGCAGGAGCGGCGAGGTGAGGACGTCCCCCGCCGCGGCGGAGAGGAACGGTTGCGGACGGAGGCTTCTGCCTGACCGCTTCCATGGCAGGACGCCGCGCTGAAAGCGATCGAACATCCAGTACTCCCGGACTCCATAACGCTCGTAGGCCTTCAGCTTCGGCCCCTTGTCCAGCCGGAGGGTGCCCTTGGAGAGGATCTCGATCACCAGGTCCGGCGCCCCCTGCACGTTCTTTTCCTGGGCAATAGCAGCTCTTTCGTTGGAAATGAAGAACAGGTCGGGCTGGACGACGTCATGCACCGAAAGGAGGACGTCCACAGGCGCGAAAAAGAAGAGCCCGAGACGGTTCGCCTCGATGAATCCGCCCACATGGAGAGTGAGCCGGAAGGCCAGCCGTTGGTGGGATAGGACGGGGGCGGGGCTCACGTAGTGCTCTCCGTCGATGATCTCGTGGCGCTGGCCGTCCTCGGGAATGAGGGCGTAATCCTCGTAGGTCAGCTTGCGGGCGAGATCGTGGAGAGCCATCGTGCGAGTCTCCTGTCGCGGACTATCGTAACACATCCGCCGGATACGGTCCGGTCGCGGTGTCCCAGGCTGCCGAGATTCCGTCGCGGCGGAATCTATCACCAGAAGAGGTGCCCTGTCAGCAGCGGGGCGGAGATCCGTATATAATCGTGAGCCCCTGCCGCACGGCGGCATGAATCCTGAATTCGATTTCGACCGGAGCACCCCTCATATGGCCAAAGCGCGCGTAGCCGTTCTCAAGACCAAGCCCGAATCCATCCTGGAGGACGTCGGGCGGACCATGGAGATGGCCGACGTCCGGCGGCACCTCGCCCCCGGCGCCACCACGATCCTCAAGGACAACATCTCCTGGCACTTCCCCTTCCCCGGGGCGAACACCACCCCGTGGCAGCTCGAGGGGACGATCCAGAAGCTCAACGCCGACGGCTATACGGACCAGGTCTGCGTGCAGAACAACACCGTGGTGACCGATCCCAAGAAGGGGGAGCGGCTGAACCGCTACCTGCCCGTGCTCGACAAGTACGGCGTGCCGGTGCGCTACAACTGCTTCGAGAACGACCTCAAGTGGATCACCTACAAGCCCAAGGGCAAGATGCTGGTGCTGCCCAAGATCTACCCCGAGGGGATCACCATCCCCGAATTCTTCCTGGGCAAGAACATCGTCCACCTGCCGACGGTGAAGTGCCACATCTACACCACCACCACCGGAGCGATGAAGAACGCCTTCGGCGGCCTGCTCAACACCCGGCGGCACTACACGCACTCGTACATCCACGAGACGCTGGTCGACCTGCTGACGATCCAGAAGGAGATCCACTCGGGGCTGTTCGCGGTGATGGACGGCACGACCTGCGGCAACGGCCCAGGGCCGCGGACGATGATCCCCGTCGAGAAGGACTTCATGATGGCCTCGGGCGATCAGGTGGCGATCGACGCGGTGGCGGCCAAGGTAATGGGCTTCGATCCGCTGTCGATCCCCTACATCCGGCTGGCGCACGACGCCGGGTTGGGCGTCGGCGATCCGCGCGACATCGAGGTGGTGGGCGAGGACGTCTCGAAGTGGAATTTCCGCTTCTCGGTGGGGGACAACGCGGTTTCCCGCTTCGGCGACCTGGTCTGGTTCGGGCCGCTGAAGGGGATCCAGAAGCTGCTGTTCCGGACGCCGCTGGTCTACTTCTTCGTGTTCGGCTCGTACTTCTACCACGACTTCGCGTGGTATCCGACGGTGGGCAAGCGCCGCATCGATCAGTACGCGAAGACCAGCAAGTGGATGCGCCTCTTCGAGCAGTATCCGGAAGCGGTGCGGGAAGAAGAGAAGGCCGCCTGAGCCCCGTCCCCCCCGCCTCCGAAACGCCCGCCACAGACCTCGACGCCCTGCCCGCCGGCTCGCCGGAAGGAAAGGGCTCGGGGCTCGACCGGCTGGGCCGGCGGCTGCTGGTGCCGCTCGGGCTGGGCCTGCTCGTGGTGGTGGGGCTGACCTTGACGGCGAACCCGCGGCAGCTCGCCCGCAGCCTGCGGGTCTTCGATCTCCGCCTGCTCGTGCCCGTGCTGGCGCTCTCGCTGTTCAACTACGGCCTGCGCTGGATGCGCTGGGACATCTACCTCCGGCGGGTCGGGGCGACGCTCTCGAAGGGGCGGAGCCTCGCCGTCTTCCTGGTGGGGTTCCTCCTCTCGGTGACGCCGGGCAAGGCGGGGGAGCTGGGCAAGGCGTGGCTGGTGCGGGAGCTGGGAGGCGGCCAGGCGCTGCGGGTGGTCTCCGTGGTGCTGGCCGAGCGGGTGACGGACGTGCTCGGCACGTTCGTGCTGATCGCCCTGGGCACCTTCCCCCTGGCGGGCGGGCCTTGGATCGCCGCCTCCGGGGTGGCCGGGGTGGTGGTGACGCTCGTCCTGCTCACCTGGCGCCGGGGGGCCGAGTGGGCCTTCGCCATCCTGCGGAAGATGCCGGTGATCGGTCCGCGCGTGCCACACCTGGTCGAGATGTACGACCGTCTCCAGGAGCTGCTCTCGCCGGGGCTGGCCGTGATGGCGACCACGGTGGCGACCGTGGCCTGGGCGGCGGAGGGGCTGGGCTTCTGGCTGGTGGTCCGCAACTACGCCCCGAAGGCGGACCTGCTCCTCTCGGTCTTCAACTACACGGCGGCGAACGTCCTCGGGGGTCTCTCGATGCTCCCGGGAGGCCTGGGTGCCGCCGAGGGCTCGCTCGCCGCCCTTCTCCACGGCCAGGGGCTGGACACGGCGGACGCCAGCTCGATCACCCTGATCGTCCGCGCGGCGACGCTGTGGTTCTCGGTGCTGCTGGGCTTCGTCGCCCTGCCTTTCGTGGCGCGGTGGCTGGCGTCGAAAAGAAGGGGATGAGGCCTCGAAGGGCAGGACGCCCCAGCGGGCAAAGCGATATTGTTCGCTCGATGCCCACCCCTCCCGCCATCCCCGCTGATACCTACACCCACCGGCGCGACGCCTTCGCGGCCGAGGAGCGGCGCCTCGCCGGGATCTCCTTCCGGTTCTCGCTCCTCCGGGCCGGCCTGTTCCTGGCGTTCTTCGTCTGCCTGGTGGTGATCCTGTTGCAGCGGGGGCGTGTCGAGTGGGGGTGGTGGGCCGGGGCGGTGCTCTGGCTGGCCGCGTTCGTGTGGGTGCTGCCGTATCACGACCGGGTGATCCAGCGGCAGCGGCGGGAGGGGGAGCTGCGGCGGATCAACGAGGAGGGGCTGCTGCGGCTGGCCCGCGACTGGATGGGCCTGCCCGTCCCCTCCCTCCCCGAGCCGGACGACGCCGACCGGCCCATGGCGCGCGACCTCAATCTCTTCGGCCGTGCCTCCGTGGCCCAGCTCCTCGGCACGGTCCACTCCCCTCCAGGCAAGACGACCCTCGCCGACTGGCTGCTCCATCCCGCGCCTCCTGAGGAGATCGCCCGGCGGCAGGCGGCGGTCGCGGAGCTCGCTCCCGAGATCGATCTGCGCCAGCGGCTCCAGGTGAGCGTCCGGCCCATGGACCAGGCCCCCGCCGACGTCGAGCCCTTCCTCCGCTGGGCCGAGGGGGAGCCGTGGCTCCTCCGGCGCCCCGGGCTGATCTGGCTGTTCCGCCTCCTCGCGGCTCTCACTCCCGTCGCCGGCCTCGTGGGCTGGCTCACCCCCGTGCCCATGGCTCCGTTCCTCCTCCTGGCGACGGTCAACCTCTCGCTCGGCTATCTCCTCGCCAAGCGGACCTTCGAGCGTTTCGACGAGATCGAGGCGCGCGAGGGGGATTTCCAGCGCTACGCCGAAGCCTTGGGAGTCGTGGCGACACGCTCCGGGTCCGCCGGAGAGCTCATCTACCGGGATCGGCCCGCCCACGCCTGGATGGCGCTCCTCCACCACCGCGTCGGCCTCGCGGAGGTCCGCCACTCGTCCTATCTCCACATGTTCCTCCAGTCGCTCTTCCTATGGGATTTCCACGCCCTGCTCCAACTGGAGAAGTGGCAGCGGGACGCCGGCCCCCAGGCGCGGCAATGGCTGGCGGCGCTGGGCCGCTTCGAGACCCTCGCCGCGCTGGCTACCCTCAAGTTCGAGCAGCCGGAGTGGTGCTTCCCGAAGGTGGAGGCGACGGCGGACCGCCTCGCCGCCGAGGGGCTGGGCCACCCCCTGATCGCGGACGGCAAGCGGGTGGTGAACGACGTCGAGGTGGGCCCCCCCGGCACCTTCCTCCTGGTCACCGGCTCCAACATGTCGGGCAAGAGCACGCTCCTCCGCTCGATCGGGGTCAACGCGGTGCTCGCCCAGGCGGGGGGGCCGGTCTGTGCCGCGGCGCTCCGCATGCCGCCCGTCACCCTGGCCACCAGCATCCTGGTGGAGGACTCGCTGGCGGACGGCGTCTCCTTCTTCATGGCCGAGCTCCAGCGCATCCAGAAGGTGGTGGCGGCGGCCGACCGCGCCCACGGCGAGGGGCGGGTCCTGCTCTACCTGCTCGACGAGGTGCTGCGGGGTACGAACAGCTTCGAGCGGCAGGTGGCGGTGCGGCGGGTGGTGCTCCATCTGCTGCGGCACGGCGCGATCGGCGCGGTCTCCACGCACGACCTGCAGCTCGCCGAGGTCCCGGAGCTGCAAAAGCCTGTCATCCCCGTCCACTTCCGGGAGACGGTCCACCCCGGCGGCGATCCGCCGATGACCTTCGACTACGAGATGCGGCCAGGGGTGGCGACCACGGTGAACGCCCTGAAGCTGATGGAGTTGGTGGGATTACCGACGGAGAGCTGACGAGGGTCTGCACAGGGCCAAGGGGCAACTCGGTCCAACAACGCAAAGGCGGCCAGGTTTCAAACCTCGAAGCTTTGAAAGAGTAGTAGTGCTGGGCGTGGCGCACGCCGGCAGAAGGCGCTGACGGGGGCTTTCATTGCGCCAGTATACCTCTTGACAGACGAGTTCGTTTCACCTATAGTCGCCGTTGCTTCGGCGGTTCGAAGCTTTGGAGGCTGCAATGAAGGTGGAAATCGGGAATCTAATCGTCCACGTAGACACGATGGAAGAGCTGGATAAGGTCGTGCAGCGATACGGCGAAAGCAGCAGGATTCAAAGTGTTCCCTCTTCAAAGGTGCTCGCGACTCAGATCGGAAATCGAGCCGCCTCTTCAGTCAGCACCGCAGAAGAACGTCCTGAACCGCCTGCTCTGCCGGTACAGTCGCGCCCCCTAATTAAGTCCGCTTCAAAAAAGGACGCAATGCTGAAGCTCTTCAAATCTCTAAAGTATGAAGGCCATCGCAACGCAATAAAGTTTCTCGCACTTCTTGGCGAAGAGGGTGCAAACAAGGAAGAGTTGCAGAAAGCGGCAGGCTTTCCTGCTGAACACAAAATGAGCGGATTTAGATCTGCAATTACCCGTCGAGCACCGTCATTCGGCCTTGATCCCGACGAGGTTATGCTGGTTGACTCACTTGGAATCGTCGCCGGTGACCGGATTTATCGTTACCGCCTCTCGCAGGAGATGATCGAGATGCTCCGCGAGCAGGGGTTTGTAGGCAAGGAGGATGGTGAATGAGGCAACCGGGTGAGTCTCCGGCGCGTGTCCGAGCGATCCGGGGTGGGTGGTAAGGCGAACCCCTCCCTCAGTTTTAGCTTGATAGGGCCGATCTGAGGGTGGGGGGTGGACAAGCTGAACTGCAATACGCTCCCGTTGTCTTTTGCGAGAAGACGACTGGAGCGTCTACTTTTTCCCACATTCCTTACCGATTGTCAAGAAACTTCTAGGTTCCTTCACTCACGAGTTAAATAGCCTCGCCCCGTGGGCTGAGCTTTTCGACCACGGATGAGCAACCTTCATCCGTGATCGCTTAAGGGGCCCTTTTTGCTGGAAGACGTGCTTTCCTCTTGTTGGTCGAGAACAAGAAAGGAGGCAGTCCCATGGCCCGAGAGAAGTCTACCCCCCTACGTACCGCCCTGTCGAGGCTGTTCCCTGCGGCGCTGCTTGGGCGTGTAGCCCGAGAGACCGGAA
>DASXJP010000416.1:0-2848 GCA_036497345.1 Thermoanaerobaculia bacterium
GATCTTCGAGCAGGCGCGCAAGATCCAGGCCTCGATCCTGCCGCGGCGGCCTCCGGAGTATGGCGACTTCGACATCTACGGCCGCTCGGAGCCGATGGAGGAGGTGGGCGGGGACTTCTTCGACTACATCCCGCTCACCAAGAAGATCCTCGGCCTCGCCATCGCCGACGTCTCCGGCCACGGCCTGCCCGCCGCCCTCCAGGTGCGCGACATCTATATGGGGCTGCGCATGGGGCTGGCGCGCGACTTCAAGATCGTGCGCACGGTGGAGCGGATGAACGCCATCATCCACCAGAGCACCCTGACCAGCCGCTTCGTGTCGGCCTTCTATGGTGAGCTGGAGCTCAACGGCGTCTTCATCTACGTCAACGCGGGGCATCCGCCGCCGATCCACATCGCGGCGGACGGCACGGTGCGCTATCTGGAGGAGGGGGGCCCCGTGCTCGGGCCGCTTCCCGACGCCACCTACGAGCGCGGCTTCGTCACCATGAAGACGGGCGACATGCTGGTCTTCTATACGGACGGCATCTGCGAGACCCAGGGACGGGACGAGCACGGCCGCCTGCTCGGCGAGTACGGCGTCGAGCGGATGCTGGAGGTGGCCCGCGAGCACCAGGGGGAGACCGCCCGCGAAGTGGTGGACGCCATCTTCGCCAGCGTCGAGGCCTTCAGCCGCAACGCCCCGGCGGACGACGACCGCACCATCATGGTGGTGAGCCACCCGGTGATCGACACCTCCGTGACCCAGGCGTTCCCGCGGCCGAGCGGGGTGCTGTAGGCCCTCACCCCTGCGGCACGACCTCCAGATCCTGCCTCAGCTTGACGATGCTCCGCTCGGGGTACACCCCCGGCCGGAGCTGCACGCCAGGATAGATCTGCGTCCCCCGACCCACCACCACGCCGGGGTGGAGGACGGAGTTGCAGCCGGTGAGGACGCCGTCGCCGAGGATCGCCCCCAGCTTGCGGCGGCCGGTGTCGAGCCGCCCGCCGTCGCAGGGGACGTGGATGCGGCCGCCGTCGTGGCGGAAGTTCGAGAGGATGGTGCCCGCTCCCAGGTTCACGTCCGCGCCGAGGATCGAATCCCCCACATAATTGAGGTGCGGGGCCTTGGCGTGCGGGAGGAGGATCGCCCGTTTGATCTCCGTGTTCGCCCCCACCACGCAGCGGTCGCCGATCCAGACGCCGCCGCGCAGGTAGGCGCCGGGGCGGATCTCGACGTCGCGGCCGATGTAGATCGGCCCCTCGATGACGGCGGTCGGATGGATGCGCGCGCCGGGGCAGATCACGATCCGGTCGCCCACGAGGTGGACTTCGGCTGAGAGCTGGCCGTGGATCTCGCTCGACGGCAGGCCGGCGAGGATCTCGTCCAGGGGCTCGCCCAGCAGGGCCCAGGGGGCGGCGGGATCGAAGCGCGCGGCGAAGGGGTCCGGCAGTTGGGCGAAGAGCGGGGGGATTGGATTCATCATCTCTCCGTCAAAAGGGGATTGGAACCGGTCATCTCAGACTGAGCAAGGCATGTGCCACCGGCACGCGGCTGGCACGCGGATGATATCGTCCGGGCCGGTGTGAGCCGCTTCCGCCCTTTCCCCAAGTCTTTCTACCGCCGTCCGGCCGAGACCGTGGCCCGGGATCTCCTGGGCCGCTATCTGGTGCGCGAGCTCGACGGCGAGCGGCTGGTGCTCCGTCTCGTCGAGACGGAAGCCTATCTCGGCGAGCCCGACCGCGCGAGCCACGCCTGGGCCGGCCGCCGGACCCCGCGCAACGAGAGCCTCTACCTCCCGGGAGGCTACGCCTACGTCTACATGATCTATGGCATGCACTTCTGTCTGAACGCCGTCACCGGCGAGGCGGACGCCGGCGGCGCCGTGCTCCTGCGGGCGGGCGAGCCGGTCGAGGGGGAGGAGCGGATGCGGGAGAACCGGGGCTGGGGTCGGGTGCCCCGGCCAGGCGATCTCGCCGGAGGACCGGGCAAGATCTGCCAGGCCCTCGCCATCGGCCGCGAGCTCGACGGCGCCCCGCTCGACCGGCCCCCCCTCTACATCGCCAAGGGTGAGCCGGTGGCGGCGGAGGAGATCGTGGCCAGCCCCCGCATCGGCGTCGAGTATGCTGAAGAGGCCGCCCTCTGGCCGTTGCGGTTCTCGGTACGCGGGCATCCGCACGTCTCCAGGCCGCGGCCGGTTTGAGCCTTTCCGGCCAGTCATGGGAACATAGACAGGAAAGTGGAGGTGAGCGTGCTCAGCGAAACGATCCGCAAGGAGATCCGCCCGAGGCTGGAGAAGGCGTTTCGAGAGCGCTTCCGGGGGGCTCTGCTGTTCGGATCCGAGGCGCGGAACGAGGCCGGCGAGGACAGCGATCTCGATCTGATGGTGCTCCTCGAAGCCCCGGTCCGGCTCGGAAGAGACCTGGAGACGATCGTCAGGGCTCTCTATCCCCTTCAGCTCCAGGTGGACCGCCCGATCCACGCGCTGCCGGTGTCCTCAGAGGCTTTTGAAGCAGGCCAGTACGGGATCTATCGTAACGCGCGCCGGGAAGGCCGTTATCTGTGAAAGGGTGTCTGAAATCCAGCCCCGAAGGGGGCGTAGGCATAAAGCCTGGGGCTTCAGCCCCAGGTAGAGGAGCCAAAACAACCCGTAAGCCCCGAAGGGGCGCAGGCAGCCAAACGGTCCGTCGAGCTGCCTGCGCCCTTTCAGGGCTTGGGATCGTGGGTGGTTCCCCTACCTGGGGCTGAAGCCCCAGGCTTATCGGGATAGGGGGAGAGCCTCGCGGCTCCCGCCCCTCCCACACCACCGTGCGTACGGGTCCGTACACGGCGGTTCGGCTGGTTAAGCATTCGACCAGGTCTCCAGGG
>DASXJP010000417.1:0-4956 GCA_036497345.1 Thermoanaerobaculia bacterium
GCCCGGTGGCTTGAGTGAGCAGGGCGATGGCGAGCAGGACGACGGGAAGCATGGGCGCACAGGGTAACCCGAAACGATCCTGTGGCATTTCCGGGGTTATACGCAGGGTCAGGGGAAGGGGCTTATAACTCGCAAGGACCAAAAGGACCCAAAGGACTGCAAGGACACGCTTTCCTGTCCTTTGGTCCTTTGGGTCCTTTGGGTCCTTGATGTCCTTTCAACCCGCCTCCGGCATAGGATATCCCCATGCCCAGACGACCCTCGGCCGTTTTCCTCCTTCTCCTCCTCCTCGCGGCGGCCCTGCCGTCGGCCGCCCAGAAACCCAAGACCTCGCGCCCCGGCCGGGAATCCCGGGACGTCACCCTGCTGCCCAACGGCTGGCGGATCTCTCCCGCCGGCCGCCACATCACCGTGGGAGATCTCCCTCTCGCCATGGCCGAGTCGCCGGACGGCCGCTGGCTAGTGATCAGCAACGACGGCTACTCGAAGCCGACCCTCTCCCTGGTCGATCTCAAGACCCTCGACGTGCGGCAGAAGGCCGAGGTGGCGAATACCTGGCTGGGAGCTCTCTGGCACCCGGACGGCAGACGGCTCTACCTCTCCGGCGGCGGCGCCAATACGGTCGAGGAATTCCAGCTCACGGACAAGGGGCTCAAGGCCGCGAGGTCGTTCAAGCTGGAGAAGCCGACCGACGCCAGCTTCGTGGGCGGGCTCGCCATGTCTCCCGACGGCTCCCGCTTGTTCGCCGTGCACGCCCTGGGTCAGCTCCTCTCCGCGGTGGACCTCGGGACGGGGGAGGTGGTCAAGAAGGTCGAGCTCCCCGCCGAGGGATATACGGCCCTGCTGACACCGGACGGCAAGACCCTGCTGGTCTCCCTCTGGGGGGGCGCCAAAGTGCTCCTCTTCGACGCCGCCACGCTCGCCCCGCAAGGGGAGATCGCGGTGGGGGAGCACCCCAACGCCATGGCTCTTTCCAAAGACGGCGGCCGTCTCTTCGTGGCCTGCGCCAACACCAACGAGGTCTGGGTGGCCGACCTGGCCTCGCGGACGGCGAAGGAGCGCATCTCGATCGCCCTCGAGCCGGCCGCGCCGCCGGGCAGCACGCCCAACGGCCTGGGGCTCTCGCCGGACGGCCGCACCCTGCTGGTGGCCGACGCGGACAACAACACGGTGGCCGTGGTGGACGTCTCCCGGCCCGGCGCCGCCGCGGTGCGGGGCTTCATCCCCACCGGCTGGTATCCCACGGCGGCGCGCTTCAGCAACGACGGCCGGCGGATCTTCATCCTCAGCGGCAAGGGGCTCACCTCGCAGCCCAACCCGCGGGGACCCCAGCCGGGATCTCCGACCGCGCCGGGCCAGTACATCGGCGAGCTCCTCCACGGCGCGCTCTCCGTGCTTTCGGTGCCGGACGAGAAGGCCCTCGCCGCCTATACCCGTACGGTCTATCGGCTAACTCCCAATTTGACCCCAGAAGGCGCGGCCGGCCGCCTCGCTCCGGCCGGCGCGCCCAAGGGATCGCCCATCCCGGCCCGCGTCCGCGGCTCCTCGCCGATCCAATACGTCTTCTACGTCATCCGCGAGAACCGCACCTACGATCAGATCCTGGGCGATATGAAAGAGGGGAACGGCGATCCCGATCTCTGCCTGTTCGGCGAGGACGTGACGCCCAACGCCCACGCGCTGGCCCGCGAGTTCGTGCTGTTCGACAACTTCTACGTCAACGCCGAAGTGAGCTACAGCGGCCACGCCTTCTCGACCGGGGCCTACGCCACCGACTTCGTGCAGAAGGTCTGGCCGATGTACTACGGGGATCGCGGTGGCGACTACCTGAGCGAGGGCGGGGGACCGCTCCGCAACGCCTATGGCAACGTCACGGCTCCGCGCGACGGCTATCTCTGGGACTCCTGCAACCGGGCCGGCGTCAGCGTGCGCAGCTACGGCGAGTTCGTCGAGGGGGACAAGAAGAATCCGGGCAAGGCCGCGGCCACCGTGCCCGGGCTCGCGGGGAAGATCAATCCGGATTTCGCGGGGTTCGACCTCTCCATTCCGGACAACCGCCGGGTGGACGTCTGGCTGCGGGAATTCCACCAGTACGAGGCGAACGGCGGGCTGCCCCGGCTCTCCATCATCCGCCTGGGGGGCGATCACACCCAGGGCACCAAGGCCGGGATGCCGACGCCGCGGGCGATGATCGCCGAGAACGACCTCGCCCTGGGAAGGGTGGTCGAGGCGATCTCGAAGAGCCGCTTCTGGAAGGAGTCGGCCATCTTCATCGTCGAGGACGACGCCCAGAACGGCCCGGACCACGTGGACGCCCACCGCTCGGTCGCCCTGGTGGCCAGCCCCTGGGCCCGCCGGAAAGCCGTGGACAGCACCCTCTACACCACCGCCGGCCTGCTGCGCACCATGGAGCTCATCCTCGGCCTCCCCCCGATGAGCCAGTACGACGCCGCGGCGGCCCCGATGTACCGCGCCTTCCAGACGGCGCCGGACCTCGCCCCGTTCACCCATCGCGAGCCGCGCGTCCCCATCGACGAGACGAACGGCCCGCTGGCCTGGGGCGCCGCCGCCTCCCAGAAGATGGACCTCCACGAGGCCGACCTCGCGCCCGAGCTGGAGCTCAACGAGATCCTCTGGAAGTCGGTCCGGGGCGCCGGCTCACCCATGCCGCCGCCGGTCCACGCCGGGTTCGTGCGGCCGGTGGGGGAGGGGCGGGAGGGGGACGACGACGATTGATGCGAATGGCTCTTTGGGCGGCGTGTATTACGCGCATTCCGCGTCTTCCACGGGCGGGTGGGAGCCGCTCCGGGAGCACCTTGGGGACGTCGCGGCCACGGCGGCCCGGCTCGCCGCTCCGTTCGGCGCCGCCGAGGAGGCCCGGCTCGCCGGACTCCTGCACGACCTGGGAAAATACAGCGACCGCTTCACCCGCCGGCTGAACGGCCTGGAGAGCGGCCTCGACCACTGGTCGGCCGGGGCCCGCGCGGCGCTGGACCAGGGAGGGCTCCATGGAATCGCCGCCGCCCTCGCCATCCAGGGCCACCACATCGGTCTACAGAGCCCCGGCTCCCTGAAGGACCTCGGAGATTTCGCGCGCTTCGCGGCGCGCCATCCGCGGGGCCTTGAAGTGACCGAGACGGACATCCCTCTGCTGTTGTGGCGTCTCGCCGCAGACCGCCTCGCCCTGCCGAGGCCCAAGCTCTCGGTCTTCAGCCGCGAGCACCCCAAGGCGGGCGCGATGCTCGACGTCCGGATGCTTTTCTCGGCGCTGGTGGACGCCGACTTCCTGGAGACGGAAGCGCACTTCAAGCGCGACTCCGAGGGGGGGAAGGCCTATCGGACGCCCGGCCCGGAGCTGCGGCCGGCCGAGGCGCTGGGCAGGCTTGAGGAGCACCTGACCCGGCTGGCGGCGGAGAGCCGGGCCGCGGCTCCCGTGACGGCCCTGCGGGCGGACCTCCTCCAGGCCTGCCGGGCCGCTGGAGTCTCGTCTCCGGGGCTCTTCACCCTCTCCGCTCCCACCGGCGCGGGCAAGACGCTGGCGATGCTCGCCTTCGCCCTCCACCATGCGGTCGCCCACGGCCTCCGCCGGATCGTCGTCGCCGTCCCCTTCCTCAGCATCATCGAGCAGACGGTCCAGGTGTACCGGGAGCTGCTCGCCCCCCGTTTCGGGGATTTCTACGTCCTGGAGCATCACAGCCTGGCCGGCACCCGCGGCTCGGAAGAGGACGGGCAGAGCCCGGCCGACCAGACGGCGCGGCGGCTGGCCGAGAATTGGGACGCGCCGCTCGTCGTCACCACCAGCGTGCAGCTCCTGGAGTCGCTCTTCGCGAACCGCCCCGCCGCCTGCCGCAAGCTCCACCGGCTGGCCGGCAGCGTGATCCTGCTCGACGAGGTCCAGACCCTGCCCCCCCGGCTCGCCGTGCCGACCTTGGCGGCCCTCTCTCACCTCGCGGCCCGCTATGGCTCCTCCGTGGTCTTCGCGACGGCCACCCAGCCGGCTTTCGCCCGCCTGGACGCGCAAGTCCGGAAGCTGGCGGCGTCCGGCTGGGCTCCTTGCGAGATCGTCCCGAGCTCGCTCGACCTCTTCGCGCGGGCGCGGCGCGTCCAGGTGGAGTGGGACACGGAGGTGCGGCGGTCCTGGGAGGCGATCGCGGACGGCCTGGCCGGCGCCGGCACCGCCCTCTGCATCGTCAACCTCAAGCGCCACGCTCAGCGGCTGGCCTCTCTCCTGCTGGAGCGCGGCGCTCCAGGCCTCTTCCATCTGTCGACGAACCTTTGCCCGGCGCACCGCGAGCGCATCCTCTCCCAGGTCCGGCAGCGCCTGGCGAGGAAAGACCCCTGCCTGCTGGTCTCCACCCAATGCGTGGAGGCCGGGGTCGACGTCGACTTTCCCGTCGTCTTCCGCGCCTTCGGGCCGCTCGACGCCATCGCCCAGGCCGCCGGCCGCTGCAACCGCAACGGCCTCCTCCCAGGCCTGGGGACCGTCCGCGTCTTCCGGCCGGAGGACGAGCGGTATCCCGCGGGCGGCTACCAGCAGGCGGCCGACGCCACCCGCCTGCTCCTCCGGGCGCGCGGTCCTGGCGGCATGGACCTCCAGTCTCCCGAGCTCTTCGATCTCTACTACGCCACGCTCTACGACCAGACCGGCCTCGCCGCGGGAGAAGACCAGGGGAAGGCGAAGAAGCTTCACCATGCGATCGGCCTCTGGGACTTCGTGGACACGGCGGCTTTCTACCGCCTCATCGACCAGGACGCGATCAACGTCCTCGTCCCCTACGATCCAGACGCGTTCGCGGAGCTCGTCGCCGAGCTGAAGCGGGCCGGCAAGCTCACCGCCCGCTGGATCCGCCGCGCCCGTCCGCACACCATCAACCTCTACCGCCCGAAAGAGAACGACCTGATCCTTCACTACCTGCAGCCGGCCCCGGCTGGCCGGGAAGGGGAGGAGTCGAAGGA
>DASXJP010000418.1:0-14756 GCA_036497345.1 Thermoanaerobaculia bacterium
CGCAGAACACGTCCACGTCGAGCCGGTCGGCCAACGCGACGATCGCCGGCAACAGCTTCAACGTCAATCAGGCAGGTACGACGGCTCCCACGTGCACGAGCTTCTCCATCAGCCCGGCAAGCACCAGCCCCAGTGCGAGTAGTGGCTCCCAATTGGTGACGGTGGCGGGCTCGCCTTCAGGGTGCCAGGGCGGAAGCTGGTCGGCTTCCGGCAATGGCTCCTGGCTGACGGTTTCGCCGAGCGGCGGTACGGGCTCGGGCTCGGTGACGGTCTCGTGGGCACAGAACACGTCCACGTCGAGCCGGTCGGCCAACGCGACGATCGCCAGCAACAGCTTCAGTGTCAATCAGGCCGGCACGGTCTCCTCTTCCGCGATCCTCCTCGTCGACGACGACGACAACAACCCCGACGTCGAGTCCTACTACGCCACGGCTCTGAACGCTCTGGGGAAGACCTATGACGTCTGGGACACCGGCAACAGCGACAACGAGCCCGGGGCCGTGGCGCTTCAGGCGTACAAGACGGTCCTCTGGTTCACGGGCCATTCCTACGGTGGAGCGGCGGGACCCGGAGCCTCGGGGGAAGCCGATCTCGCGACTTTCCTGAGCGGCGGCAGCGGGCGTTGCCTCGTGCTGAGCAGCCAGGATTATCTCTTCGACCGCGGCGTGACGAGCTTCATGATCGATTATCTGGGTCTGGGGGGGGCCTCGAGCGACGTCAGCCAAAGCCTGGTGCTGGGACAGGGCTCCGCGTTCTCCGGCCTGGGGCCCTACACGCTGGCGTATCCCTTCACGAATTTCAGCGACGTGATCTCGCCGGGGACGGGCGCCGAGTCGGCGTTCGCCGGGGATCAGGGGAACGCCGGGATCAGCCGCATCGGGCCCAGCCACCGGACGATCTTCCTCGGCTTCCCCTTCGAGGCGCTCCCCACGGCCCAGGCGCGCCAGGAGGTGATGGCGGCGGCCCTGGATTACTGCGCCACCATCTTCGCGGACGTGCCGCCGAAGTACTGGGCCCGGAAGTTCATCGAGGCGCTCTACCGGGCCGGCGTCACCAACGGTTGCGCTCAGAGCCCCCTGCAATATTGTCCGGAGGACGTGGTGACCCGCGGCTCCATGGCGCAGATGCTCATCGCCGCCAAGGACGGTCCCAATTACGTGCCACCCCCCTGCACGTCGAATCCGTTCAGCGACGTTCCCGCCTCGAGCCCGATCTGCCCCTGGGTCCAGGAGCTGGTACGGCGCGGGGTGACCGCCGGCTGTGGAGGCGGCCTGTACTGCCCGAATAATCCGGTGACGCGGTCCCAGATGTCGGTGTTCCTGCTCTCGACGTGGCACGGGGCCGGGTACTCCCCCGCGCCGTGCGCGGGCTCGGCCTACAACGACGTGCCCAGCTCCAGCCCCTTCTGCCCCTGGATCCAGGAGATGGCCGCCCGCGGCATCACCGCCGGCTGCGGCGGCGGAGCCTTCTGCACCGAGAGCCAGAACACACGGGCGCAGCTCGCCGTGTTCCTGGCTACGACGTTCCAGCTTCCGCTGCAGTAAGGCCGCCAAGCCGGATGGGGAGCGTACCTCCCCGTCCGGCCCAGGGGCTCCAGCCGTCCGCCTATTCCCAAATAGCCATGAAATGGATTCCTCTCCTCCTTCATCAGGGGTAGAGTAGGAAAAAACCTGCCGACTCAACCTTTGATTTCTGGGAAGGAGCTCCCTATGAACGGCCGGCTGACTGCGTCCAGGCTTCGACCGCTTCTTTGCCTCTTTATGCTGTTGACGGTGGCCGGTCTTCCGGCTCCGGTCCACGGCGTCGCTCCGGCGGCGCCCGAGATCCGCATCGATCCCACGACGCTGTACTTCGGGGCCGCGACCGCGGCCCATGCCAAGGCTCTGGAGACCTCGCCGCTCGCCGTCTCCCGGCAGGCGGTCCCCGGGGGGATCCGGCAGAAGGCCGCGCAGGGGGGCCTGGTGCGGGTCATCGTTCAGCTCGACGCGTCCTTCCGTCCGGAGGGCCGCCTCTCCGCGAGCCAGGCGCTGGCGCAGCGGCAGGCCATCAGCCGTGTCCAGGACACCGTGCTGGGGAAGCTGGCCGGGCAGCGGCTCAAGCTTCACGCCCGCTATGAGCACATCCCCTTCCTGGCCCTGGAGGTGGACGCCAAGGCCCTGGACGTGCTCGCGCGCATGCCCGAGGTGGTCGCGGTCCAGCAGGACGCCCTGGACAAGACCTCTCTGATCAGCAGCGAGGTGTCGATCGGCGTGGGCGTGGCCTGGTCGCAGGGTCTGACGGGCGCCGGCCAGACGGTTGCCATCCTCGACACGGGGGTGGACAAGACGCACCCCTGGTTCAACGGCGGGGGGCACGCCAAGGTGGTCTCGGAGGCCTGCTACTCCTCGAACGTGCCCGGCGCGACCTTCAGCGTCTGTCCGGGAGGGGTGGAGGAGTCGACGGCCCCGGGCTCGGGGGTGAATTGCCAGGAATTCGGCTGCGAGCACGGGACGCACGTGGCCGGCATCGCCGCCGCGAACGACGGGGTGAGCAACTTCGGGGTGGCTCGCGACTCCGACGTCATCGCCATCCAGGTCTTCTCGGACGACGGCTTCGAGGTGGGGGCCTGGATCAGCGACGAGATCAAGGGGCTCGAACGGGTCTTCGATCTCGCGGACCAGTACAACATCGCGTCCGTCAACATGAGCCTGGGCGGCGGCATCTACACCGACCAGGCGAGCTGCGACGCCGCCAACGGCCCCCGCAAGGCCGCGATCGACAACCTGCGCTCGCTGGACATCGCGACCGTCGTCGCCGCGGGTAACGACGGCTACCCCTTTGGGGTCGCCGCTCCCGCCTGTATCTCGTCGGCGATCAGCGTCGGGGCGACCGACGACGACTCCAACATCGCCGATTTCTCCGATCTCGCCTCGTTCCTCAGCCTCCTGGCGCCCGGGGTCAACGTGGAGTCGTCCGTTCCCGGCGGCGGCACGGAGGTGCTCAGCGGGACCTCGATGGCCACGCCCCACGTCACCGGCGCCTGGGCCATCCTCCGGCAGCAGAGCCCGCAGGCCACGGTCGGGGACCTGCTGGGGGTCTTGCGGAGCTCCGGCGATCCGAACCATGCCTTCGGCTACGACCTGCGGCGGATCAATCTCGGCCGGGCCGTCACGGGCGGACCGTTCGCCCAGCAGAGCTTCACCATCTACAACGACGGCACGGGCATCCTCTCGGTGCTCTCGCTGCAGCTCGAGACGCTGGTCTCCTGGATCCACTGGGCGCCGGAGGCGCCGTTCGACATCGCTCCGGGAGGCTCGCGGCAGGTGTCGGTGACGGTCGACCTCGGCGCCGCGCCGACCGGGATGACCACGAACCGGCTGATCGTGGGCTCCAACGACGCGGACGAGAACCCCTATCCGGACGCCGTCCATCTGATCGTCGACAAGGAGCCCTGCTACCTGCTGACCCGCACGCGGACGGGGTCCGGCAGCTATCCCGCGGCGGTCCCGTCGACCTCGGCCGGCTGCCCGGCGGGGGAATTCCGCGCCGGAGAGGTGATCCAGCTCACCGCGCAGCCCGCGACCGGATGGAACGTGCAGAGCTGGAGCGGCACGGACAACGACGGGAGCACCGCCGGGACCAACACCCTGACCATGCCCGCCGCCCCGCACACGGTCAACGTCACTTATTTCACCCCCTGCTGGACGCTCACCCTGACCCACACCGGCTCCGGTGGGGACCCGGTGGCGTCGCCCACGAATTCCTCCGGCTGTCCGGCCGGCCAGTACCACCTCGGGGAATCCATCCAGCTCACGGCGTCCCCGGCCTCCGGCTGGCACGTCGGGGGCTGGGTCAACACCGACGCGGACTCGAGCCATAAGACCATCAACACGCTGACGATGCCCCTGGCCGCGGTGGCGGTGACGGTGAATTACCTCCAGGGCGCGATCAACGTGCTGCTCGTCAGCGCCGACAGCTCTGTCGAGCCCTCCTTCACGGCGGCTCTCGACGCGGCCGGCGCCGCCTACGACGTGTGGGAGATCGGGTCCCAGGGGGACCCCGCCACCGCCAACCTCGGCAAGTACACCCGGGTCGTCTGGAACGCGGGCCCCATCGGCTACGTGACCCCGTCCCAGGAGACGGTCCTGGCGTCCTACCTGGACGGCGGCGGGACGCTCTTCCTCCCCGCCTGGGACTATCTGTTCTACGGCGGCTACACCCCGTTCATCGCGAATTACCTCGGAGTGGGCACCTTCGTCAGCGACGCCGGCTACTTCGACGCCACCGGCCAGGGGGATGCGTTCGGCGGCCTGGGCCCCTACGACCTGTTTTCCACCGCCCCCTTCAACGATCTCCTTTCGCCGGCCGCGGGAGCCCAGGTGGCCTTCACCAGCTCCTTCGGCGACGCGGGGGTGAGCAAGATCGGCCCCAACTACCGGACGATCTTCCTCGGCTTCCAGTTTGAGGCCCTGCCCACGCCCGACGACCAGCGCGACGTGATGAAGGCGGCCCTCGACTACCTGGCCACGGTGTTCGCGGACGTGCCGCCGAAGTACTGGGCCCGCAAGTGGATCGAGGCGATCCACCGGGCGGGCATCACCAACGGTTGCGCGCAGAATCCCCGGCAGTTCTGCCCGGAGGACGTGGTGACCCGCGGCTCCATGGCCCCCATGCTCCTCCTCGCCAAGGAGGGACCGAGCTACGTGCCGCCCCCCTGCACGGTGAGCCCGTTCAGCGACGTGCCGGTGTCGAGCCCGCTCTGCCCGTGGATCCAGGAGC
Source organism: Thermoanaerobaculia bacterium (assembly GCA_036497345.1). GTDB lineage: Bacteria > Acidobacteriota > Thermoanaerobaculia > Multivoradales > UBA5704 > DATARR01. Next base: position 4,759 of record DASXJP010000418.1, read on the forward strand.
TGGTGCACCGCGGAGTGACCTCCGGCTGCGGCGGCGGCCAGTACTGCCCGGGCAACCCGGTCACCCGGTCCCAGATGGCCGTGTTCCTGCTCTCGACGTGGCACGGGCCCGGCTACTCGCCGCCGCCATGCGCGACCTCGGCCTTCAGCGACGTGTCCAGCGGGAGCCCCTTCTGTCCCTGGATTCAGGAGATGGCGGCCCGTGGGATCACCGCCGGCTGCGGCGGCGGGGCCTTCTGCACCGAGACCCAGAACACGCGGGCCCAACTCGCCGTGTTCCTGGCGACCACGTTCGGATTGCCGTTGCAGTGAGAGGCCAAGGAGCCGGCGTCTACAGCGCCGGCTCCTTGGGCATCACCATCCAGAGGATGATGTAGGCGATCGTTCCGGGGAAGCCCACCGAGGCGATGGACAGGACGACGTAGGCGACGCGGACCACCGTGGGGTCCCAGCCGAGCCATTCGGCGATGCCGCCGCAGACTCCGGCGATCATTTTGTGCTTGCGGGAGCGGTATAAGGGCATGGTCTCCTCCCCGGCCGGGCTCGGGCCCGGCCTCTCATTCACACTACGCGCCAGCGGCGGATCGGTTTCCCTGCCCCCTCCGCTGGACCGCCGCCAGCCAGAGGCAGAGCAGGAGGGCCGGCAGGCCGATCGCGCCCGCGCCCACGAAGAAGAGGGCGTAGGACTCCATCAGGGTGTGCCCCTGGGCTTGGAGGCCGTCCACCACCGCGCCGGAGAAGCCCTTGAGGAATTTGCCCACGATCGCGTAGGCGGAGCTGAGCAGGGCGTACTGGGTGGCCGTGTAGCCGAGGCTGGTCAGGCTCGACATGTAGGTCACCAGCGCCACGCCCGCGGCGCTGACCCCGAAGTTGTCGAGCACCATCACGGCGCCGAACAGCCGCGGATCTCCACCATACATGGCGAGGAGCGCGAAGCTGGCGATCCCGATCCCCTGGAGCAGCCCGCCGAAGATCAGGGCCCGCATGTATCCGGCGCGGGCCACCAGCAGCCCGCCGAACGCGATGCCGAGGAAGGAGGCGGCCAAGCCCACCGTGCCGCGCACGGCGCCCACCAGGTCCTTGGAGATCCCGAGGTCGTGGTAGAGGGGGGTGGCCATCGGCCCCATGACGAACTCCGGCAGCCGGTAGAGGCTGATGAAGAGCAGCATCAGCAGGCCCACCCACCCCCAGGTCTTGAAGAAGGCGATGAACGGTCCCACCACCGCGTCGAACAGGCCCCGGCCGGTCCACAGCGGTGCCGCGGCCGACTTCTCGTGCAGCACCTCGTCGGCGCCCGCCGGCTCCGTGGCCTTGAGCGTCGCGACGACGCCGATCGTCATCAGCGCGGCCATCAGGACATAGGAGATGGGCCACCCCAGGTGGTTGGCGGCGAACAGGATCAGGGCGTCGCTGGTGATGACGGCGATCCGGTAGCCGAGCTGATAGGCGCTGGAGAGGAGGCCGAGCTCCTCGTTGGAGTCGGCGGCCTCGATCCGCCAGGCGTCCACCACGATGTCCTGGGTGGCCGAGGAGAAAGCCACGGTGAGGGCCGCCACTCCCAGGGCCAGGAGGCCGTGCCGCGGTCCGGTCGCGGCCATGGCCAGCAGCCCGCAACCGATCACGATCTGCGCCGTCAGGATCCACCCCCGCCGCCGCCCCAACCGTTTGCCCAGCCAGGGCGCGTCCAGCCGGTCGATCAGGGGCGACCAGAGGAACTTGAAGGAGTAGGCGAGACCCACCCACGAGAGGAAGCCGATCGCCTTGAGGCTCTGCCCCTCGTCGCGCATCCAGTAGCCCAGGGTCGCCGCGGTGAGGAAGAACGGCAGCCCCGAGGAGAAGCCCAGCCCCAGCATGATGGCGATCTTGGGCTGACTCAGGGCCCGGAAGACGTCGCCGATACCCGGCTTGCGGGGCTTGGACACGGGGGTGGTGTCGGATTTCACGGCGGGGAGCTTATGCCGGCCCCGCCCGGGCATCAATGCCCGGGCGGCCCGGGCGGCCCGGGCGGGCTATAGAGATTCGACGCGAGAGCGCAGCCGCATCAACCCCTGCGTCACCGCGTTGAGCTCCTGGCGCGCCGCCTCGAGGTGCTCGCGCTCGGCGCGGACGAAGCGGGTGTAGGGTCCGATCGCCTCGTCGATGCGGCGCAGGCTGCCTTCCACCTCGCGGTCGAACTGGCCGGTGAGAGAGGTCATGAGCTGCTGGCGCATGGCCTCGATCTTCTCCCTGAGATCCCGCTTCGCGTCGTGGCGCCGGTTGGGGATGATGAACAGGCCCAGCACGGCCAGGGTGCCGGCGGCGAGGATGCCCGTGAAGTCCGCCGCCGCGGTCACCGCCAGATGGGTGAGCAGGACCCCGAGGCCGATCGCCCCCACCTCGGTGATCGCCGTGGTGGCGACCGCCATCTTGACCGAGTCGGCGAGGCGATTCCCCTCGCGCTCGCGGTCGAAGGTCTCGACCGAGCGCTGGGCCGTGCGGCCGACGCTCTCCAGCAGGCGCGAGCGGTCGTAGTCGAAGCTGCGGCCCACCTGCCCCACGATGCGGTCCGCGTGCTGCTGGCGCCGCAGGGCCAGGTGCTCGGTCACCGCCTGCCACTGCCGCAGCTCCGAGCTGACCAGCCAGTCGATGATCTCGGTCACCCGCTTTTCGATCCGCTGCGGCAGGTCGGCCACCACCACGCGCTCGAAGTCGGCCTTCATCTTCGACTTGTTCATCAGGTCGACCACCCGGGCGAGGCGCATGGTGTCGTCGAAGAAATTCATCCCCCGGCTCTCGAATTCGTGGAGGACGTTGTCCACGTCGGCGAGGCGGAAGCGGAACTCGCGCTGCATGTCTTCCTTGAAGAGGGCCATCTGGCGCTCGATGTCCTCGATCGCCGCGAAGTCCTCCTGGAGCAGGCCGAGCCGGCCGTCGGTCACCTCCAGGTAGCGCTTGGCGAGGTGCTCGGCCACGCCGAGGGGGTTCATCAGCTTGAGGCGCACCCGCTCCTTTTCATCCAGGGTGTCGACGATGTAGCGCTCCAGGGGCTCGAAGCGGCTCTGGGCGAGGAGGGCGGCGTCATTGCCGGTCTTGCCGCGCAGGGCGAGGCGGGCCGCCACGGGGAAGATCTCGGGGGTGAAGCCGAGGAGGGTCCCGGCGCTCTCGGCCACGAAGGCGAGCACGCGGTCGACGTCCTCAGGAGTCTCCAGGATGTCGATCTTGTTGACCACGATCACGGTCTTCTTCCCCCAGTCACGGATCCCCTGGAGGAAGGCGCGCTCGCTCTCGGTGAACGGGCGGTCGGCCGAGGTCACGAAGAGGACCAGGTCCGAGCGGGGGACGAATTCGCGGGTGATCGCCTCGTGCTCGCGGTGGATGGCGTTGGTGCCCGGCGTGTCGACGATGTTGATGTCCTGGAGCAGCTCGACCGGGGCGGTGATCACGTCGAGCGCCGTCTCGACCGGGGTGCTGGAGACGGCCCCGCCATATTTGAGGATGTGGACGTGGGTGGTGGTGGGGGTGACCCCCTCCTCCAGGATCTTACTCCCCAGGAGGGCGTTGATGAACGCGCTCTTGCCGGCGTTGAACTCGCCGGCCACCACGAGCAGGAACAGCTCGTCGAGCTGGAGGGCCGACCGCTTGAGGGTCGCCTGATCCTCCGCCGAGGCGTCGAACCGCGCGAGGGCCTGCTGCAGATCGGCCACCAGCCGGCGGTTCTCCGCCAGCAGCTCGTCCTGATTCCGATTGAGAATGCGCCGCAGCATGGCTGGCCGGAACGTTAGCACGGGGTGTGCCAGGAAGGGGGGCGGGGAGGGGCCCCTGGGGCCCCCTCCCGCCCGTCCCCCTCGCCTCGCTGACTGAGATATGCTCCGCCCGAAAACAAAAGGGAGACCCCCCATGACCGCAGTGAAGAACATACCCACGGTGGATTTGAACGACTACACCTCGGGCGGCGCGGCGTCCCGGCCGCGGCTGATCGAGACGTTGGGCGAGGGGCTCCGGGAGTTCGGCTTCCTCAACGTCGAGGGGCACGGCATCGACTCGTCGCTGATCCGCGGCACCTACGACCTCTGGCAGCGCTTCTTCGCGCTGCCCGACGAGGTCAAGCGGAAGTACGCCGGCGTCGAGGGAGGCGCCCGGGGGTACACGCCGTTCGGCGTCGAGCACGCCAAGGACAACCCGCTGCCCGACCTCAAGGAGTTCTGGCACGTGGGCCAGGAGCCGCCGGCGGGGCATCCGTTCCGGAACGAGTATCCGGCCAACGTCTGGCCGGCGGAGCTCCCCGAGATCAAGGAGCCGACGCTGCGGCTCTACAGCAGCCTGGAGCGGGTGGCCGAGAACCTCCTGCGGGCCCTGGCCGAGTACTTCGACATGCCGCGCGACGCCTTTTCCTCGATGATGAACGTGGGCAACAGCATCCTGCGCATCCTCCACTATCCGCCGGTCAAACCCGAGCACGCCCCGGCCGTGCGGGCCGCCGCGCACGAGGACATCAACCTGATCACCCTCCTCTGCGAGGCGACCGACTCGGGGCTGGAGATCCTCACCCGTGAGGGCGATTGGATGGCGGTCGAGACCGGCCCGGGCCAGATCGTGGTCGACGCCGGGGACATGCTCTCCCGCTTCACCAACGAGGTCATCCCCGCCACCACCCACCGGGTGGTCAATCCGGCGGAGAACGCGGCCCGCGACCGCTACTCGATGCCCTTCTTCGTTCACCCCTACTCGGCGTGCGACCTGACGATCCCGGAACGGTTCACCGGTCCGGACAGCCCGCCCAAATACCCGCCGATCACCGCGGGGCAGTTCCTGGAGCAGCGGTTGCGGGAGATCGGGTTGAAGAAGTAGGCCCGTTGTGCCCAACTCTGGAGGAGCCCTTTGATGCCGTCTTCCATTCTCCGCGGTCTCCGCGAGCATCGCGCCGCGGCGGTCCTCGTCGCCGCCCTTCTCCTGGCGGCTCCCCAGGCCGCCGGCGCCGCGAAGCGGCCCATCACCGAGACCGATCTGTTCAAATTCGTCTGGACCGCCGATCCGCGGATCTCGCCGGACGGCAAGCAGGTCGTCTACGTCCGCGTGACCGTCAACGAGAAGAAGGAGGGCTACGACACCGCCCTCTGGATCGTGCCCACGGACGGCAGCGAGCCGCCACGGCCGTTCACCAGCGGTCCGTCCGACTCCTCCCCCCGCTGGTCGCCAGACGGCACGCGGCTCGCCTTCGTCCGCTCGGTCAAGAAGGACGGCAAAGGGCAGCCGCCCCAGATCTACCTCCTCTCGACAAAGGGGGGCGAGGCGGTCACCCTGACCGATCTCCCCGAGGGGGCCGGCGATCCGATCTGGTCGCCGGACGGCCGGACGATCGCCTTCGCGAGCTCGATGAACGACAAGGACGTCAAGAAGTGGCGAGCCAAAGCCAAGCCTCCGGAAGGGGACAAGGCGGGGGAGAAGAAGGCCGAGGAGGAGCACGAAAGCGACGTCCGCGTGATCACGCGCGCGGTCTACCGCTTCAACGGCGCGGGCTATCGGGACGAGGCGCATCCCGGCCACGTCTGGACCGTGGCGGTCCCGGCCGCCGGCTTCACCACCCCGCCGGAGCCGAAGCAGCTCACCGCGGGGGAATTCGAGGAAGGCGCCGCGTTCTGGGCGCCGGACAGCTCGCTCCTCTACTACGGCACGCGGCATGACAAGGAACCCTACTACTCGGAGCCTCACGTCGAGCTCTACGCCGTGCCGGCCGGCGGCGGAGAGAGCCGCCGCATCTTCGGCTTGGATGGCGGCCTCCAGGAAGCCGCGCTCTCCCCGGACAGCCGGATGATCGCCGGCTCGGGGCTCCTCAACGTCAAGCCGGAGCGCTCCTACGACCAGCCGGACCTCCTCGTGATGGACGTCGCGGCGGACCCCAAGCCGCGGAACCTGACGGCGAATTTCGACGCCGACGTCGCCGAAGGGCTCGCGGCCGACCAGCACCCCCCGCGCGGCGGCAGCCCGCAGCCGGTCGTCTGGACCGGCGACGGCCGTTCCCTCATCGCCGTGGTGGCGGAGCGCGGCCGGAGCAACCTGGTGCGTTTCGACGCCAAGACCGGCGCGGCCACCCCCCTCACCCAGGGGGACCATGAGGTCGTCTCCTACTCGGCCACCCCGGACGGCTCGCGCATCGCCCTGGTGATCTCGACCCCCACGGTGCTCGGCGACCTCTACTCGCTCGACACCGCCACCGGCCGCCTGACCCCGATCGCCCGTCCCAACCGGGAGCTCTTCGACCAGCTCGACCTCACGGCGCCCGAGGAGATCACCTACAAGAGCTTCGACGGCGAGGAGATCCACGCCTTCGTGCAGAAGCCGCCGGATTTTGATTCGGGAAAAAGCGAGGCGGGGAAGAAGTACCCGCTGATCCTCAACATCCATGGCGGGCCCCACTCGGCCTTCGGCTACACCTTCTTCCATGAGATGCAGTGGATGGCCGCCAAGGGGTACGTGGTGCTCTATCTGAACCCGCGGGGGAGCTCGACCTACGGCCAGCGGTTCGGCAATATCATCCAGTACAACTTCCCGGGCGACGACGCCAAGGACCTCCTGGCTGGGGTGGACGAGATGGTCAAGCGCGGCATCGCCGATCCCAAGCGTCTGGGAGTGACCGGCGGCAGCGGCGGCGGCATCCTGACCAACTGGATCGTCACCCAGGACCACCGTTTCGCCGCGGCGGCGGCGCAGCGCTCGATCTCCGACTGGTCGGGCTTCTGGTACACGGCGGACTTCACCCTCTTCCGCCCGACCTGGTTCCACGGCGCCCCCTGGGAGGACCCGCAGGACTTCGCCCGCCGCTCGCCGATCACCTACATCAAGAACGTCACGACGCCGCTCATGCTGATCGAAGGGGAGTCGGACTACCGCACGCCTCCGGCCTCGGGAGGCGAGCAGATGTTCCGCGCCCTCAAATATCTGCACAAGCCGGTGGTGATGGTGCGCTTCCCTGGCGAGAGCCACGAGCTGTCGCGCTCCGGCCAGCCCTGGCACCGCGTCGAGCGCCTGCGGCACATCGTGGCGTGGATGGACAAGTATCTTCAGGGGAAGAAAATAGATACGTACGACGTGCCGTGAGGCCGATGAGATTGGAGAGGATCCCGTCAGAAAGACGCGGCGAGGATCCTCTCGAGCTCTGATACCAGCCTTTGAAAAGAGACGCAACGCCGCAGAGCCAGCTCGAGATCCATCCGCGCCGCGAGCACGGGTTGATCGTCGACTTCAATATACCCTCGGCCGTCCATGTTTTTGGTGAGGCGTACCTTGGCGTCTCGGATCCCCTCCGGACCGTCCGGCGCATTGGCGGTCTGCCGAATCCCGCAGACTCCACGCAGGGAATCCTTGCTGCCCAGAAACCAAGCCTCGAATTCCCGGCAGGCCACCACCACCGCACTGGGAAGATGGCTCGCTTTACGACATCGCTCCAAGAGGGAGGCTTCGAGGCGGAGGGGCTCGTCGTCATCGGCGTCGAGGATCACAAGGATGGCGCCGATATCATGCCGGTCCCGGATACCCTGAATGATGGCGCGCTCGATCTCGCCGGGGCGGACCATTTTGAGCCGTGAGACCCGAAACGGCCGGGCGATCTGGATCTCGGGACGTCCCAGGCGGACCAACAACCGCCGGAGCAGCACGGGGGCTGCCTCCGCCTCGGAATGTCCTTCAACGATCGGCAGGATCGCCGGGCTCATGAGAGTGAGGACGCGGGAGATTCGAAGATCTCCAGGCTCTCGGCGGCTTTCTTGGCCTCTTCGACGTCCTGACCAAGCTCTCCGATCCTCAGAAGCTCGCCGGGCGTATAGAGATGCTCGCGTACGGCCTGCCGGCTGGCCTTGGACATGGGGGCGATGATGGTCCGGCCCTGCTCGATGGTGACCACGCGGATCTGGTCGTCCCGGATCTCTTTGGAGTCGAGGATGTCAGGGCTGTGGGTGGTGATAAGGACTTGGCGGTTCCGCGCCGCGTCGGCGAGGACTTGAGTGATGAGCTCCGCGGCGGCGGGGTGGACCGTACCTTCAGGCTCTTCAATTGCCAGGACGGTTGGCTGCTTTAATTGGTATACGGCGAGAAGGATGCCTAGAATGCGCAGGGTGCCGGCGGACATGCTTTGGGCAGTCAACGTAGTCGGCTTGTCGGCCCCAACATCCATGGAAAAATTGAGGGAAAGAATATCGACCAAGTCTTGCGCTGCTATACCTCGAATTCCAACGACGGCTTTTGCCATGAGTCGTTCGATGCGCGCGTGGGTTTCCGGTGCGTTATCTTGCAATGCTTTCAAGACAGTAGCGGCGTTATAACCATTTTGTGCCAAAGAATCCGAAGGCACAGAGTCCGTTACCGCTTCTATCGCTTCAGGTTGGATGGAGTAAAATCTCATTCCGATGAGAAAATCAAACAATGGCTTGAGCTCCTCTGCTGCGGAGATGGCAGAAAGCGCAAGCCTGTCTGGGCTCACCTGAGGGCGAATTCCAGGAATCTCTTGTAAGAATTTACCCTCAGAAACCTCAAAAGATACGCGGGACTTGCCTCGGGACGAGATGGAGCACTTTTCGCGGACTACCTGATATTGAGCTCTCCATTTTTCTTCAATCTGGAATGCGTAATCAGCGCTTGAGCCGTCCGGTAGGTCGATGAGGAGTCGAATTCCGAGACGAGGATCTGTCGCAAGGGACCACCGAGAGAAGATTCCCGTTCCTCCGTGGAATGAAGCAGTGCGCTCAAGAGGATTCTGCAGGCAATCCTGAACAAAAGCCAGAGCGCCGAGGAAGTTGCTCTTACCGGTGCCATTGAGCCCCACGAGCGCCGTGAACGGCTCCAGATCGACGACCGCGCGGTCGATGCTCTTGTAGTGGGTGATCTGGATCTGTCGTATCCGCGGGATCATGGTTCCGTCCTGGGATGCCTATCCTACCATTGAGGGACCCGGAAGCCTGTGGCAGAGAGGCGGTAGGGATGTCCCAGCCCGTTTCAGCATGGCGCGGGCAGGCCCCGAACGTCGGGACGTCTCCTCGGAGGGCATACCCTGGCGATCATCCCGCCTTTCCGGAGCACGCCCCACCCGTTCCGATGCCCGGGCAAGTATCCTTAAGGGAAGAAATCGGCCCCTACGACGTGCCGTGAGGTTCCCGGAGCAGAGTATAATGCCGGAACGGCGGATCGGAAAATTTCGGGAGGCGCTCCGGCATGGTGGAGAGGCTGCGGCCCGGTGGGGGTTATCGCAAGCTGCGGTCGTTTCAGGTGGCGACGATCATCTACGACGCCACGGTCTCGTTCTGCGATCGCTTCCTCGACAAGCGCTCCCGGACCGTGGATCAGATGGTGCAGGCGGCGCGCAGCGGACGGCAGAACATCGCCGAGGGCAGCCGGGCGTCGGCGATCTCCTCGAATACCGAGCTCCGCCTGGTCAACGTCGCCCGCGCCAGCCTCGACGAGCTCCTGTTGGATTACGAGGACTTCCTGCGCCAACGCGGCAAGCGCCGATGGGACAAGAACGATCGCGAGGCGCGCGCGGTGCGGGCGGTCGGGAGAGAGCGCTCGCCGATCCCTGCCGCCGCCTACTCCCCCTGGCTGAGCCACGCGGACCCCGCCGTGGTCGCCAATGCGGTGATCTGCCTGATCCACCAGGCCAACTACCTGCTCGATCAGCAGATCTCCGCGCTGGAGCGCGATTTTATTCGCGAGGGTGGTTATAGCGAGAGCCTCGCGGCGGCCCGGCTCGCGGAGCGGAGGCGGCAGAGAGATCCGACCGATCGGACGGATCCGACGGATCGGTCGGATCTTTCTACCCCCACCTCCACCCCTGCCCCGGCTTGCCCCGTCTGCGGCAAGGGCATGGTGCTGCGTACCGCTCGCAAGGGCGCTCGTGCCGGTTCGCGGTTCTGGGGGTGCGCCGGCTATCCGGAGTGCGTGGGAACGCGACCGGCTGATGCGGCGCGTTAGTGGCGCGTGCCCTGTTTTTGCTATATTGCCTCTTATAGATCTCGCTGCCCGAGACAAAGGTTG
>DASXJP010000419.1:0-24063 GCA_036497345.1 Thermoanaerobaculia bacterium
CCTCCCTGACGCTCCACCCTGCGTCCAAGCCGCTTCTTTTCACCATCCCCCCGTTGCACTCGAACTCGCCAAGGCTCCCGCCGCCCTGCCAACCTCGCGAATCTACCCCCTGATCTGCGATTCCTTCACAGTCTCTGAGGAAACGGTCGCAAAGATCCACCCAAACAGAGAAAACGCCGTTTCAAGGCGCAGGATGACGACCGCGGGCGCCTTCCTCCGCTCGGATGGCGAGAATCAAAGGCCGATTCATCTCCAGGGCCTCGATCGTCGCGCGGCCGGTCGCGGTGCGCCCAAACAGGTGCACGTCCTCCCAGCCGAAGTGGTCATGCCACAGGTCGCGCCGCGGATGAAAGAGGGCCACGAGCTCATTGCTCGTCGGGTCGACGGCGGTCTGACGCGCAGCCTTGCGTAGCGAGCAAGAGACACAGGCGAGAGCGAGATTGTCGGCAGTGTCGTGACCGCCAGCGATCACCGGCACGATGTGGTCGACATGAAAGGTCGCCTCCTGACCCAACTGTGAAAGGCCGCAATACTCGCATCGGTTGCGGGCACGCCTGACCACGAGCCGACGGAGCCTGGCAGAGATACGCTGAGCCAAGGTCTTGGTCTGTCAGGCGCGTTGTGCCCGCAATTTCAGGAGTGACAGGAGCTCAGCCAAGTCGACGAGACCTTCGGCTTCCCGCCGCTCCCCGAGGGTCAGCTCCTCACCTCGGTCCTGACGATCGAGCAGATCGTGCAGGCGTTCGTCCACTCCCCTCGGAAGCTGGAAGCGTTCCAGATCTCCGGGGAGATCGAGCTTGACGAGGACTTGTTGAGACATGCAACTCCTTTCGCGGGGCCGGTCACCGGCTTTCTATTCTACACGGTCAACCCCGTTATCCCCTTGACACCCCCGCCCCCCTCGCATATCGTCCATATATGAACGAACCGCCCTCCCGCGACGGGAGGGCGGTTCTTCTTGCTCTCCGGGCCGGGTGGGTTGGGAGCGCGGGTGAGCCGCGGTCCTCGTACCGATCCCAGGAACAGAGATCCTTGGTGCTTCGGAGCTTCCGGGCGGCGGCCCGTTTGGGGCTGGCCGTCCTCGAGGAGAGTGATGATGAAGCTCTTATCCTTTGCATGTCTTGGGGTTACCTTGGTCGCCGTGGCGGGGTGCAACGGCAAGCCCGCGGCTCCCCCACCGCAGGGGCCCCCGGCGGTAGTCGTGACGCCGGTCGTCCAGCGGGACGTTCCGGTCTATCAGGAGTGGATCGGCACCACGGCGGGGAACGTCAACGCCGAGATCCGGCCCAAGGTGGACGGCTATCTCCTGCGGCGGGTCTATCCCGAGGGGAGCTTCGTGCGCCAGGGGCAGCTCATGTTCGAGATCGACGCCCGGCAGGTGCAGGCGGCGCTCCAGCAGGCGGAGGGGGACCTCGCCCAGACCCAGGCCCAGCTCTCCAAGGCCAAGTTGGACGTCAACCGCTTCAAGCCCCTCGCCGCCGACAAGGCGATCAGCCAACAGGAGCTCGACAACGCCCTCTCGGCCGAGGCCGCCGCCCAGGCCGCGGTGGAGGCCAAGGTGGCCGCCGTGCATCAGGCGCGCCTCAATCTCGGCTGGAGCCACGTCACCGCTCCCATCAGCGGCATCGCCGGCACCGCCCAGGCGCAGGTGGGGAACCTCGTCAACCCCTCCAGCCTGCTCGCCGTGGTCTCGCAGTGCGATCCCATCCGCGTGCTCTATCCGCTCAGCGAGCAGGAGTATCTCCACCTCCAGGAGCGGCTCCGGCGCGCTCCTGCGGCCCACGAGGACGATCTCGAGCTGATCCTGGCGGACGGCGCGACCTTCCCTCACAAGGGGCACGTGCTCTTCTCGGACCGCCAGGTGGACGTGAAGACAGGCACCATCGGCACCGTCGCCGTCTTCCCCAATCCCGGCAACCTGCTGCGGCCGGGTCAATACGCCAAAATCCGCGCCGTGACCGAGGTCAAGAAGGGGGCGATCCTGGTGCCGCAGCGGGCCGTCAACCAGCTCCAGGGGAGCTTCCAGGTGGCGGTCGTGGGGAGCGACGACAAGGTCCAGATCCGGCCGGTCCAGCCCGGCGTGCGGGTGGGAAAGCTGTGGGAGATCGACTCCGGGCTGCAACCCGGGGACCGCGTGGTGGTCGAGGGGTTCTCGAAGGTGAAGGCGGGCGCCGCCGTCCGCCCGCGGGAGGTCCCCCCGGGGCAATTGGAGGAGGCCGAGGCCTCCTCGTCCACCTCGCCATCCGGGGGAGGGAGGTAGGACCATGGCCCGCTTCTTCATCGACCGGCCGATCGTCGCGATCGTCATCGCGATCCTCACGGTCCTGCTCGGGCTCGTGGCCATGGTCGGGCTGCCGATCGAGCAGTATCCGGACATTGTGCCGCCGCTGATCCAGATCCAGGGCAATTTCCCGGGCGCCGACGCGGTCACCGTGGAGCAGTCGGTGGCGACCCCCCTCGAGCAGCAGATGAACGGCGTCGAGGACGAGCTCTACATGCAGTCGGTGAACGCCAACGACGGCACCGTCACCCTGCGCGTGACGTTCGACGTCGGCACGGACCGCAACGCCGACCAGATCAACGCCCAGAACCGGGTGACCCAGGCGCTGCCCAGCCTGCCGGCGGACGTCAACGCGTTCGGCCTCACCTACCGCAAGACGCAGGGCACGCCGCTGATGCTGGTCTCGCTCTTCTCGCCGAAGGGGACCTATCCCGGCCTCTTCCTCGGCAACTACGCGCTGATCAACGTCAACGACGCCCTCTACCGCGTGCCCGGGGTAGGCCAGGTGCTGAACTTCGGCGCCTCGGAGTACGCCATGCGGGTGTGGGTGAGGCCGGACCAGCTCGCCAAGCTGAGCCTGACCGTCTCGGACCTGGTGAAGGCCGTGCAGCAGCAGAACACGGTGAACCCCTCGGGGCAGATCGGCGCCGAGCCGGCTCCCGCCGGGCAGGAGTTCACCTACTCCGTGCGCGCGCAAGGGCGGCTCACCACCCCGGAGGAGTTCGGCAACATCGTGGTGCGCCTGAACCCGGACGGCTCGGCGGTGCGCCTGAAGGACGTGGCGCGCATCGAGATGGGCGCCCTCAGCTACAAGCAGATCGGGCGCTTCAACGGCCAGCCGTCGAGCATCATCGGCATCTATCAGGCCCCCGGCTCGAACGCCCTCGCGGTGGCCGAGGGGATCAAGAAGACGATGGCCGATCTCAAGACCCGGTTCCCCCAGGACCTCGACTACGCCATCTCGGTGGACACCACCCGGCCGGTGACCGAGGGGATCCGGGAGATCCTGAAGACGCTCGGCGCGGCGCTGCTGCTGGTGATCCTGGTCGTCTTCCTCTTCCTCCAGAATTGGCGGGCGACGCTGATCCCGCTGGTCGCCGTGCCGGTGTCGCTGATCGGCACCTTCGCCGCCTTCCCCCTGCTGGGCTTCTCGATCAACGCCCTGTCGCTGTTCGGCCTGGTGCTGGCGATCGGCCTGGTGGTGGACGACGCCATAGTGGTGGTGGAGGCGGTGGAGCACCACATCGAGGAGGGGATGGCGCCGCGCGCCGCCACCATCCAGGCGATGAAGGAGGTGTCGGGGCCGGTGGTCGCCATCGCCCTGATCCTCTCCTCGGTGTTCCTGCCGGCCGCCTTCCTGGGGGGCATCCAGGGGCGGCTCAACCGGCAGTTCGCGCTCACCATCGCCATCTCGGTGCTGATCTCGGCGTTCAACGCGCTCTCGCTCTCGCCGGCCCTCTCGGCGCTGCTGCTGCGGCACCGCGAGGCGTCGCGGGGGCCGCTCGCCCGCTTCTTCGGCATCTTCAATCGCTTTTTCGACCGCGGGCGGGAGACCTATCTCAGCGTCTCCGGCTTCCTGATCCGCAAGGCGGTGCTGGCGGTGGCGATCCTGGTGGGGTTCGCCCTGCTGGCCGGAGGGCTCGGCAAGAAGGTGCCCACCAGCTTCCTGCCGGACGAGGACACGGGGTTCTTTTTCCTCCAGGTCCAGCTCCCGGACGCCGCGTCGCTCCAGCGCACGGACGCCGTCTGCCGCAAGGTGGAGCAGATCCTGGCCCACACCAAGGGGGTGCGCTATTACAACACGGTGGCCGGCTTCAGCCTGCTCTCCTTCACGTCGTCCTCCTACAACGCCTTCTTCTTCGTCTCGCTCGAGCCGTGGGACCGGCGGGCGGGCCCCGGGCTCTCGGCCAAGGAGATCGCGGACAAGCTGAACGGCGCGTTCCGCGCGCAGATTCCCGAGGCGGCCGCGTTCGCCTTCCTGCCGCCGGCCATCCCCGGCCTCGGCACCTCGGGCGGCTTCTCGCTCTGGGTGCAGGACAGGAGCGGCAGCTCGGTCGACTTCCTGAACCAGAACCTCCAGAAGCTTCTGGAAGCGGCGCGCAAGCGGCCCGAGCTCCAGAACGTCAACAGCTCGTTCCGCGCCGCGGTGCCGCAGGTGTTCGTGGACGTCGACCGCGACAAGGCGCTGAAGCAGGGGGTGCCGATCGCCGACGTCTATCAGACCCTGCAGGCGTTCCTCGGCGGCACGTTCGTCAATCAGTTCAACCGCTTCGGCCGGCAGTGGCGCGTCTACCTGCAAGGGGAGGCGACGGAGCGCACGGGACCTGAGGACATCGGCGGGTTCTACGTGCGCAACGACGACGGCAACATGGTCCCGCTCTCGGCGCTGACCACGATCCGCAACACCAACGGCCCGGAGTACACGCAGCGCTTCAACCTCTTCCGGGCCGCCCAGGTCACCGGCTCGGCGGCGCCCGGCTACAGCTCGGGCCAGGCGCTCGCGGCCTTGGAGGAGGTGGCGGCGCGGACCCTGCCGCGCGAGATGGGCTACGACTGGGCCGACCTCTCCTATCAGGAGAAGAAGGCGTCGGGGAGCGCCAGCCGGGTGTTCATCCTGTCGCTGATCTTCGTCTTCCTGATCCTGGCCGCGCTCTACGAGAGCTGGACACTGCCGTTCAGCGTGCTCCTCTCGGTGCCGGTGGCGGTCTTCGGGGCCTTCCTGGGGCTGCTGCTCCGGCACTTCGACTTCGACGTGTTCGGGCAGATCGGGCTGGTGGTGCTGATCGGCCTGGCGGCCAAGAACGCCATCCTGATCGTGGAGTTCGCCAAGGCCGGGTCCGAGAAGGGGCGGCCGCTGGCGGAGGCGGCGCTGGAGGGGGCGCGGCTGCGCCTGCGGCCTATCCTGATGACCTCGTTCGCCTTCATCCTGGGATGCGTGCCGCTGTGGATCGCCCACGGCGCCGGCGCGGCGTCGCGCCAGATCCTGGGCACCGTGGTGGTGGCCGGGATGCTCGCGGCCACCATGCTCGCCGTGTTCCTCATCCCGGTCCTCTACGTGATCGTGGAGAAGCTCGGCGGCGCGGAGCGGAAGCGGGCTAAGGGTGCCGCCCTGGTGCCGGCCGAGGAGGCCCAGCCATGAGGCGGCTCGCGGCTCTGCTCGCCGCGCTCGCGGCGATTGTTCCCCTGGGATGCCTGGCGGGGTGCGCCACCTCGGCCGGCCACGACTATCAGCGGCCGGCCCTGAATCCGCCGGCCCAGCATCGGGGCCAAGCAGGACCGGCGGAGGCGGCCTCGCTCGCCGATCAGGCCTGGTGGGACGTCTTCCATGACGATGTCCTGAAGGGGCTGATCGCCGAGGCGCTGCGGAACGGCTACGACGTGCGGCTGGCGGCGTGGCGGGTGGAGGAGTCGCGGGCCAACGCGGGGATCATCCGCGCGCAGTCGTTCCCCGCCTTCCAGGGGCAGGTGGAGGCGGGGTATGGACGGGTGTCCAAATTCTCCTCCGGCAACGGGGAGCAGGGTGCCCTGATCCAGCTCAACGTCAACGCCTCCTGGGAGCTCGACCTCTGGGGGCGGATCCGGCGCTCGAACGAGGCGGCGCTGGCCCAGTTCCTGGCCTCGGAGGAGGCGCGGCGCGGGGTCTATCTCTCGCTCGTCTCCGAGGTGGCCACGCACTACTTCCAGCTCCGCGTGCTCGACGCTCAGCTGGAGATCGCCCATCGGACCACGGGCGCGTTCCAGGAGACCTACAATCTGTTCAACCGGCGGCTCCAGGGGGGGGCCGCCTCGGCCCTGGAGACCAGTAGCGCCGAGGCCCTGCTCGCCGCGACGGCGGCCACCGTCCCGGAGATCGAACGGCAGATCGTGGCGGAGGAGAACGAGCTGTCGTTCCTGCTCGGCCGCAATCCCGGACCGATCGCCCGCGGCACCGCGCTCGACGCGCAATACCTGCCGCCGGACGTGCCCCCCGGGCTCCCCTCGGACCTGCTGCGGCGGCGCCCCGACCTGCGGGAGGCCGAGCAGAGCCTGATCGCCGCCAACGCCGAGGTGGGGGTGGCCCACGCCGACTTCTTCCCCAGCATCAGCCTGACCGGCGCCTTCGGCAGCGTCTCGCCGCAGGTCGCGCAGATCTTCCCCGCGGGGCGGACCTGGTCGATCGGCGCCGGGCTCCTCACCCCGGTCTTCCAGGGGCGGCGCCTGCGCTTCCAATATGAGGCGGCCGTGGCCCGCTGGGAGCAGGCGAAGGCGCTCTTCGAGCGGGACGTGACGAGCGCCTTCAACGAGGTCTCCACGGCGCTGGTGGCCTATCAGAAGTACGCCGAGGTGGAGCGGGAGCGGGCACGCGAGGTCAACGCCTACCAGGAGGCGGTCCGTGTGTCGAATACCCGCTACGTGGCCGGCTTCTCCAGCTATCTCGACGTGCTCCAGGCCCAGCAGCAGCTCTTCCCGGCCGAGATCCTGCTCGCCCAGGCCCGCTTCAACCGCCTGGCCACCCTGGTCCAGCTCTACCAGGTGCTGGGCGGCGGCTGGCAGCTCGGCGACGATCAGTGGCAAGGGCCGGGAGCGCGGCCGGCCGCGGCCCAGCCATGAAGGACGATCCGGTCATCCGTCTGTTCCTGCAGACGGCGCAGGCGATCGAGGAGCGCCTGGAGGCGGCGCTGGTCGAGGTGGATCTGTCGGTGGCGAAGTACAGCGCCCTGAAGCAGCTCGCGGCGGCGGACGAGCCGCTCTCCCTGAGCGACATGGCGGCGCGGCTGGTCTGCGTGCGCTCGAACGTCTCGCAGCTCGTCGACCGGCTGGAGGCGGACGGCCTCGTCCGCCGGGTGGAAGACCCCAAGGACCGCCGCTGCGTGCGGGCCGCCCTCACCGATCTCGGCCGCGAGCGCCAGGCCGCCGGCGTCCAGCGGCTGGGGTCGGTGCGGGACGAGATCGTGGCGGCCCTCTCCGAGGTCGACCGCGGCGCGCTGGAGCGGGCGCTGGAGCGGTTGCGGCCGCGCTCCGCGAACGGCTAAACTGGAGCCCACAGCTCAAGCCTGAAACCCGCCGTTCCCTGTCTCACGGAGCACGGAAGGAGCCTATGGAGCAATATCACATCTATCCATGGGAGGTGATCCTCGTGATCGCCCTCGTGGCCGTCGTCCTCTACGTCCGCCGGCAGCAGGCGCTGAAATCGGGAGCCCTCGCCCCCAAGAGGAAGGGGGGGAAGGAGACCCCCGAGGACGCCTACATGCGCCTCCGCTACCAGGCGCTCACCACCATCGCCGCCCGCCTCGGCCTGCCGGGCGAGCTCAAAGCCAACGACCCCTACGGCGTGATCATGGAGATGGGGATCCCGAAGTCGGTGGTGACCCTCGCCGCCTTCGCCGACGGCGACGCCCGTCTCTATTACAAGACGGGGGGCGGGATGGTGGGCGGCATCAGCCATCAGAACGTCCGCCAGGCGGCCCAGGAATTCGTCGCCCTCTCCCGCAAGGTCCTCGGCCGGATGACCAAGGTCACCGAGTACCCCCTCCCCGAGCCGGACCGGGTGCGGTTCTACGTGCTGACCCCGCGCGGCGTCTTCACCACCGAGACCGACCGCCAGCGGCTGGGCGAGACCGCGAGCGACCTCTCGAACCTGTTCCGCAGCGGCCAGGAGGTGGTCACCCAGATGCGGCAGGTGCAGGAGACACGGGAGGCGGCGCGTCCGCTCATGGTCCCGAGGCCCCCGGTGTTCGAGGACGAGGAGCCGCCGGCCGAGCCGGAGCAGCCCACGGAGCCGGCGTGACGGAGCCGGCCTTCCCGATCCGGAGGGCCGAGCCGGCCGACGCCGCGTCCCTGGCGGACTTCGCGGCGCGGATCTTCGCGGAGACGTTCGGCCCCGACAACCGGCCGGAGGACATGGCGTCACACCTGGCGGATCGCTTCGGCGCGCGCCAGCAGACGGAGGAGATCCTCGACCCCGCCGTCGTCACGCTCCTGGTGGAAGCGGATGGGCGGCTGATCGCCTACACCCAGGTGACGACCCTGCACCCGCCTCCACCCTGTGTGACGGGCGAGGCGCCGGTGGAGATCGGCCGTTTCTACGTGGATCGCGCCTGGCAGGGGAAAGGGCTCGCGCAAGGTCTCATGGTCGCCGCCAAGGACGCGGCGCGGGAGCTCGGCGGCCGCACGGTCTGGCTGGCCGTCTGGGAGCACAATCCGCGCGCCATCGCCTTCTACGAGAAATGCGGCTTCCGCGATGTGGGGAGCCAGCCCTTCCGCCTGGGCGCGGATCTCCAGACGGACCGGGTGATGGTGGCCCCGCTCGGATAAGCGCCTTCAGCCCAGCTCGCGCAGCCGCTCCGGCAGCGCCGCCAGGAAGGGCCCGAGGTCGTCCGTGTCCGGCAGGGTGATCTCGATCCGGCCGTTCTTCGTGCGTGCGACCTTCCCCTCGCCCTCCATGACGAGCGGCACCTGGATCGCCTCGCGGTCGAGCGGGATCTCGTCGGTGACCTCGAAGAGGCGGTTCATGATTCCCTGGTCGATGACGCGCATGGCTGGATTGTACGGCAGGCGACCCCCGGGGGAACCGTGGATCGCCACGGGCGAGCTGTCAACGTTTAATCATCTTCCCGCACTTGTATAAGTACCAGCTCACGCAGCCTGTGGGATCAGGTGTCTTTTGTAACCCAACTCTAAAAGGAGGGGACATGTCGAGAAGGACCGCCCTAGTTGTCCTCAGCCTCGCCGTCTCCCTCGCGGCCGCCCCGGCCGCGTGGGGGACCACGGCGGTGGAGCGCACGGAGAGCGACATGATCCAGGAGTCGGCGCTCATCGTGACCGGACACTGCACGAGCCTGCAGAGCCAGTGGGTGGGGCGCACCCTGGTGACGCTCGCCACCATCCAGGTCACCGAGGCGCTCAAGGGGAGCCCGGGCTCGACCGTGACCGTGGTCCTGCCGGGAGGCATCGACTCCAACCGCAAGATCCCGGTGGCGATGAGCTACCCCGCGGCTCCGCAGATCTATCACCAGGAGGACGTGCTGCTCTTCCTGGTCCCCCAGGACCTGGTGCCGGGCGGCTATTCGATCGACGGCTTCTCGCAGGGGAAGCTCACCCTCGCCATCGATCCGCAAGGGCAGAAGGTGGCCACCCAGGATCTGAGCGCGCTCAACCTCCAGGGCCGTAACGGGTCGCTCCGCCGTGGCGCGGCCAAGACCATCCGGCTCGACGAGCTCCGCCAGCGCATCCGGCAGACTCCGGACGCCGGACGGGAGCGGTGACGGCCAACGGCTCGCGAATGAGGAGGAGAGACGCCATGAGAAAAGCTTTCATCCGGACCTCCGCGGCCGCCCTGCTCGCGGCCGTCCTCGGCTCCGCCCCGGCCCTGGCCGGCGGCTTCCTGGAGACGATCGACATCACCGGCCGGGTGCCATCCCCCATCCCGGGACAGGTCAACGCCCGGCTGGTGCGCATCTTCCACGACCCGCGCTGCATCCCGGTGCCGTGGCACGTGAACGACACGCTCGATCCGATCCCCAATCCGCTCGGCGCGCCGTTCCTTTCGCTGGCGGACGCCACGACCACCTTCAAGAAGTCGTTCGACGCCTGGAACAACATCCCGACCTCGTACATCGACGAGCGGATCGTGGGGACGACCGCCAATCCGGGCCTCGCCGGCTTCGACATGATCAACGAGCTGACCTTCCATACCTCGTCCGACTTCGGGTTGATCGCCTCCACCCCCTCGGTGTCACTGATCCAGGACACCCAGCTCAACGACGGCGACGACATCGACGGGGACGGCACCCCCGACGTCTCGAGCGCCATCACGACCTGCACCGTGGCCCCGGACGGCCATACCATCTTCCCCGCCGGGCTCTACAAGGCGGGGACCATCCTGGACGTGGACTCGCAATTCAACGTCAAGCCCAGCAACGGGTACCGCTTCACGGTGAACGACGCGGACGTGGACACGAACACCCGGTCGGTTGACCTCCAGGCGACCGCCACCCATGAATTCGGCCACTCGTTCGGCCTGTCGCACTCGGTCAACAACCAGAAGAGCCCGACCGACGGCAACGGGGCCACGATGTTTCCGTTCATCGACACCGGGGACCCGGCCGCCGAGCTGGCCCAGCGCTCGCTGGACAGCGACGACATCGCCTTCGCCTCCTTCTACTATCCGGAGGGGACGGCGGCCTCGGGCCCGGCGGCGCTCCAGCCGGGGGACATCCCCTTCAGCCTCGTCTACGGCCTGCTCAAGGGGTCGGTCACCCACGGGGTGCTCAACCAGCCGGTGGCCGGGGCCAGCGTCGCGGCCACCAACGTCCTGACCGGCGAGCTCTTCGCGACCGCCTACAGCGGCACGAGCCAGCTCTCCTACGATCCGAGCACGGGCGGCATCTTCCTGGTCAGCCCTTCGTACAACATCCTCGACGGCAACTATACGATCCCGGTCAAGCTGGGGCTCTACAACCTGTCGATCGCGCCGGTCGACGGCCGGCCGATCGCGGCCGACACCCTCAACGGGGAGATCGGTGCGATCTTCGGCCAGCAGGATTTCAACGAGGAATACTGGAGCGGCCCGGGGCTGGAGTCGGCGGTCGAGGTCGATCCCGGCTTCTCGGTACCGGTGGCGGGCGTCCCCGGCCTGACCATCCCCCACGTCGACTTCGTCACCAACAAGCAGGTCACGATCAGCAACTTCGGCTCCCGGGACTTCGTCGGCTTCACCGGCCGGCCGGCCGGAACCTACTATGCCCTGCGGGTGCCGGCGAGCCAGATCACGGCGGTCAACCCTGGTGGCGACTTCTATATCCAGGCGGGGCTGTTCGAAACCTTCGTGTTCGACCGGTCGGTGGTTCCGGTGTTCGCCGAGGCCGACCTGGTCACCGGCACGGTCAGCGGCGGCACGGCCACCCTCGACCTCGCCCATCCGCTGGCCCGGACCACGCGCTTCGTCGGCCGGGACGACGACTTCGCGCCGTTCTACTTCCCCCTGCCGAACGTGCTCGGCAAGCTGGTGCGCAAGGGGATCGAGCGCGGCGACCTCCAGAATCTCTTCCTGGTCCTGCGGCTGCCGACCACCACCCCCTTCCCCGGGGTCTCGGCCCTGCCGCCCACCATCGGCCTCGACGGCGGGGTGGCCAGCAACGACGCGCCGATCTTCGGCTACTCCTACACCTCCCCGGACGGCGTGACGTGGACCCAGAGCACCACTTTCAACTTCCGGTTCTCGCTGGTGATGACCAAGCCCTGACCGACAGGTAGAACCCGTAGGGGCGCCCCTGTGTGGGCGCCCTGCTTTCACCATCCAGGGCGGCCACACAGGGCCGCCCCTACATTTCTTTGTTACATTGGAGGCATGCAGGACCATGGCGCGCCCGAAACCGACCTCTTCCTCTCCCTGACCCCCGAGAAGGTGCTGGCCGCCGTCGAGGCCGGGGGCCTCGAGTGCAACGCCGTCTGCTATCCCCTCAACTCGTTCGAGAACCGGGTCTACGAGGTGGAGCTGGCCGACCGCTCCCGGGTGGTGGCCAAGTTCTACCGCCCCGGGCGCTGGAGCGAGGAGCAGATCCTGGAGGAGCACCTGTTCCTCAAGGACCTCGCCTGGCAGGAGATCCCGGTCTGCACCATGCGGCCGTTCCCCGGCGGCGGCACGCTGCGGCGCGTCGAAAACATCCTCTACTGCCTCTCCGACCGCAGCGGGGGGAGGGCCCCCGACGAGCTCGACGAGGCCGGGGCCCGGCGGCTGGGCATGCTGGTGGGACGCATGCACAACGCGGGCGCCCGCCGCGACGCCGAGCACCGGCTGCGGCTCACCACCGACACCTACATCCGTGAGAACCTCGACTGGCTGGAGGCGCACGACGTGCTCCCCCACCACCTGCGGGACCGCTACTTCGATACCGCCCTCTCCATTGCCGCCATTGCCGACCGCCGGATGGAGGGCGTGCCCGTCCACCGCATCCACGGCGATCTTCATCTTGGCAACATCCTCTTCCGGGACGGCCTGCTGCGGGTGCTCGACTTCGACGACATGGTGGTGGGGCCGGCCGTGCAGGATCTCTGGCTCGCCCTCCCCGGCCGCGACGCCTACACCCAAAATCTGCGCGAGCGGTTTCTCGAAGGGTACATCCAGTTCCGCGACTTCGACCGTTCGACCCTGTCGCTGATCGAGCCGCTGCGGGGGATGCGGATCATCCACTACGCCGCCTGGATCGCCCGCCGCTGGCACGATCCCGCCTTCCCCGCGGCCTGGCCTCACTTCGGTACCCCGGACTACTGGGAGCGTGAGACTCAGGACCTCGAAGAGCAGCTCGCCGTGATCCGCGGCGAAGCGACCCCCGAGGAGGCCCAGGCCCGGCTGACCGAAGAGGAGGCCGGCCGCGAGGAGGAGGCCACGCTGACGAACAAGGACTTTTTTTGGGATTGGGAGGGGGAGCCCACCCGCGATTGAAAATCCCGGGCGGCCCACCTGCAACTTTCCTGCCGCCACCCCGTATCAACCCGGGCTCCTTCCTGGAGCCCGCGGCTGCTTTGTCCTCAAAGTCTCATTTCGACGGGAGATCTCAATGCGCAGACCGGTCCTTCTCGCCCTCGCCCTCGTCCTGCTGGCCTCGTCCGCCCGCGCCGCCCTCGATCCCGGCCTGCTCGCCGGGATGAGCGCGCGCTCGATCGGGCCGGCGGGCATGAGCGGCCGGGTGCCCGCCGTGGCGGCGGTCGAATCGAACCCGAACGTCGTCTACATCGGCGCCGCCGCGGGAGGTGTCTGGAAGTCCACCAACGGCGGGCTCACCTGGACGCCCATCTTCGACGACCAGTCGCTCTCCTCGATCGGCGCCATCGCGATCGCCCCGTCCAACCCGGACGTCGTCTGGGTGGGGACCGGCGAGGGGAATCCCCGCAACAGCGTCTCGGTGGGCGACGGCGTCTACCGCTCGCTCGACGGTGGCCGGACCTGGGCCCATCTGGGGCTGGAGAAGACCGAGCGCATCACCCGCATCGTGGTCCACCCCACCGATCCGGACGTCGCCTGGGTGGCGGCCCTCGGCCAGGAGTGGGGGGAGAGCCCGGAGCGCGGGGTCTACAAGACCGAGGACGGCGGCAAGACCTGGAGCCGCGTGCTCTACGTCGACCCGCGGACCGGCGCCGCCGAGCTGGTGATCGACCCACGCAATCCCAACAAGCTGTTCGCCTCCCTGTGGCAGTACCGCCGCTGGCCGTACTTCTTCAAGTCCGGCGGCCCCGGCTCGGGGCTGTTCGTGACCTATGACGGCGGCCGGACCTGGAAGCGCTACGCGGAGGAGGACGGCCTGCCCAAGGGGGATCTCGGGCGCATCGGCATCGCCATTTCGCATTCGAGCCCGGACGTGGTCTATGCCACGGTCGAGGCCGCCAAGAGCGCGGTGATCCGCTCGGACGACGGCGGCCGGAGCTGGCAGACCGTCAACGACCGCTATGACGCCAACCCGCGGCCGTTCTACTTCGCCCACCTCATGGTCGATCCCGAGCTGCCCAACCGCGTCTACAGCCTGGACTTCAACATCCGGGTCTCGAACGACGGCGGCAAGAGCTTCGAGGACCTGATCTCCGGCGCCCTGATCCACGGCGACTACCACGGCATCTGGATCTCCTCCAAGGATCCGAGCTGGCTCTACGTCACCAACGACGGCGGCGTGGCGGTGAGCCACGACCGGGGGAAGACCATGCGGTTCGTCACCACGTTGCCGTTCGGCCAGCTCTACCACGTGGCCGTCGACAACGAGACTCCCTACAACGTCTACGGCGGCCTCCAGGACAACAGCTCCTGGCGTGGGCCCAACACCGTCTGGCAACAGGGAGGAATCCGGAGCCACGAATGGACGCCGCTGGTCGGCGGCGACGGCTTCGAGACCCGGCCGGACGTCGCCGATTCCAACCTCGTCTACACGATGTCGCAGGGGGGCGAGATCATCCGCTACGACCTGCGGACGGGGGAGACGCGCGCCATCAAGCCGAGCCCGCCCGAGGGGACGAAGCTCCGTTTCAACTGGAACGCCGGCTTCGCCACCGACCCCCTGGAGCCCGGCACGATCTACATGGGCAGCCAGCTCCTCCACAAGTCGACCGACCGCGGGGAGACCTGGACGGCGATCAGCCCGGACCTGACGACCAACAACCCCGACTGGCAGCACCAGGAGGTCAGCGGCGGTCTCACCCGCGACGTCAGCAACGCCGAGAACTACACGACCATCCTCGCCGTCGCCCCGAGCCCGGTGCAGAAGGGGGTGATCTGGGTGGGGACCGACGACGGCCGCCTGCACGTGACGCGGGACGGGGGCAAGACCTGGACGAGCCTCGAGAAGAACGTCCCGGGGGTGCCGGCCAACACCTGGATCCCCAACATCCTCGCCTCGAAATTCGACGCCGGCTCGGCCTACGTGGTGCTCGACAACCACCGGCGCGAGGACTTCAAGACCTACGTCTATCGCACCGACGACTACGGCGGGACCTGGAAGAGCCTGGCCACCGCGGACCTGCGCGGCTACGCTCACGTGATCGAGCAGGACCCGGGCGACCGGGACCTCCTCTTCCTCGGCACCGAATTCGGCCTCTGGGTCTCCAACGACGGCGGCGCCCGCTGGATGAGGTGGACCCACGGCGTGCCGCCGGCGCCGGTGATGGGCCTCGCCGTCCAGCCGCGGGAGCTCGACCTGGTGATCGGCACCCACGGGCGCTCGGTCTACGTGATCGACGACATCCGCCCGCTGCGGACCCTCAACGAGAAGACGATGGCGGAGCCGCTCCACTTCTACGGCGCCTCCCCCGCCCAGCAGCACTGGAAGGCCGGCGAGCCGGGCGGCTTCGGGCTCGGCTCGGCCGAGTACCGGGGGGAGAACGAGCCGTACGGCGCCATCCTCACCTACTCGCTGAGCGGGCCGGGTCTGCCCTATCCCGACGAGAAGAAGGAGCGGGCGCGCAAGGAGGAGGAGCGGGAGGCGCGCCTGCGGCAGGAGGAGGGACGGCCGGTGATGGGGCTCCCGCAGACGCCCCAAGAGCTGAGCGCGAGCGAGACCCCCGGCCAGCCTGGACCCGCGGCGAAGGGCGAGGCCGCGGCGAAGCCCGCGGAGAAGGCGCCGGAGAAGCCCAAGGCGGAGGAGACCAAGGAGGTGGAGATCCGGATCGCGGACGCCTCCGGCAAGACCGTCCGCACCTTCACCGCCCCCGCGAAGCAGGGGGTGAGCCGTGCCGTCTGGGACCTGACCACCGACGCCCCCAAGCCCTTCCCCAGCGAGAAGCCGCCGCCGCCACACCCCTCGTCCGGCATCGAGGTGATCCCCGGCACCTACACCGCGACGATCAAGATGGGGGATCACGAGACCAAGGGGACGGTCCAGGTGATGGCCGATCCGCGGTCGAAAAATACCGCGGAGGACTGGCGGGCTCGCGACGCGGCCGTGCAGCGCGCGCAGGCGCTGATGGGCGCGCTGGCCGAGGCCGCCCAGCGTATCCGCGACACCAGGGCGGACGTCGATACGGTGATCGCCAGGGTCCAGGCCCAGAAGAAGCAGGACCAGCCCCCCGCCGCCCCTGCCGGTACCAATGCCAAGCCGGACCCGCTCACCGAATCCGCCAATAAGCTGAAGGGGGATCTCGACAAGTTGGAGCTGCGGCTGTGGACGCCGTACGACGCCGTGGGCATCCAGCCGGGGACGGACGTGACGACCAAGGCCTTCTTCGCCCTCGCCTACGTCACCTCCTCCTGGGCGCCGCCGAGCCCGACCCACCTGGAGTATCTCCGCCAGGCGGAGAAGGCCACCAATGACGTCCTGGCCGACGTCAACCGTTTCTTCGCGACCGACGTCGCCGCCTTCCGTAAGCAGGCGGATACGGCGGGGGCGCGGCTGCTCCCGGACCTGGGGAAGGTGGAGGTGAAGCGGTAGACTCTCCGCCATGACGCACCCGCTCGTCCTCGGCATCGAGACCTCCTGCGACGACACCGCCTGCGCCGTGCTCGACGGCGCGGGGCGGGTGCTGTCGTCGGTGGTGTCGAGCCAGCTCGCGGCGCACCGGCCGTATGGCGGCGTGGTGCCCGAGATCGCCTCGCGCGAGCACCTGGCCAACTGGCCGGCGGTGAGCGGCGAGGCGCTCGCGCGGGCCGGGATCTCCATCCGGGAGATCGAGGTGGTGGCGGCCACGCGCGGCCCGGGGCTGGTGGGCGCGCTCCTCGTGGGCCTCTCGATCGGCAAGGCGATCGCCTTCGCCGGCGGCCGCCCCTTCCACGCCGTCCACCACCTGGAGGGGCACCTCTACTCGCCGTTCCTCCGGCCGCCGGGCGATCCCCAACCCCCGGAGCTGCCGCCGGACCGCTTCCTGGGCCTCGTCCTCTCCGGCGGGCACAGCTCCCTCTTCGCCGTCGAGGAGGAGGCCGTCTCCACCCTCGCCGAGACCCGGGACGACGCCATCGGCGAGGTCTTCGACAAGGTGGGGAAGCGGCTCGGCCTCCTCTATCCCCAGGGGCCGAAGGTGGACGAGCTGGCCGAGCGGGGCACGCCGGGGGTCCAGCGCTTCCCGGTCTCCCGCTTCGGCGAGACGCTCGACTTCTCCTATTCGGGATTGAAGAGCCAGACCCTCCTGGAGATCGAGCGCCTGGAGCGGATTCGGGGACCGATCGACCTCGGAGCGGATCTCGGAGCGGACAATGAGCCGCCGCAGGCCGTGCTCGACCTCCTCGCCGCCTTCCGCGAGGCCGCCGTGGGCCAGGTGCTCGACCGCCTGGAGCGCCTCCACGAGCGGCAACCCTTCTCGCTGCTCGCCGTCTCCGGCGGCGCCGCCGCCAACCGCCTGCTGCGCCGCGAGCTCCCCGCCTGGGCCGAGCGCCACGGCGTCGACCTCCGCCTCGTCCCACTCGTCTACTCCGGGGACAACGCGGCCATGATCGCCCACGCCGCCCTGCTCCGCCAGCGCCGGGGGCTCACGGACGACCCCTTCGCCGCCGAGGCGGAAAGCCGGATTCCGATCTGAGGAACGCTCGTTTCACCGAACGAACATCGGTAAATTTTCTGATTTCCCGCAGATCCTTCTTGCGGTGAGGGTGTGGCAGGGGTAGAATCGTTCTCGTCAGAGGGAGAATTCCCGAATGATCGACGAGACCGACCGCCAGATCCTGAGCATTCTTCAGCAAAACGCCCGGACGTCCAACGCCGAGATCGCCCGGCAGGTGGACATGGCCCCGTCCGCCGTGCTGGAGCGCATCCGCCGGCTGGAGGCCCGTGGGGTCATCCAGGGCTACGAGGCGCGGATCAACCCGGAGGCGCTCGGGCTCAACCTGCTCGCCTTCGTCTTCGTGCGCTCCACCGATTTCGACGGTGAGGCGAAGACGGCCGAGCTGCTGGCCGGCATCCCGGAGGTGCTGGAGGCGCACCACATCGCGGGCGAGGACTGCTTCCTGCTGAAGGTGCGGGCGCCCGACGCCAGGACGCTCGGCCGGCTGCTGCGCGAGCGCATCGGCGCGACCGGCTCGGTGCAGTCGACGCGCACCACGATCGTGCTGGAGACGGTCCGCGAGGAGAGCCGCCTCCCCCTGGAGATCTCCCGTCCGGCGCTGGAGGAGGTGCTCGATGACTGATTCCAAGGGGACGCTCCGCGCGTCCATGCTCCAGGTGGCGGCCGCCCTCGGCGCCGTCTACCTGATCTGGGGCTCGACCTACCTGGCGATCCGCTTCGCCATCGAGACGATCCCGCCGTTCCTGATGGCCGCGGTCCGCTATCTCACCGCGGGCGCCATGCTCTACACCTGGAGCCGGCTGCGGGGGGCGCCCCGGCCGCGCCTGATCCACTGGCGCTCGGCGGTGATCCTGGGCGGCCTGCTGCTCCTGCTGGGCAACGGCGGCGTGGTGTGGTCCGAGCAGCGGATGAGCTCCGGGCTGGTGGCGCTGCTCATCTGCGCCGAGCCGCTGTGGATCGTGCTGCTCGTCTGGATGCGCGATCACGGCCGGCCGGCGGGGAGGGTCCTCCTCGGGCTGCTCCTGGGGCTCATGGGGCTGGTGCTGCTGGTACGGCCGAGCTCCACGGGCGGGATCGACCCGCTCGGCGTCGCCGCCATGATGGTGGCCTCGGCGAGCTGGGCCTGGGGATCGCTCCACGGCCAGCGGGCGAAGCTCCCGTCCTCGCCGCTGCTGGGCACGGCGATGCAGATGCTGGGCGGCGGCGGCCTGCTGCTCCTGGCCTCGGCGCTCACGGGGGAGCCGGCGCGCTTCCATCTGGCCGCGGTCTCGGCGCGGTCGCTCCTCTCGCTCGCCTACCTGATCGTCTTCGGGGCGCTGATCGCCTTCACCGCGTACGTCTGGCTGCTGAAAGCCGCGTCGCCGGTGCTGGTCTCGACCTATGCCTATGTGAATCCGCTGGTCGCCGTCTTCCTCGGCTGGGCCGTGGCCGGCGAGCCGATCACCCGCGGCACCCTGATCGCCGCGGCGGTGATCCTGGCCGGCGTCGCCCTGATCTCCAGCGCGCAGGGGCGCGGGACGGGGAAGCGGGAGGAGGAGAAAAGGCCGGTCCGCGAGCCCGAGCCGGCCGCGGTGGAGGCGGAGGTGTGCGCGACGCGGTAGGCCGGCCCCTGGCCGGCCCAGGAATGCGTCCGCCGCGCACCCTGTTTCTTAGATGATGGCCGCCGAGACGCCCAAGCTCCCCGAGATCATCCCCGTCTTCCCTCTGACAGGCTCGCTGCTCTTGCCGGGGAATCTCCTGCCGCTCAACATTTTCGAGCCGCGCTACCGCAACATGGCGGCCGACGCGCTCGACGGCGATCAGGTCATCGGCATGGTCCAGCCGTTCACTCCGCGGCCGGACAACTGGGTGGCGGCCGCCCAGCAGCCGGACAACCCCGAGATCTACACCATCGGCTGCCTGGGGCGCATCGAGGAGCACGAGCCGCAGGAGGACGGCCGCCATCTCGTCGTCCTGCGCGGGATCGCCCGCTTCCGCGTCCGCCAGGAGCTGCCGCTCCAGCGCGGCTACCGGCGCGTGCTGGCCGACTACTCCGAGTTCCAGCGGGACTTCGACGAGCTCAACGTCTTCCTCAATCCATCCCAGATCATGCGCGCCCTGCGCGCCTTCGGCGAGAAGCACGACCTGGAGTTCGACTACGACCTCCTGGCGAGCGTGCCCGGCATCTGACCGAGACCTCCCGCCGGCTCAACCGGCAGGTCGGAGTCCTGCTCGGGCGCGAAGGCAACGTGCGCAACGTCATCGTGGGGGACGCCCACAGCCTCACTCTCCCCGACATCGGCCGCCTGCGCGGCGGCGTCGGCCGCTTCCGCGGCCTGCGGCTCGTCCACACCCATCTGAAGGGCGAGCCGCTCACCCGCGACGACCTCAACGACCTCGCCCTGCTGCGGCTCGACCTCGTGGCCGCCATCGAGGTGCTCGACAGCGGCCTGCCCGGCCGGATCGACCTGGCCCATCTGGCTCCCCTTGGGCCGGACGGTGAAGGCCAGAACGGCCACGAGCCCTTCGAGCGCGTCCAGGCGCCGGACGTCCACCAGCTCCGTTTCGACGTCGAGGCCACCATGAAGGCCCTGGAGGACGAATTCGCCCGCGTCACCAGCGCCGCCGGCGAGACCGAGAAGGAGCGGGCGCTGGTGATCGGCATCGTGCCCGAGGACGAGCATTTCGAGGAGATGCTGGAGCTGGTGCGCTCGGCCGGGGTGGCCGTGGCGGGCACCGTGCGCCAGAAGCGCTCGCAGGTCCATCCGCGCACCGTGGTGGGCAGGGGCAAGCTCCAGGAGATCGTGCTCGAAGCCATGCGCAGCCGCGCCACGGTGGCCGTCTTCGACATCGATCTGAAACCGGCGCAGAGCCGCGCCTTCGAGGACGCCACGGGCCTCAAGGCGATCGACCGCACGCAGCTCATCCTCGACGTCTTCGCCCAGCGCGCGCGCAGCCGGGACGGCAAGCTCCAGGTCGAGCTGGCGCAGCTCAAATATTCGCTCCCCCGCCTGACCGAAAGGGACGCCGGCCTCTCGCGCCTGGCGGGCGGCATCGGCGGCCGGGGCCCGGGCGAGACCGTGATCGAGATCGGCCGCCGCCGCATCCGCGACCGCATTCGGGCCTTGGAGAAGCAGGTGGAGTCGCTCTCCCGCCAGCGCGACCTGCGCCGGCGGCGCCGCCGGGAGGAGGGGGTGCCCGTCCTCTCGATCATCGGCTATACGAACGCGGGCAAGAGCACGCTGCTGAACGCGATGACGGGCAGCGAGGTGGAGGCCGAGAACAAGCTCTTCATGACCCTCGACCCCACGAGCCGCCGCCTGCGTTTTCCGCGCGAGGGGGAGGTGGTGATCACCGACACGGTGGGCTTCATCGCCGACCTGCCGGCGGACCTCGTGGCCGCCTTCCGGGCCACCCTCGAAGAGCTGGCCGACGCCGACCTCCTCCTCCACGTGGTGGACGCTTCAGATCCGCGCCTGGAGCAGAAGCTGGAAGCCGTCGAGCGTCTGCTGGCCGAGCTCCACCTGGAGGAGATCCCGCGCCTCCGCGTCCTCAACAAGACCGATCTCCTGGAGCCGCACGAGGCCGCCGCCCTGGCCCGCCGCTTCCAGGCCGTCCCCGTGAGCGCCGTGAAGCGCCAGGGCCTGGCTGAGCTAGTCCACGCCGCCGAGGAGCGGCTGGGGCGGGAGAAGCCGCTGATGAGGACGTATGGGGAGGGGGCTACCCAGGCGGAGATGGTGTAGAATGTCCTCGAAAGGAAATCACGGCATGTCTTTTGAGGATCTCAAGCGCGAAGCCCTGAAGCTCTCCTTCGACGAGCGGGAGGAATTGGCTCTTACCCTGCACAAGAGCCTGGACGAGGAAGAGGAAGATCCCGAGATCGAGCGCGCCATCATGGCAGAGGTCAGGCGCCGGTATCAGGAGTACGAGGAAGGTAAGGTGGAGCTCTTAGATGGTGAGGAGGTTCTTGCTGAGCTTCGTGCGGAGCTCGATTGAAAAAGTTCATTATCCTGCCCCGTGCGAAGGCCGACCTCAGAACGACCGCCCACTATTACGATGCTCAGACACCAGGGCGAGGAAAGGCATTCCTGGCCGATTTTGAAGAGGTAATCGCCCGAATTGTTGAGCTTCCGCTTGCCTCCCCGGTTCTTTTCAAGGGGGCTCGCAAGACGCCTTTCCAAAATTTCAAGTTCAACATCTACTATCTCATAGGTGCAGAGAAAGTCATCGTGTTTGCCGTGTTGCATTGGCGCCGCCATCCGGACTCCTGGAAAAAACGGCTCTGAACACTTTCGAGTCAGCCCACCCCGGCCTCTACCTCCACATCCCCTTCTGCTCCGCCATCTGTCCCTACTGCGACTTCGCGGTCCTGACCGGCGGGCCGGAGAAGCGGAGGCGGTTCGCCGATCATCTGATCTCCGAGATCTCCTTGTGGGCTCCGGATTGTTCAACGTTCGAGGGGATCGACACGATCTACTTCGGCGGCGGCACCCCCTCGGCGCTGGCTCCGGAGGACATCGCGCGCATCCTCGGGGCCGTCCGCGAAAACCTTTCGGTCCAGGACGGCGCCTGGGTCTCCTTCGAGGCCAATCCGGAGGACGTCAATGCGGAGAGCGTCCGGGCCTGGCGCGATCTCGACGTGCGGTTCCTTTCGCTCGGGATTCAATCCTTCGACGCGGACGCATTGAAATTCCTGGGGCGGCGGCATGATCCCGAGGCGGCCCGGCGCAGCGTGGAGACGGCCCGCGCGGCGGGATTCGATACGATCTCGATCGATCTGATCTATGGATTGCCGGGCCAGCCGTTCGAGATCTGGAGACGTACGCTGGAGCAGGCGGTCGCGCTTCAGCCGGACCACATCTCCTGCTATCAGCTCACGTTTCACGAGGGGACGCCGTTCGGGTTCCGCCTCGCCCGCGGCACGATTAGCGAATTGCCGGAAGAGGAGCAGGCGGAGATCTTCCTCTTCACCCACGAATTTCTGCGGGATCTTGGGCTTCCGGCCTATGAGGTCTCGAATTTCGCCCGCTCTCCCGAGCACCGCTCGCGCCACAATCAGAAATACTGGCACCACGTTCCCTATCTGGGCCTCGGCCCCTCGGCGCACTCCTTCTCGGGCGCCCGCCGCTGGTGGAACGAGCGCAAGCTCGGGCCCTATGAAAAGAGGATCGAGAACGGCGAGCGGCCGATCGCGGGCTCCGAGGATCTGACGTCAAAGGATCTCGCCCTCGAAGCGTTGATGCTCGGGCTGCGGACCGCGGACGGGATCGATCTCGACGAATTCCGGGAGTGTTACGGGGTGGATCTGCGTGAGCGGAACGGCCTCCTGATCGAACGGCTCGTCCGCGAGGGCCTGCTCGAACGGCGTGACGACGTTCTGATCCTCACTCTCGCGGGGCTCGCGGTGGCCGACTCGCTGATCGCCCGGTTCGAGGTCGAGCCGATCACGATCCCTCGACGGTGAGGAGAAACGTCAGGATCTCGATCAGGTCCCCCTCGGGCTCGGGCAGCCCGGACAGCCGGACGCCCGGTGCCGCCATGGACGACGAGGCGGTCCTCCCTCTCCTCCCACGGCACCGGAGGCTGGTCCGAGACCGGCAGCTCGTGCACGAGCCCGCGCCGCTCCCAATTCCAGAGCCAGACCTCGCGGGCCTCGTCCCCCAGGGCGGCGCAGAGGTCCTGATAGATCCTGAAGGTGGCCGAGATCTCGGCGTCGATGCGGCAGAGATCGACGCTCAGCGGACCCGGCGATCGCTCGCGCCGGTATTCGCGCCGATATTCGCGCCGGTATTGGTCGAGGACGGGCAACCAGAAGCCGGACCAGACGACGAAGTGACGGCGTCCCTCGGCGCGCCAGCGGTCGAGGAGGGAGGTCACCGCTCCCTCGCCCAGGCTCGGCCGGACGTCGCGGGTCATGCGGTGTCCCATCAAGGCCGTCGAGAAGTCCCGATGGTAGGCCTGGCGGTAGCGCTCCAGCATCTCGCGTCCGGCCTCCGTGTAGAGACTTTCGATGACCAGCGTCTCCGCGTCCACGCCGCGCCGCGCGAGCTGGCGGGCGGCGAGCAGGGCGGGGACGTAGACCCCCAGGGCGACCCCCGAGCCGAGGACGGTGACCCGCGGCTTCATCTACACCTCCGGCTCGAGCCGCTCCATGCGGCCGAGGAGCTCGGAGAGCGCCCGGATCGACTGCAGATAGGAGAAGTCCATCTGCTCGAAATCGATGCGTACCCGGAGCTGCTCCTCGATCTTCAGCATGAAGGTCAGCATCTCCAGGGAGTCCAGCCCCACGTCGTCGATGAGGCTCGCCGAATCGGAAAGGTTTTGCGACAGGCCGGGGACGCCCCGCACCTCCTCCAGGATGCTCTTGATCTGATCGATCATGCCCGATCCTTCCTGATCGCGACGCCGAGGCCCATGTAGCTCGCCCCCACGCCGTCGTATTGATCGGTAAATTCCAGGCAGTCGTAATCCCCCAGGGACTTGACCTCGTTCCAGACCTTCGCCACCCCGGGGTAGCGCACGCTCGCGATGTCGTGGAAGGCGATGATCCGGGCCCGCTCCCGCACGGTCTCGAATTCCGCGCGGCACTGGCGTTCCTCGTGGAGCGAATCGATCAGCACGAGATCGAATGGGCCGCGCCGGTCGAGCTGCCGGACGAATTCCGGCGACTGGCTGTTGACGCAGAGAAACTCGGCGCGCGGGCTCAGCCGGCCGTACTCGACGAGCGACGGGCAGGGGATGACGTCCACGCCGACCGCGCGGTCCAGCGGATGGAACCGGTTGAGGATCTCCACCGTGGCCACGAAGGTGCCGCCGTGGCGGACGCCGATCTCCAGGTACGAGGAGATCCG
>DASXJP010000420.1:0-8400 GCA_036497345.1 Thermoanaerobaculia bacterium
CTGGTTGAAGGCGAAGAGCACCTGGAACAGCGGGTGCCGGCCGAGATCGCGCGCCGGGGCCAGCTCGGCGACCAGCCGCTCGAACGGCAGGGCCTGGTGCTCGGCCCCCTCCAGCACGGCGCGGCGCACGCGGGGGAGGAGCTGCCGCAGGCTCTCCCCGCCCGCCACTCGCGAGCGGATGGCGAGCAGGTTGATGAACACCCCGATCAGCCCCTCGGTCTCGGCCTGGTCGCGCCCGGCCGTGGGCACCCCCACCACGAAGTCGCTCTCCTGGGTGTAGCGATGGAGCAGGACGTCGAAGGCGGCCCGGAAGATCATCGAGAGGGAGACCCCCTCGGCGTGGGCCAGCTCGCGCAGCCGGCCGGTGAGGGCGCCGTCGAGGACCAGGGAGCGCTGGGCCCCCCGGAAGCTCTGGCGGCGGGGGCGGGCGCGGTCGACCGGCAGGTCGAGGACCGGCGCGGCGCCCGCCAGGTGCCCGCGCCAGTAGGCCAGGAGGGAGTCGAGCCGCTCCCCCGCCAGCCACTGCCGCTGCCAGTCGGCGAAGTCCGCGTACTGGACGGGCAGGGGGGGCAGCGCCGCCGGGACGTCCGCGAGCGTCGCCCGGTAGAGACGGGTGAGCTCCTCCAGGAAGACGCGGACCGACCAGCCGTCGTAGATCAGGTGATGCAGGGTGAAGACCAGCAGCCGCTCGTCGCCGCCCAGCTCGAGGAGCAGGACGCGCAGGAGCGGCCCCTGGGCGAGGTCGAAGCCCCGCCGGTATTCGGTGAGAATGCGCTCCCGCAGGACCGCCTCCCGCTCACTCGTAGGCACGTGGCGGAGGTCCTCGACCGCCAGGGGGATCCGCCCCTCCCGCGACACCCGCTGCCGGGGGACGCCGCCGACCTCGGGGAAGGAGGCGCGGAAGACCTCGTGCCGGCGGGCCAGCTCGTCCAGGCTCCGCTCCAGCAGGTCGTTCCGGAAGGGGCCCGCCAGGTGGTAGGAGGCGACCGCCACCGTGTAGGCCTCGACGGTCTCGCCGCCGGGCTCCCGCTGGTCCTTGAGCTGCTCCAGGAACCAGAACCGCTCCTGGGCGAAGGAGAGGGGGAAGAAGGACTCCGCGCCCGCGCGCGGCAGCCGGGGGATGCCGCGCTGGCCGGCCCCCTTCTTCTTCGCCAGCCGCAGCGCCAGCAGGGCCCGCTTCTCGGGGGAGAGCTGGCTCAGCCGGGTATCCGCCGTATCCGCCACGGAGGCCGCCGGGCCGGCGGGGGCCGCGGCCCGCGGGGTCTCCGGAGCGGCCGCGCGGCGGCGGCCGGCCAGCTCCGCGATGCGGTCGCAGGCCGCGGCCAGAGCGCCGGCGCCGCGGGTCTCCTCGGCCAGGGCCCGGCAGCGCTCGGCGAAGGCGGGCTCGCCGAGGCGGCCGAGGGCCTGGCCGATCCGCTCCGGCGTCCAGTCGGCCGGCTTCAAAGACTCGGCCGCGCCGGCGCGGGCCAGGCGGCGGGCGTTGTCGGGCCGGTCGACCCCTTCGGCCAGGATGAGCTGGGGGGCGCCGGCCGCCAGGGCGTGGGCGATGGTGCCGATGCCGCCGTGGTGGACCACCGCCCGCACCCGCGGCAGCAGGCGGGTGAAGGGGAGGTAGGAGAACCAGTGGCAGCCCGCCGACAGGGCGGCGGGCAGCAGCTCGCGGTGGCGGGTCAGAGCCAGCACGGGGAGGCCCGCGCGGCTCGCCGCCTCCAGGGTGGCGGTGAAGAATTCGGGGCGGATGATCTTGGTCGTGCCGCTGGAGACCAGGAGCGGC
This sequence comes from Thermoanaerobaculia bacterium, assembly GCA_036497345.1. GTDB lineage: Bacteria > Acidobacteriota > Thermoanaerobaculia > Multivoradales > UBA5704 > DATARR01. Next base: position 1,775 of record DASXJP010000420.1, read on the forward strand.
CTCTCGGCGAGCAGGGCCTCGACCGTCGCCGGCAGGGGCGCGGTCTCGAGCGGCTCGTTGAGCACGAAGCCCACCGCCTCCAGGTCCCGCGGCTCGGGGTCGGAGAGCCATCCGGGCCAGAGGGCGAGCGAGCGGTCGGCCCGCGCCAGCCAGCCGGTGTAGCTGGCGATCGGCGGCAGGCCGGCTTCGGCGCGCAGCTCCTGGAGGCGCCCCAGGAGCTCGCCGCCGAACAGCTCGGCCCGCACCCGGGCGGTGGCGATCTGGCTGGGCGACAGGAGCACCCAGGCGAGCGGCAGGCCGCGCTTCTCGGCGACCAGCAGGGTGGCGACGTCCTCATAGCGCCCCACCAGCACGGTGTCCGCGGTGCAGGCGGCGTCGATCCGCCGCAGCTCCTCGCGGTCGTCGTCGAAGATCCGCTGGCGCTCGAGATAGGCGCGGCTGGCGGCGAAGACGTCGTCCGGCCGGGTGAAGAGCTCCGCCGTGTCCTCGATCAACCGGCGGTAGCTCTCCTCGTCCCCCAGGCCGATCAGCTCGACGCCCGCGGCGCGCGCCAGGTCGGCGAAGACGGCATGGGTCACCAGGGTTACCCGGTGCCCCCGGCGGACGAGCCGCTCGCCCAGGGTCAGGAAGGGGAGCACGTCGCCATGCGTGCCATGGGTCGACATCAGAATATGGGGCAAGGTGGAGCCTCCCGGCGCCTTCCGCGGCGCCTCGTGTGGGTCTTCCAGGCCGCGCAGGTAGGCTTCGAACGCCGGCGCCCCCAGCCCCGCGACGAAGGCCAGGGCGGCGCGGCGCGACTCCTCCGCGAGCCGTTCGTAGCAGGCGCGCCCGGTGAGGACCCGCTCCAGGGCGCGGCGCCAGGGGGCGGTGTCCTGCGGCGGCAGGACCGGCACGGGCTTTTCAAAGGGGCTCGGCCGGCGGTACTCGGTGATCGGGGAGACGGGCAGGACGTAATCGACCCCGAGCTTGGCCTCCGGCAACCCGCCCAGGTCGCTGGCGAGCACGGGGATGCCGCGCAGCATGGCCTCGACGGCGATCACCCCGAACGCCTCCCCCCAGAGCGAGGGGGCCAGGAGGATCCGGGCGCCGGCCAGGACCTCGTCGATCTCCGGGCTCGGCTCGCGCAGGGTGACGTTGGGGAGCGCCGTCAGGGCCGCCCGCTCCGCCGCTCCGGTCCCCCAGGAGGCCACGGCGGTGAAGGGGACCTCGGGGAAGGCGGCGGCCAGGTCCAGGAAGATGGGGAGCCCCTTGAGGCCGGAGGCGTTGACCAGCGTCACGGCCCCCTGGTCGAAGCCGCCGAAGCGGGGGAACGGCGGCTCGCCGTAGACCGGGAAGCCGATCACGGTCGACTCGCGGCCTCCCCACCGGCGGATGTACCCCCGGACGTAGTCGCTGACCGTGAGGATGCCCGCCACCCGTGCGAAGAGGGCGGCCTTGGCCGGGTCCTGGTCGAAGGCCTCGGGACCGAACGGCAGGGTCGGCTGGGCGTGGGCGATGTAGACCACCCGGCCGGGGATGAGCTCCAGGGCCGCTCCCAGGAAGAGTCCGGTGTGGTCCTCCGAGACCAGCACCCAGTCGGGCCGCAGCTCCCGGATCTGCCGCGCCAGGTGGCCGTAGACCCGCTCATAGCCAAGGGCCGAGAGCCCCGCGACCAGGGCGTGGACCACCACTCCTCGGGAGCGGTAGACCACGAACCCCTCCTCCTCGGCGACCACCGGCGCGCCCTCCGCCGCGAGATCGGCCAGCAGGCGCTCGCGCTCGTCGGGGCGGGGGGTCACCGTCTCGTAGCCGGGCGCGAAGACCTGGCACTCGTGGCCGCGGGCCGCCAGCGCCTCCATCAGCCGGCGGTTGGCCTTGTGGGCGCCGCCGAACGGGAAGCGGTAGTCGAGGAGCTGAACGAGGAGGATCTTCATGGCGTCAGGCCTCCGCGAGCAGGCTCGCGACCTCGTCGTCCGAAAGGTTTTCGAGCCGCCGGAGCTCGTCCGCGAGGTCGGCCTCGCCGCTGGCCGCGAAGAGCGCCGCCTCCACCTCGGCGGCCAGCTCCTCCAGGGTCTGGCCGGAGAAGATGACCTTGAGCGAGACGCGGACGGCGAAGGCCTCCTCGATCCGCGAGGCGATCTGGATCGCCAGCAGCGAGTGACCGCCGAGCGAGAGGAAGTCGTCGTGGATGCCCACCCGGTCGACCTCCAGGACCTCCCCCCAGATGGCGGCGAGGGTCTCCTCGATCGCCGTCCGCGGGGCCACGTACCCGGCACGCCGGCGGGTCTGGGCCGCGTCGGGGGCCGGCAGCCGGTCGCGGTCGACCTTGCCGTTGGCGCTCAGGGGCAGGGCCGGGAGCAGCACGAGGTCGGCGGGGATCATCGCCGCCGTGAGCGAGCCGGCCAGGCGGTCGCGCACCTTGGCCAACGAGAGGGCGGGGTCCTTCGCCACCAGGTAGGCGACCAGCCGCCCCTCGCGCAGGAGGACGACCGCCTCGCGCACCCCGGGGTCGCGCAGGAGGGTCTGCTCGATCTCCCCCAGCTCGACGCGGATGCCCCGCAGCTTGACCTGGCGGTCGCAACGCCCCAGGTACTCGATCGTGCCGTCGGGGAGATGGCGCGCCAGGTCGCCGGTGCGGTAGAGCCGCCCTCCCACCGCCGCCGGGTCGGGCAGGAAGCGGGCGGCGGTGCCCGCGGGGTCGCGCCAATAGCCGCGCGCCACCTGGGCGCCGCCGATGTGGATCTCCCCCACCGCGCCCGCCGGTACCGGATCGCCGGCCGCGTCCAGGAGGTAGACCCGCACGTTGTCGATCGGCCGGCCGATCGCCGCGGCCCGCTCCAGGTCGCCGGCCGCCAGCGGGGCGCCGGTGGCGCAGACGCAGGCCTCGGTCGGCCCGTAGGCATTGACCAGGCGGTGCCCGGCCGTCCAGCGGGCGACGACCTCGGGGGTGCAGGCCTCGCCGGCGCTGACCACGGTCTCCAGCTCCGGCAGCCCCGCCTCCGGCAGGGCCGAGAGCACGCTCGGCGGCAGGGTCACCAGGGTGATGCGCTCGCGCCGCAGCAGCTCGACCAGCGGCACCCCCGGCAGCAGGTCGTCGGCCCCCGCCAGGCAGAGGGTCGCTCCGGCGGCCAGGGTGACGAAGATCTCCGAGACCGAGGCGTCGAACCCCAGGTTGGCGAACTGCAGGACCCGGCTCTCGGGGCGGACCGCGAACAGCCCGCGCTGGGCCGCCGCGAGGCACGCGACCGGGCCGTGCTCGACCACCACCCCCTTGGGCCGGCCGGTGGAGCCGGAGGTGTAGAGGAGGTAGGCCGCGTCCCGCGGCGTGACCGGGCGGACCAGGGGCGTCCGCGGCTGGCGGGCGATCTCCGCCGCCTCGGCGTCGAGGAGCAGGGGCCGCCAGCTCCCCGGCGGGAGGGTCCCGGCGGTGGCCGCCAGGGTCGCCACGAAGCGCACCCCGGAGTCCGCCAGGATGTAGGCCAGACGCTCGGCCGGCAGCGACGGGTCGAGGGGGACGTAGAAGGCCCCGGCCTCCAGGATCCCCAGCAGGGCGACCACCAGGTCCGCGCTCCGCGGCATGGCGAGCCCCACCGGCTGGCCCGGGGAGACCCCGCGGGAGAGCAGGAAGCTCGCCGTCCGGCCCGCCCGCTCCACCAGCTCGGCGTAGGTGACCACGGCGCCGTCCGCGGCCAGGGCCGGAGCCGCGGGGCGGAGCGCGGCCTGCCGGCGGACGAGGTCGAGGACGGTGGCGCCCGGGACCTCGGGAGGCACCGCGCTGTCGTTCCAGTCGAGGAGGGCCTGGTGGCGCTCGCCGGGGGTCAGGGCGGGCAGGCTCGCGAGGCGCTCATCCGGCCGGGCGAGCGCCGCCGCCAGCCACTCCGAGAAACCCGCGAGCAGCCGCCGGGCGGTCGCCCGGGTGAAGAGGTCGAGGCTGAAATCGAGCTCGACGGTCAGCCGGTCGTCCCAGTCGAGCACGTTCAGGTGCAGGTCGAAGCCGGTGCCGAGGATCGGCTGGGCCGCCGGCCGGACGGCGAGCCCGGGGGTCTCCGGCAGGCGCACCGGCCGCTCCAGGTTGAAGGTGGCGGCGAAGAGGGGGGTCCGGCCCGGATCGGGCGCCAGCGCCAGCTTCTCCAGCAGCCGCCAGAAGGGGTAGTCCTGGTGCTGGTAGGCGCTCAGCAGGGTGTCGCGGGTGCGCGCCAGGAAGCTCTCGAAGGTGTCGTCCGCCTCGACGGCGACGCCGACCGGCAGCAGGTGGGAGCAGTAGCCCACCGTCCCTTCGGCCTCCACCGGCCGGCCCGAGGTGGGGATGCCCAGGGTGAGCCGGCGTTGGCCGGCGCGGCGGGCCAGGAAGGAGGCCCAGGCGGCGAAGAGGGCCATGAACGGCGTGCAGCGGCGCTGCCGGCTCTGGCGGCGGAGCTGCTGGGTCTGCCCGGGGTCGAGCTCCAGGGTCAGGCGCTCCCCCCGGAAGCTCTTGCGGGCCGGGCGGGGGTGATCCGGCTGGAGGTCCAGATCGGGGCGCAGCCCGGCGGCCTGCGCCAGCCAGTAGGCCTCGTGCTGGGCCATGGCCGGGGACTCCCGCTGGCGCTCCTGCCAGAGCAGATAGTCGCGCCAGGCCAGCGGGGCCTCCGTGAGCGCGGCGCCGGCGTAGAGCGCCATCAGGTCCTTGACCACGATCCCCATCGACCAGCCGTCGACCACCAGGTGGTGGGCGGCCAGAGCCAGCACGTGGCGGTCGCGGGCGAGGGCCAGGAGGCGGGCCCGGAAGAGCGGCCGGCCGGAGAGCTCGAACGGCCGCCCGCCCGGGCCGCTCCACCAGGCCGCGAGGGCGGCGCCGGGATCGGCGGCGGCGGTGAGGTCGACCCGCGCCAGCTCCACCTCCCCCGCGGGGAGGATCACCTGCTGGCCGTCCTCCCCCACCACCGTGCGCAGCGCCTCGTGGCGGGCGACCACGCCGCGGAGGGCCCGGCCCAGGGCCTCGGCATCGAGCCGGCCGGAGAGCTCCAGGCCGATCGAGACGGTGTAGGCGAGCGAGCCGCTCTCCTCCAGCCGGCTGATCATCCAGAGCTGCCTCTGCGCCGGGGAGAGCGGCAGCCGCGCCGGCTCCGCCGCGGCGGGCGGCGCGACGGCCACGGACGCGGCGGGCGCCTGGGGAGCGGCACCCGCGAGGAATCCCGCGGCGCGGAGCTCGGCCACGCTCTGCCGGACCACCTCGCGGACCCGTTCCAGATCCTCCTCGGTGTGGGCGGTCGACAGGAAGCAGGTCCGCCCCTCCCAGACGTAGACTCCGCGGGCGATCAGGGCCTGGAAGAACAGGTCCATCTCCAGCGGCTGGTAGAGGTAGCTGCCGTTGCGGGCCAGGACGAAGCGGAAGAGCGAGGCGAAGGAGACCACCTCGATGGGCACCCCGGCGGCGCGGAAGTCCTCGTTGAGGGCGGCGGCGAAGGCGGCCGTGCGCTCGTTGAGCCGCCGTTGCAGGGCCGGCCCCGCCTCCTCCAGGTGGCGCAGGACGGCGAGCGCCGCGGCCATGGCCAGCGGATGCTTGCAGAAGGTGCCGGCCACGAACGAGGCCTCCACCTCCGGCCGCGAGGCGTCGCCGTAGCGCCAGAGCCCGCCGTCGACCGCGTCGAGGAAGCGGCGCCGGCCGGCCACCACGCCGATCGGCAGGCCGCCGCCGATCACCTTGCCGTAGGTGGCGAGGTCCGCCTCGATGCCGAACCAGCCTTGCGCCCCCCCGGGGTGGGCGCGGAAGCCGGTGATCACCTCGTCGAAGAGGAGCGGCACGCCGCCCTGGCGCGTGAGATCGCGCAGGCGCCGCAGGAAGTCGGCGGGCTGGAGGTCCGGCCGGCGGCTCTGCACCGGCTCGACCAGGACGGCGGCGAGCGTGGGGAGCTCCGCCTCGATGACCTTCAGGGCCCGCTCCTCGCCATAGGGGAGGACGATCGACTGCCGGCTGGTCATCTCGGGGACGCCGGCCGCCATGGGCGCGCCGCCGGCCGCGGCGGCCTCCCCCGGCCGCGCCACCGCCAGGGTGGCGTCGGCGTGACCGTGGTAGGAGCCGGAGAACTGGACGATGCGGGTGCGGCCGGTCGCCGCCCGGGCCAGCCGGACCGCCGTCATCACCGCCTCGGTGCCGGAGTTGCAGAAGGTGACCCGCTCCATCCCGGTCATGGCGGCGATCCGGGCGGCGACCTCCCCCGCCAGGTCCGACTGCACGCCCACGTGCATCCCCCGCTCGAGCTGGGCCTTGACGGCCGCCGTCACGAACGGCGGGTTGTGGCCGAACAGGTTGACCCCGAAGCCCATGGCGAGGTCGACGTACTCGTTGCCCTCGCGGTCCCAGACCCGCGACCCCTGCGACCGCTCGGCGACTACGGGGAAGCAGGCCTCCTTGGTCTCCGGGCGGAAGCCCATGGCCATCCGCAGGTCGGCCCAGTGGGAGCGGTGACGGTCGGCCAGCTCGCGCGAGCTGGGGGTGCGGCGGACCAGGCGCTCGGCCAGCTCCGCCACGTAGCGCCGCTGGCTGGGGCTCAGCTCCCGCTCGGCCTCTTCATGGCGGCCGGCCGAGAAGGCCGGCGACGCCATTTTTTCGGCAGGCGGGGCGGGCGGCGCCGGCCGCGGCGTCTGGACCGGTACGGCGGCCGTCCCGG
>DASXJP010000421.1:0-2511 GCA_036497345.1 Thermoanaerobaculia bacterium
TGGAGCGCCATCCTGATCCCGGTGAGGATCAGGAAGACGCCGAAGGCGTAGAGGTTGTCGACGCTGAGCGACTTCTCGATCAGGTAGCGGGTGAGGAATTGCCGTGCTCAAGCTTTTTCATTATCAAGTACCCGGAATAACCGCGTCTTCGAGGAAGGCCGCCGGCGCGAAGGCGACCTCCAAGCAAGCCAGGGCCGCGTCGGCGTCGCGAGCGACGCCGAGGGGGTCTGCGCCAGCAGTAAGGACGTAGCCCAGGCGGTGAGTCGCATCCTCCGCCGGCTGGACCTCCTCGCCCGCTCTCTTGAGAAAGGTCACCTCGCGCACCGAGGGGAGCTGGCGCGCCTGCTCGACGCCGCGCAATCCGGCGCAGAGGCCACGCCGCGGTGCCGTGATAAACCGGATCGAGGACCACGCGGTCCGTTTGGGTGTGAGATCCACCTCCTCGCCCGTGAGTTGGGCGAACAGCGCTCCGACAAGGTCGACCCCGAGGGCGTTGAAGACCAGCTCGGGAATCATTCCCCCGGCGAGCCGCGGGTTGACCTCCACCACGACCGGCCCCTGCGCAGTCAGCCGGATCTCGGTATGGGCCGGGCCGAAATCGTAACCGAGGGCGTCGAGAGCCGCGAGCGCCGAGCGTTCCAGGGCGGCCTGCAGCTCCGCTTCGATCTGACTCGGAAAATCGTGCCCCAGCTCGACGAACAGGGGCGGAGGAGAGAGATGCTTGGTAGTGACGCCCACCACGCGCGTGTGCCCGCGCTCCAGTGTGAACGTCTCGACACTGTACTCCGGCCCTTCGAGGAAGGTCTCCAGGAGCACGTTCCCTTCGACCGGCTGGTGGCGGGTGTTCTCGCGCCAGCCGTGTACCTCGCAGAAATGGGCCCTCAGCTCCTCGGCGTCGCGCACCAGGCGCACCCCCTTGCTCGAACTCTCGCTGACGGGCTTGAGCACGCAGGGATAAGAGACCTCTTGGCCGGCGGCCCACGCCTCCTCGGGGGAGTGGAGTAGCCGGAATTCAGCCACTGGCAAGCCGGCAAGCCGGAGAGCCTCCCGTGTTGCGTGCTTGTCACGGCAGGTGCGGGCGACTCGAGGATCGAGATAGCGCAGCCCGAGGCGGGCGGCGGCCTCCGCCACGATGGCCACGTAGTAATCGGAGAAGGTCAGCAAGGCGTCGACATGCTGATCGCGACGGATCTCCTCCATCTTGCGGACGACCTGGTCCACGTCGTTCGTCTCCAGAGGGATCACAGACAGGTTCGCGGCGCCCTTGGCGAGGAAGGGGTACTTCCCAGGCGTGCGCGAGAGAAAGGTCACCCGTTCTCCCTCTCGCAGGAGGCGTTCCACGGCCGCACGTCCGGTTCCCGTGGTATTGCTCTCGACGAACACGAAATGCCGCTGCGGCCGCTCGCCTGGCAAGCCCAGCGCGCGCGCTAGCTCGCGCGTCCTGGGAGCCTCCGCCGCGTGGTAGGAAACAGAGCCGTTACGCGGCAGCTCAGCGCAGCTCCAGCGCTCGGCCGTGTCGAGGCCGTAACGGATACGCTGCGGTGCCGCCGCCACCGCGCATTCCGCCAAGCCGTGCGCCGCCAGGAAGGAACCGGAATAGATGGTGTCGCTGTATCGGTCGCCGCGGTCAGGCAGGATGGCCACGACTTGCCGGCCCGGGCCGAGTTGGGAGGCGATCCAGGAGGCCACGATATAGACTGCTCCGGAGGAGCCGCCGGCGAAGATCCCCTCGCGCCGCGCCAGCTCGCGGCACCCGAGGAAGGCCTCGCCGTCCGCCAGCCAGTGCACCTCGTCGATGGCCTGGTAGTCCAGATTGCCGGGGACGATGTTGTTGCCGTGGCCACTCTGCAGACGCTTTTTGAGAGGCTGGTGAAACAGGCAGGACCCCACGGCGTCAACGGCGACGACCCGCAGATCCGGCAGCCGGCGCTTAAGGGCGCGTGCGGTGCCGCACAGCGAGCCACCGCTGCCGACCGAAGCGACCAGCGCCGCCAGATCGGTATCGAAGGCGGCGAGCAGCTCGTCCGCCATCCCCTGCTCATAGGTGGCAGGGTTGCTCGGGCTGTCGTATTGGCGGGTCCAGACCGCTCCGGGATTCTGTTGCAGAATCTGACCGAGACGCTGCAGGCGCGAGAGTTGCCAACCCCCCGTCGAATGGTACGAGTCCACCACCTCCACCGTAGCGCCGAGGGCGTGGAGCTTGGCGGCGGTCAGCGGATCAATCCGCGGATCGGTGACGATGATCACGCGGTATCCTTTGATCGCACCCACGCGGGCCAGCCCCTCGGCCAGCGTGCCGGAGGAGCTCTCGACGATGGTGCCGCCGGGAGTCAGGAGGCCGGCGGCTTCGGCGTCTTCGACCATCCGCAACGCGACACGATCCTTCATCCCGCCGGGCAGCGACAGCTCGAGCTTCGCCCACAGCCGGCCCCGCAGGCTCTCAGCCGATCTTCCGCCCAGGGCTACCAGCGGGCTCTCTCGCATCAGCTCCAGCACATTGCTTACTTTCTT
>DASXJP010000422.1:0-8368 GCA_036497345.1 Thermoanaerobaculia bacterium
GGGCGATGGGCATGGTGAGGTTTCGGACAGGGTGCTGAAATACTTTCTTCCGTCCGTCATTTACTTCTAGCTAAACACTTCGGAGCAGAATTCTGTCTATAGCTCCGAAGCACCAACAACGGGAGAAATGACCCATGAAGACGTTTGCCGCATTCGCCCTGACCGTTTTGATGACCACACCCACCCTGCTCGCCCAGTTCGGGCCGACGCCGACGGAATCGATGGGCAGCCACATGAAGTCCCCCGAGGAGAAGGCCATGCTGGAGTACGGCCACGGGGTCAAGGACAAGCAGAAGGCCGACAGGGAACAGGATCACGACAAGAAGATGAAGCTCTACGTGAGAGCGAAGGACGAATTCTCCAAGTCGGTGGGCTATTACGGGAACTATGACAGCTACCTGGCGCTCGGCCAGGTCTACCTCATCCTCGGCATGCGGGAGTCGGCGCTCGACGCGTGCTCCCACGCTCTGGGGATGAAGCCACATTCGGAGGACGCCCAGCAATGCGTCCAGGACGCGCAGAAGAAGCCCGAGGGCAGCGAGGCCAAGCCGGCGGGCGGCCAATAGGCCTTGCGAGCGGTTCCGGCTGGTGGGAGTAGAATTTGAGCAAGGAGATTCTATGCTCGCCAGCCTTCGCTGTCCTGGGCCGCTCCGTCTCGCCGTCCTGCTCGCCGTAGGGCTGCCGGCCACCCTCGCGGCGGAGCCGATCCACCTCTCGGGCCGGGTCCTGATCCCCGCCGAGACCGTCCAGGGGCTTGGCGGTGCCCGCGTCGAGCTGCTTCCACAGGTGGGGGACTCTCCGGTCGCCACGGCGAAGACGGACGCCGCGGGGTTCTTCGAGCTGACCGCGCCGGAGAGCGGTTGCTTCCGGGTGAGGATGCGGGCGGCAGGCTATCTGGACGTGGAGGCTCCGTTCCTGCCGGTGGTCGAGGAAACGGATCTGACGCCGGCCCCGGCCCTGGCGTCGTCCCACGCAAAGCAGATCACCCCGGGCTCGCCGGCTGGCGGAGAGTGGTACTTCGGCGCGCCGGCGGCCGCGCAGCCGCCTCCGGCCACGCCGCGGCTGGTCCAGGGGAAGGTGAGCGACCCCAAGGGCGCGCCGGTCGCCGGGGCCCTGGTCTGGAGCGAGGGCTCGCCGGCCGTTCCCTGCGTCAAGTCGGGAGCGGATGGGGTTTTTCAGATCCGCGCTCCGGCGAGCGGCGAGGTGAGGTTGCGGGCCGTCGCCCCCGGCTACTTCGCTACAGAGCCGCGGGCGCCGTCCCCTCCGGAATTCCAGGGAGCGCCGTTCGCTCTGAGGCTCGCGTACGCGGGGTCCATCTCCGGGAGGGTGCTGGACGAGGCAGGCAGCCCGGTCTCGAGAGCCCGGGTCGAGGCCCTGCCGACCGATGAGCCGTCCCGCGAGGGAGCCGTCTGGAGCCGCGCCAACGGCCGTTTCCGCCTCTCCGCCCTTTCGCCGGGCAGGCTATACCGGCTGGCGGTCACCCAGGATGGATTCGCGCCCGCTTCCGTGATGGCGGACGCCCTCTCCCGGGACCGCCCCCCCAAGCTGGTGCGGATCGTCCTGGAGCGCGGGGCGACGGTGCTGGGCAAGGTGATGGGCCCGGAAGGAAAGCCGGTGCCGAGCGCCGAGCTCACTCTCATGCTCTCTCAGCAGGCCATGCTCAGCCAGGGTCTCCCCTGGAACAGCTCGCTCCTGGGCAAGACGGTCTCCGATGCCACGGGGGCCTTCGCGCTCTCCCATCTCAGCCCCGGCAGGTTCCAACTGCGGGTGGAGCGCAAAGGTTTCGTGGTGCTCTCTCTTCCCGACGTCGAGGTACCGTCCCGCACGGCGAAGGTCGACCTGGGCACCCTGACGCTCGACCGCGGCCTGGCGATCGAGGGGCAGGTGGTCGATCCCGGCGGTGTGCCGCTGCCGGACGTCGGCGTGAATCTGGTCTCCGTGCGCGGCTCGTCCTCGGGATTCGACTCGGCGTTCTTCACCGCGACACGGACGGATTCCGAAGGCCGCTTCCGGTTCGAGGATCTGCGCCCGGGCGCGCGTTTCGACGTCAACATCGAGCATCCTGGATACGTGCCGGCGGCGGTCCGCTCGGTGGAGGCGCCGACCCTGGAGCCGCTGCGCATCGAGCTGAAGATGGGCCGGATCCTCGCCGGCCGGGTGAAGGGGCCGGCGGGAGAGCCGGTTCCGAAGGCCGAGATCTCGATCCACCGCGTGACCACCATCCGGAGAGCGGAGGGGACGTACCACGAGGAGAGTACCCGCCAGCTCGGGGCCACTGACGAGGAAGGGAGATTCCGGCTCGCGGGGATCGAGCCGGGCACCATGGAGCTCGTGGTCCACGCTCAGGGCTATCAAGCCGCCCGCCTCCAGGGCTTGGCGGTCCCCGAGGAGAGCGACGTCGAAGGGCTGGAGATCGTTCTGCTCAAGGGCAGCGTGCTGGAGATCCGCGCGCTGGACAGCCGCCGGCAGCCGGTCTCCGGCGCCTGGATCACGGCGTACCTCGCGGGTCCCGCTTCCGGGGGAGCTCCGGGCTTCGCGCAGTGCCGCACCGACGACGAGGGGCGCTGCCGGCTGGAGAGCCTCGATCAGGGACGGTATGACGTCTCCGCCCGCTCCGAGGAGCATGGGCATGCCGAAGCCTCGGTCGAGGTCGCGCCGGGTGTCAATCAACGCGATCTGACCTTCCTGGCGGGAGCCCGGGTCTCTGGAAAAGTGAGCGATGAAGCGGGGATGCCGGTTCCCGGCGCCGGCCTCTCCCTGAGCCCCCTGGAGTCGGGCGCCGCCTTTTCCGCGACCAGCCTGGCGGACGGAACCTTCCAGTTTCCTGCGGTCAGCGACGGGACGTATCGCCTTTCCGGAAGCGCGCCCGACTTCGCCGAGACCGCCGCTCCTGGAGACGTTCAGGTCGCCGGCCAGGAGGTCGGCGGGCTCGTGCTGCGGCTCTCCCGGGGCGCCACGGTGACCGGAAAGGTGCTCGGGCTCGAGCCGGAGGAGATGGAGAGCGTCTCGATCCAGGCCTTCCGTACGGACCTGAGGTTCTCCCATCCGCAGTTTGCCCGCGCCGACTCCGAGGGCCGGTACAAGCTCTCCAACCTGCCGCCGGGAGACTGGAGGATCAACGCCCAGACGAAAGGGCGCAGCATCCAGGAGACCCTCCAGATCGCTCCCGGCGTGCGGGAAACCGTGCTCGACCTCGTGTTCCCGGCCGGCTACACGCTCACCGGCCGGGTGACGATGGACGGCGCACCGTTCGCGGGAGCCCAGGTCGTCGCCTCCTCGAACCGGGGAAGCTTCCAGGCGCTGACCGGACCGGACGGCGGCTTTCGAATCCCGAACGTGCCTTCCGGCCGCTATACCCTGACGGCCATGGACCCGGAAGGATTGGGGACGTCGGCGAACGTCGAGGTCGCGGAGGATCAGGAGGTCAATCTGGATTTCTCCACGGGTGGGCTGCGGGTGACGGCCCTCGCGGGCGGCGCTCCGGTCGCCAATGCCCTCATCCACCTGAGTGGCAGCATCCCGTTCTTCGGCCGTGGTGGCTGGACGACCGACGCCGCCGGGAGCTTCGAGGCTCCCCGGGTCGCTTCCGGCACGTACACGGTCTTCGTTCAGAAGGAAGGGCTCGAGCCCACCAGCGCGAGCGTCGAGATCCGTCCAGGCGCCATGGCGGAGGTCCTGGTCAATCTGAAGCCTTCGCAGTAGGAGGTCCCGGGCCCCGCGGGCGAGCCGGTGCCGAAAGCCCAGATCTATCTGCGGGAGGAGCGCGTCCTGCGGACGTCTCTCGGGGAGAGCTAAACGGGCGCCGAGCGCCCGCTGGGGACCACGGATGAACAGGGGAAGTTCCGGGCCCAGGGGATGGTGGCGCCGGGCACCGCGGAGCTCGACGTCCGTGCCCGGGGATATCGCGCCGGACGGCTCCAGAATGTCCAGGTGCCGGAGGAGGGCGACGCGACCGACTTCGCGGAGGCCCAGGCCCCCGGCGAGATCCAGGTCGCCGGGCAGGAGGTGCGCGGGCTCGAGCTGCGCTTCTCCCGGGGCGCGCGGGTGACCGGCAAGCTGCTGGGGCTCGATCCCGAGGAGGCGAAGAGCGTCATCATCCTCGCGCTCCGCCCGGACCTGACGTCCCCGCAACCGGCCCTGGGGCAGGTCGATCCGGAGGGCCGCTACAGGATCGAGAATCTGGGGCCCGGAGAGTGGAACGTGACCGCGCACACGAGCGAACACAGCATCATGGAGCCTCTCCACCTCGCTCCCGGCGTCCGGGAGGCCGTCCTCGACCTCCGGTTCCAGACCGGCTTCACGCTGTCCGGCCGGGTGCTGCTGGACCACGCGCCCATGGCCGGAGCGCAGGTCGTGGTCTTCACCCCCACGCGGGCCTCCCAGGCCGTGGCCGGACCTGACGGCGGCTTCCGGCTGTCGGAGCTGCCCGCCGATCACTACGTCCTGCTGGCTCTGGATTCCGGGCGGGAGATGATCGCCAGGCGGAGCGTCGAGATCGCCGCGGACCCGGAGGTCACCTTCGACATCGCCACGGGAGGGCTCCGCGGGCGGGTCTCCGCCGCCGGCGCGCCGGTCGCGGGGGCTCTCCTCCGCCTGGAAGAGGGAACCGTTGCGGGCCTCTCCGCCCCGCTCTTCCCGGCCAGTCAGGTCCTCGCCAGGACGACCGACGGCGCCGGGGCCTTCGAGATCCCTCGGATTCCCGCCGGCCTCTACAAGGTCACCGTCGAGAAAGAGGGGCTCGCGCCGGCCACGGTGGACGTCCAGGTTCCTGCGGGGGCGGTGGCGGCGGTGGAGATCGAGCTGAAGCCGGCGAGCTGACGGGCTCCGCCGCTAGACTAGCCAGCCGATGCCCACCGTCGGCCAGCTCCTCGCGGAAGCCCGCCCCCTGCTCGCGGCGACGCCGTTCGGCGCGTCCACGCGCGAGGCCCGGCTGCTCCTGGGGCACGTCCTCGGTCTCTCCGAGGCGCGGGTGATCGCCCGCCAGAAGACTGAGGTGCCGCCGGAGGCGGAGCGGCGGTTCCGGGATCTCCTGGCCCGGCGGCTCGCCGGCGAGCCGGTGGCCTATCTCACGGGAGAGCGGGAATTCTGGGGCCGGCCCTTCGCCGTCGATTCCCGGGTGCTCATCCCCCGGCCCGAGACCGAGCACCTCGTCGAGGTGGCCCTCGCGGAACGGCTGCCGGAGCGGCCGTGGATCCTCGATATCGGCTCCGGCTCCGGCATCCTCGCCGTCACCCTGGCCCTGGAGATCCCCGGCTCCCGGGTGGTGGCGACGGACCTCTCTCCCGGAGCCCTGGCCGTGGCGGCGGGGAATGCCCGGCGGCTCGACGCCCGGGTCTCCCTGGTCAATGCCGATCTCGCGGCCGGTCTCGACCTCTCCCGCTTCGACCTGGTGGTGAGCAACCCTCCCTACGTGGACCGCTCGGAGATCCCGGAGATGTCCCCCGAGGTCTACGACTTCGAGCCCTCCCTGGCGCTCTTCCCGCCCGGCGCGGGAGACGCGCTCTACCCGCGGCTCTTCGCCCAGTGCTCAGGGTTGCGCTCCGGAGTAGGATTGGCGGTCGAGATCGGACGCGGACAGCTCGCGGCGATACGCCGGCACGCCCGAGGCTCGGGCCTGGAAATTGCGGAGGTCCGGGAGGACTACGCCGGCATCCCGCGCATCGTGCTGCTGCGGCGCCGGCAAAATTGAAGGGGATCAAATTGAAGGGGATCAAACCGGAAAGGGAGCCATGGACAAGTTTCACATCGTGGGGCCAACGCGCCTCACCGGCCGCGTCGCCGCCAGCGGCGCCAAGAACGCCGCCCTGCCGGCGCTCACCGCCAGCCTGCTGACGGACGAGGCGCTGACCCTCCATTGCGTGCCGCGGGTGCGCGACATCCGCACCCTGCAGAAGCTGCTGGACCATCTGGGCATGGAATCTCAGGAGGAGGCCGGCGCCATCCGCCTCCGCCGCGAGCGGCCGAACCCGGAGCACGACGCTCCCTACGATCTGGTAAAGACCATGCGCGCCAGCGTCCTGGTGCTCGGACCCCTGCTCGCCAAGGAGGGGCATGCCCGGGTGTCGCTCCCGGGCGGCTGCGCCATCGGCGTGCGGCCGATCGACCAGCACCTGAAGGCGCTCACCGCGCTCGGCGCCGACGTCCAGCTCTCGCACGGCTACGTGGACGCCCGCGCCTCGCGGCTGGTGGGCACCCGCTTCCGCTTCGACATGCCCACGGTCACCGGCACGGAGAACGTGCTGATGGCCGCGGCGCTCGCCCACGGGACCACCGTGCTCGAAAACTGCGCGCGCGAGCCCGAGGTGGTCGATCTGGCGAACCTCCTCAACGCCATGGGGGCCCGCGTCTCGGGAGCCGGCGAGGAGACGATCGTGATCGACGGCGTCGAGGCGCTCGGCGGGGCCGAGCACACGATCATCCCCGACCGGATCGAGGGAGGGACCTATCTCATCGGCGCGGCGATGACCGGCGGCGACGTGCTGCTCGAGCGGGCCAACGCCGCCGATCTGGCGCCACTGCTGGACAAACTGGCCGAGGTCGGCGCCCAGGTCGAGGTGACGGCGGAGGGGATCCGCGTCCGCGCCGACCAGGGAGTGGCGGCCCGCGATCTGGAGACGGCGCCCCATCCCGGCTTCCCCACCGATCTCCAGGCGCAGTACATGGCGCTGATGACGCAAGGCTACGGCGCCGCCACGATCAGCGAGACCATCTTCGAGAACCGCTTCCAGCACGCTCCGGAGCTGATGCGGATGGGCGCCGACATCCGGGTGGACGGCGGGAAGGCGCAGGTGCATGGGCCCACGCGCCTCACCGGCGCCGGGGTGATGGCGACCGATCTGCGTGCCTCGGCCTGTCTGGTCCTGGCCGGCATCGCCGCCGAAGGGGAGACCGTGGTCGATCGGATCTACCACCTGGATCGTGGCTATGAGCAAATGGAATTGAAATTGCAGAGCCTCGGGGCGCGAGTCGCGCGGTGGTCGGTTCCCATGAGTGCTTGAGCGCGCCGAATCTGGCGCCTCGGGCCGACCTCCGCCCCCTGGAATGCTCGGCACCTTCGCTCTGATCCTCGCCGTCACCGCCGCCGCGGACCCGCGGCCGGATCTGGTCGAGCTGCAGCTCGCCGGCCAGCAGCGGCAGGCCCTCGCCCGTGTGGAGCAGGAGCTCGCGGAGCGGCCGGAGCCCTCCCGCAAGCTCGGCCTCGACTATCTTCGCGGCTATCTTCTCGACACCCTCGGGCGGTTCGAGGACGCGACCGCGGCTTTCCTCCGCACCCTGACGGCGACTCCGCCGCTCAAGCACCATGCGTACTATCGCCTGGCGAACGACTACGATCTGATGGGGCATCCGGAGATGGCGACCGGGCTGGTGGCCAACACGGTCGCCGAGGCTCCGTCGTCCCCCCTGCTTCCCGAGGCGGTCCACCTCCTCGCCCGGACGATCGTCAAGGGGGGAGACTGCCAGCACCTGCGCCGCCTGCGGACGGAGGCCATGCCCGCGCCGCAGCGGCGGGAGATCCAGCTCGCCCAGGTGGATTGCGCTCAGCGCACCGGCTATCCCGAGATCGCGCGCGGCCTCCTGGTGAGCCTGCTCGGAGAGAGCCAGGACGACGAGATCGCCCGCCTGGCCGCCGAGCGGCTCGCCGCCACCATCTCCGAGTCCGAGCACGGGCGGGTGCCGCTGCTGATCGGCATCACCTTCCAGAAGCACAACGACTTCGACCGCGCCCTGACCATGCTCCAGCGGGCCCTCGGCAAGGGGGACGCCCTGCCGGCGCGCGAGGCCTATGAGACGCGGGTCCGGATGGGGGAGGTCCAGCTCGCCCAGCAGCGCTGGGCCGAGGCCTCGCTCGCCTTCACCCGCCTGGTGGGCACGGCGAGGACCGCCGCCGACCGCGCTCACGTTCTATACCTGGAGGGGCGCTCCCACGAGCTGGCGGGGGCGGTGGCGACGGCGGACCGGAATTTCCTCCAGGCCTACACCGCCGAGCCGCAGGGGGCTTGGGCCCCGCGCGCGCTCCTGGCCGCCCTCCGCGTGGAGTGGCGGGCCGGCTCCGAATCCCAGGCCCTCTCGCTCTACGAGAAGCTCACCGCGGACCCCAAATGGCGCCCCGAGGCGGCGCGGGCGGCCCTCTTCCTCGCCGCCTCGGAGATCGTGCGCGGCCGGCGGGACCGGGTCGGCGCCTGGCTGACGAAGGCCCGCCAGGGCGGGCACGACGACCGGCTGGAGGCCGACTATTGGAGCGGCCGGCTGGCGGAGCTCGAGAAGAACGGCCAGGAGGCGGTGAGCCGGTACCTGGACGTCCTGCGGACCGATCCCTACCATCTCCTCGCCCGGGCGGCGCGGGCGCGGCTCGCCGCCGAGCCGCTCG
>DASXJP010000423.1:0-26865 GCA_036497345.1 Thermoanaerobaculia bacterium
CCGGGGCCGTGGGAGACGGCCCCCTTCCTGAACCCCCAATTCCAGGTCGCCGCGGCTCCCGATGGGGGTTTCGCCGTCTCCTGGGCCCTCGGCCAGACGATCTATCTGCGGTACTTCGACGCCGCCGGCCGGGCGGTGACCCCCGAGATCCCGGCCGTCGAGGACCCCAGTGCCTTCGCGCCGGTGTCGATCGCGTTCGACGATCGCGGGGACCTGCTGCTGCTCTGGCTCCAGTTCCTGGACAACCCCGATCTCCAGATCCAACAGTTTGATGCGCACGGCGCGCCCCTGGGACCGTCGCGGCAGATCCGGAGCGCGGCCAGCGCCGATTTCCAGGCGCCTCAGGAAGGGAGCGTGGCCTGGGCGGGAGACTCGTGGCTCGTCACCTGGGCGGCCGCGGACCCGGCCGACGGCTCCCGGGGGGTCTTCGTGCGGCGGTTTGCGCGAGAGTAGAGGCGCCGGCGCCACCCTCGCCGCGGTGGTCCGCGAGATCCTCCCTGGCACCTCCTGGAGCAAGGCCAGGGAGCTCTGCGCCCAGGGTCGCGTGCTGGTGGACGGCGAGCCGGTCACCGATCCGGCCCGCCGCGTGGCCGCGGGTGAGCGGGTGGAGGTCCGCGCCGGCGGGCCCGCTCCGCGGCGGGAACCGGCGCTCACGGACCTCGTGGTCCATCTCGATGCCGAGGTGGCGGTGGTCCGCAAGCCGGCCGGCATCCTCACCGTTCCTTTCGAGCGCGACGACCGCGACACGCTCCTCTCCCTGACCCGGGTGGCGATCCGCAGGATCGAGGCCAAAAACGGGGGAAAAACCAAGGCGAGCCCCACCCTGCGCGCCGTGCAGCGGCTGGACAAGGAGACCTCGGGGCTGGTGGTCTTCGCCCGCACCGTGTCCGCCCAGAGGCATCTCCAGGAGCAGCTCGCGGCGCACACGGTGCTCCGGCGCTATCTCGCCCTGGCCCACGGCGCCGCCCAGGATGCCGTCTACGAGACCCTGCTGGTGCCCGACCGTGGGGATGGCCTGCGCGGCTCCTGGGGCGTCTTCAAGCCCGCCCGCGGCGAGCCGCCGGCCGAGGCGCGCGAGGCGGTCACCCGCGTGACCGTCCTGGAGCGGCTCCCCGGCGCCACCCGGGTGGCCTGCGAGCTCGAGACCGGCCGCCAGCACCAGATCCGCATCCACCTCGCCGAGGCCGGGCACCCCCTGGTGGGGGAGACGGTCTACATCCGCGACTGGCGCGGCCCCACCATCCCCGCCCCCCGGCCCATGCTCCACGCGGCCGTGCTGGGCTTCGCGCACCCCCGCACGGGGAAAAAGCTCCGCTTCGAGGAGCCGGTGCCGGAGGATTTCGAGCGGGTGGCGGGGCGGCTGCGAAGAGCACGGACCAACACGGACTGACACGGACTCTCACGGACACCTCGGTGTTCGTCCGTGTTAGTCCGTGCTCGTCCGTGTAAGTCCGTGCTCTCCCCTGAAACCAACTACCGCAGTCATCGTACTAGGGGAGACCGAAGGGAGGTTGCTCCGCGATGAAAGCTCTGCTCCAGGATCTCCGCTACGCCTGCCGGCTGCTGCTCCGCAGCCCCGGCTTCACCCTGCTCGCGGCGCTCACGCTGGCGCTGGGGATCGGCGCCAACGCGGCCATCTTCAGCGTGGCGAGCTCCGTGCTGCTCAAGCCGCTGCCTTACAAGGAATCCGGCCGGCTGATGATCGTCTACAGCCAGTTCCCCTCCATGGGCTTCGACCGCTTCTGGGTCGATCCCATGGAATTCACCGAGTACGGCCGCTGGAACCGGAGCTTCGAGAGCCTGGGCGCCTACGTGACCAGCGAGGTGAACGTCTCGGGGCGGGACGAGCCGGTGCGGGCGCAGGCGGCCTACGCCACGGCGGGGCTGCTCACGGCCCTTGGAGTAAGACCTGAGCGCGGCCACTACTACACGCCCGCCGAGGACCTCCCCAACGTCGAGAAGACGGTGGTGCTCTCCGACGGCCTCTGGCGGCGGGCGTTCGGCGCCGACCCGGCCATCCTGGGCCGGCGGATCCAGGTGGACGGCACGGACCGCACGGTGATCGGGGTCATGCCGGCGGGGTTCACCATCGGCGACCAGCGGGTGGAGGCCTGGGTGCCGCTCGCCCTCGATCCGGCCAAGCCGGGCAATCACGGCAACCACTATCTCTTTCTCGTGGGACGCCTGAAGCCGGACGTCTCGCTGTCCCAGGCGCGGCAGGAGATGAACGGCCTGCTCGCCCGCTGGAAGAAGGAGATCCCCAACAGCCACACGCCCACACCCGATCGCCATCGCTTGGTGATCCAGCCGCTGCTCGACGATCTGGTGGGGAGCATCCGGCCGAAGATCCAGCTTCTGATGGGCGCCGTGGGCCTGGTGCTGCTGATCGCCTGCGTCAACGTGGCCAACCTGCTGCTGGCGCGGGCCGAGGCGCGGCAGAAGGAGATCGCCATCCGCACGGCGCTCGGCGCGGCGCGCTCGCGGCTGATTCGCCAGCTCCTCACCGAGAGCGTGGTCCTGGCGCTGCTGGGCGGCGCGCTCGGCCTCCTGCTCGGCTGGGTGGGCGTGAAGGCGATCGTGGCGGCCAACCTGGAGAGCATCCCGCGGGTGGACGAGATCGGCCTCGACGGCCGGAGCCTCCTGTTCACCCTCGTAGCCTCCCTGCTGGCCGGCTTCCTGTTCGGCCTCGCTCCCGCCCTCCACTCGCGGGCGGGCGCGTTCTTCGCCGTGCTCAAGGAGGGCGGGCAGCGGACCACCGCCGGCGCCGGCCGGCAGTGGCTCCGGCGGGGGCTGGTGGTGGCCGAGGTCGCCTTCGCCGCCATGCTGGTGATCGGCGGCGGCCTGCTCATCCGCAGCTTCTGGCTGCTCCAGAAGGTCGATCCCGGTTTCGATCCCAAGGGGGTGCTCTCCCTGGAGATCTCGCTGCCGCGGGCGACCTACGGGAAGCCGGAGCAGGTGCTGGGCTTCTACCAGAGGCTGCTCGACCGGCTCTCGCACCTGCCGGGAGTGGAGAGCGCCGCCGCCATGTCCGGCCTGCCGCCGAGCCGGCCGGTGAACGCCAACGACATGGTGTTCGAGAGCATCCCGCGCACGCCGGACGGGCCGATCCAGAACGCCGACTACTGGCAGTTTGTCACCCACGACTACTTCAAGACCATGGGTATCCGCGTGATCGAGGGGCGCGCCTTCGAGCCCACGGACGCGCGCAACACCACCGGCGTGGTGGTGATCAACCAGACCATGGCGAAGCTCTTCTGGCCCACCCGCAGCCCGCTCGGCGACCGCATCAAGGCTCCCAGCGACAAGGCCCCCTGGCTGACGATCGTGGGCGTGGTGGCGGACGTCAAGCAGGGGGGCCTGGATCACAAGACGGGCACCGAGGTCTACTTCCTGGCCGACCAGGCCCAGGAGAGCGTCGGCGGCGTGGAGGGCACGATGTACGTGGTGATGCGCACCCCACGGGACCCGATGAGCCTCGCCGCGGCGGCGCGAGGCGAGATCCGGCGCCTCGACCCCTCGCTGCCGGTCTCCAGCGTCGAGCCGATGACGAGGGTGGTCTACGAGTCGGTGGCGCAGCCGCGCTTCGTGGCCTTCCTGGTGCTGATCTTCGCCGTGGTGGCGCTGGCGCTCGCCGCGATCGGCACCTACGGCGTGCTGGCCTACATGGTGGAGCTGCGGACGCGGGAGATCGGCGTGCGCATGGCCTTGGGAGCGCAGGCCAGACAGGTGCTCCAGATGATCCTCTCGCAGGGGGCCTGGCTGGTGGGCTCGGGGCTCTTCCTGGGGGTGATCGGAGCCCTGGCGCTCCGCCGCGTCCTGGCGAGCGTGCTCTTTGGCGTGGCGCCCACCGACCCGGCGATCTTCGCCACCGTGCTCCTGGTGCTCTCCGTGGTGGGCCTCCTCGCCTGCTACCTCCCGGCCCACCGGGCGACGCGGGTGGACCCGCTGGTGGCGTTGCGGCAGGAGTAGGGCCGGCCGCCCTCTGTTTTCAGCCCCCGCAGGGGCGGAATCTGAATAGCCTGGGGCGTCAGCCCCAGGCCCCGGGCCGCCCCCACCCCGTTCGAGCCCCGAAGGGGCAATACCCATCGCACCGTCGTGTGTCGCCCCTTCGGGGCTCGGGATGGTGGGCGCTCCACGAACCTGGGGCTGACGCCCCAGGCTATTCAGATGACACCCCTTCGGGGTTGAAACCGGGGGGCGCTGGTCAGGATCGGCGCGGAATCCGATAGAATCGCGGCCATGGAAGGCAAAAGGCTTCTTCGTTCCATAACTTTGAAGAACCTCCTCTCCTATGGGAGCGAGGGGATGACGCTTGACTTAGAGCCGCTCAATGTATTGATCGGGCCTAACGCCGTTGGGAAGTCAAATCTCATAGAGGCTATAAGCTTACTCGCAGCTACGCCGAGAGACTTACTTAGGCCCTTCCGGGAAGGAGGAGGTAGCGCTGAATGGATCTGGAAGGGGGCTGCAAGGAACTCTGTGGCCTCGCTTGAGGCCATCCTGCTTCTTCATGAGGCAGGGTCGCTTAGATACCATCTAGATTTCACAATTGTTAGGTCAAGGTTTGAGCTGGTTGATGAGTTTGTTTATAATGAAGCACTTCCCGGGTTTACTTCATTGCATCCCCTTTATAAATATAACAAGGGATCTTCCAAAATTATGACTAGAAATGTTGTGCATGATACTGGTCAGTCACTGCATGCGACGTTAGCTGGTAGTTTCTTGGCAGATATGACAAGCGTGAGTCCAGAGCAATCGATCCTTTCCCAGGTCAGAGGGGCTGACGTCTACCCGGAGTTGACACGCTTAGCCAGTGATTTTGGACGGATAGCATTTTTTAGGGAATGGAATTTGGGGCGGTTTGCCCCATCTCGGCTTCCACAGAAGACGGATCTGCCAGAGGATTTTCTATTAGAGGACGCGAGTAACTTAGGGCTTGTGGTGAATGATTTACAGCACCGACCTACGACCAGACGCCTGCTTCTTGAAAAATTTAAGATCTTTTATGAAGTTTTAGAAGATATCTCTACGAAAATCCAGAGTGGCACGGTGCAGATCTTCTTTCATGAACGTAATTTGTCGAATCCTGTTCCCGCAACCCGTTTATCTGATGGAACTCTTCATTACCTCTGCCTATTGGTGATTCTCTGCCATCCTGATCCCCCACCCCTGATCTGCATCGAAGAGCCCGAGATCGGACTCCATCCCGACGTCATTCCCCACGTCGCCGATCTCCTCCTGGAAGCGTCGAAGCGTACGCAGCTCATCGTCACCACGCACTCCGAGACTCTGGTCTCCCGGCTCTCCGAGGTCCCCGAGTCCGTCGTCGTCTGCGAGCGGGATGACCGCGGCACGCAGCTCCGCCGTCTCGAGCCCGAGAGGCTCCGCGTCTGGCTGGACAAATACATGCTGGGTGAGCTCTGGAGAATGGGCGAGATCGGTGGGAATCGATGGTGAGGGAGATCCGGATCTATATCGAGGGCGGAGGAGACCGGAGCGATACGAGAGCTGCCATCCGCGCAGGATTCAGCGATTTTCTCGATCCGCTTTGCCAACTCGCCCGAAAGCGCAAATTGAGATGGTCCGTCACGGCTTGCGGGAGCCGGAACAATGCCTTCGACGACTTCAAGAGCGCGAGAGAGGCCCACCCTGACGCCTTCCTCATCCTGCTCGTCGATTCCGAGGCTCCCGTCGTCGGAGGTCGGTGGGAGCATCTGCAAAGACGAGATGGATGGAACTCCGGAGATCTTCATGACGATCACTGCCACCTGATGGTTCAAACGGTGGAAGCCTGGCTCCTTGCCGATCCAGACGCCTTGAGCAATTACTACGGCCAAGGCTTCCGGCGAAAGGCCCTTCCCAGGCGCGACGATGTCGAGGCCATCCCCAAGGACCAACTCTACAGGTCTCTCGAACGGGCGACCTCAGGCACCCAAAAGAAGGCCTACCACAAGATCCGCCACTGCGCCGACCTCCTCGGCCGGCTGAGCCGGGACCGCGTCCGCCAGCGCGCCAAGCACTGCGACCTACTGTTCCGCACCCTGGAAGCCAGGATCACTGGTCGTAGACCGTGAGGAAATCCTCTGGTAATGACGGGGATCGTCCTCTCCGGGTGACGTTTTTCGCGCCTCTCGCCGCGGGAGACCCTGGCATCCGGTTTGCGGAAGCGTAAAACGCCGTTTGAATCAGGAGGTGGGGATGTCCGCGAGGATTTTGGGGTGGCTCGGGGGGCTGATACTGGGAGCGCTCGCTCTCGGCGCGCAGGAGCTTCCGCCCGCTCTGCCGTCGAGCACGTTCGGCGGCTCCGTCGACGTCCGGGTGATCAACGTCGAGGCGGTGGTCACGGATGCCAAGGGGGAGCGCGTGCGCGGCCTCTCGGCCAATGATTTCGTGCTGGAGGTGGACGGCCAGGCGGTGCCGATCGAGTATTTCGCGGAGATGGAGGGGGGCCGGGCCGCGTCTCCGCCCCCGGCGCCGGTGACCGCGGACGCCGCGCCTCCCCCGGCGCCCTCGCAGACGCTCGCGGGGCGGAGCCTGCTGGTGTTCATCGACGACCTCTTCTCGATCGGCAAGCAGCGCGACCGGATGCTGGACGCGCTCGAAAGGGACCTGAAGCTCCTGCAGCCGGAGGACCGCATGGCGATCGTGGCGTTCTTCGGCGGCCGGGTCGACGTCCTGAGCGGCTGGACGAACGACCGGGCGGCCCTCTCGGCGGCCCTCCAGGCGGCGCGCAAGCGGCCGGCCGCGGGCAACAAGGTCGTGGCGGAACGGCGGGAGAAGATCGAGGACGAGGAGCTCGTGCGGGAGGCGCTGGCGGCCAACGATCCCGACGGCGGCGGCGGCGACGAGAGCTCCTCCTCCGGGGCGCCCTCGATCGCGGACCTGGTGTCCGCCCGGATAGACGATGGGATGCCGGCTCTCGGCTCCCGGCTGGACAAGGTGGCGCCCGCCGCCATTGCCGCGATGAATGCCCTGACGCCCCCCACCGGCCGCCGCACCCTGCTCCTCTTCTCCGGCGGCTGGCCCTGGGCGGGT
Source organism: Thermoanaerobaculia bacterium (assembly GCA_036497345.1). Lineage (GTDB taxonomy): Bacteria > Acidobacteriota > Thermoanaerobaculia > Multivoradales > UBA5704 > DATARR01. The sequence goes on from DASXJP010000423.1 coordinate 7,036, forward strand.
TTCTCCGTCCCGCTGGCGCTGGCGGCCAGCCGGCTGGGCTACACGGTCTATCCCGTGGACGTACAGGGGATCGATCCCACGATGGCCGTCAACGACGCGAGCCTCACCCACTCGCGGACGGACGGTTACATCAGCTCGCCCTGGCAGCAGGAGTCCCAGTACGGCATGGAGCTGCTGGCGCGGATCACCGGCGGCAAGGCGATCCTCAATTCGGCGGGGCTCACCGCCCTGGGACGGGTGATGGAGGACACCGGCTCCTACTACTGGCTCGGCTTCACCTCCAAGTGGAAGGGGGACGACCGCTATCACCCGGTCCGGGTCAAGGTGCGGCGGAAGGGGCTCAAGGTCCGCTCCCAGAGCGGTTTCGCGGACCTTTCGCACGCCACCCAGGCGACGATGGCCGCCCAGGGCCTCCTGCTGGTCGGCGGCGACGCGCGGACGAAGCGGCTGGTCGTCGAGATCGCGCCGCAGAGCCGCCAGGGGAGGACCTTCGAGGCGGCGGTCACGGTGGCGATCCCGTTGGCGGACCTGACTCCCGTCGAGCAGGAGGGGAAGTGGCGGGTCGAGGCGACGCTGACCGCCGCGACCATGGACAAGACCGGCTCCTTCTCGGATCTCACCGAGATCCCCATCCATCTCACCCTGCCGGAGAAGCCCGCCCCGGACGCCGTCGCCCGCTACCATGTGAAGATGAAGCTCCGCCGTGCCCAGCAGCGGCTGGTGGTCACCGTGCGCGACCCCCTGGGCGGGGCGGCCATCTGGGGAGAGACGGAGATCGCGCCGTGATCCGGACGGGAGAAAGAAATCGTCTTTTCCGTTTGTTCTGTCCTGTCAGAATCCCGCGGGGAAGCTTTCAGGGCCTCTCCCCGTTGTCCTATTGGAGAAAGCCCATGCATATGTTTCGTTCCGGCTGTCTGGCCGTCCTGGCGCTGCTCGCGTCGATCGTGTCGATCGGGCCCGCCGCGGCCCAGCAGCCTGCCGCACAGTCTCAGGCGCCGCAGAGCGTTTTCGGCGAGCAGATCGAGGTGCGGGTGGTCAACGTCGAGGCGGTGGTCACCGACCGCCAGGGGAACCGGGTGACCGGCCTCAAGCCCGGCGACTTCCGTCTCGAGGTGGATGGCAAGACGGTGCCCATCGAGTACTTCAACGAGGTCCGCGGTGGCCAGGCGGTCGCTCCCGGCGAGGAGGACCGGAATTCGCCGGTCAAGGGGTTGCCCAGCCTGGTGGCGGGCAGCCCGGTGGGGACCAGCTATCTGGTGTTCATCGACAACTACTGGTCGCTGGGCCCCCGGCGGGACCAGGTGCTGCGCTCCCTGAAGGAACAGCTCGCGCAGCTCGGACCGGAGGACCGCATGGCGATCGTCTCCTGGGGCGGCGGCCAGGTCGAGATGCTGACGAGCTGGTCGAATTCCAGCCGTCAGCTCGGGGACGCGATCGAGAAGGCGATCGGCGAGCGCACCTACGGCATCGCGCGGCTGGCGGAGCTGCGCACCTACCAGAGCACGCAGCGGCTCACCGGCTCCGCCTTCCAGCCGACCCCCCGGCAGGCGTTCGCCCAGCGGCCGGACATCGAGGAGATCGATTTCGCCCGGCAACTGGTGGGGCAGACCGCGCGGGCGGTGGCGGCCGCGGTGAGCACGCTGCACGGCTTCGCCGCGCCTCCTGGCCGCAAGGTGATGCTCCTGCTCTCCGGCGGCTGGCCCTTCTCGGCCATGGACTACGTGATCGACAACCCGAACCGGCCGGTGATCGAGCACGAGGTGCCGCGCGGCGAGGAGGTCCTCGCGCCGCTCGTGGACGCCGCCAACCGCCTCGGCTACACGCTCTATCCGGTCGACGTGCCCGGCATCGAGGGTACGGCGGCGGACGCCAGCCTCGCCGCGCCCTCGGTGACCGGCCTCAACATCCGGGAGCAGGAGCACGAGGCGTCGCTTCTCTACGTGGCCGAGCAGACGGGCGGCAAGGCGCTGCTCAACTCGCAGAACGTGCAGGCCCTCCCGGTCGCGGAGGCGGACACCCGCTCCTACTACTGGCTCGGGTTCACCCCCTCTTGGCAGGGGAACGACAAGCCGCACCGGGTGAAGCTGGCGGTGCTGCCGAAGGGGCTCAGCGTGCGCTCGCGCACCGGCTTCCTGGACCTCTCGCGCAAGGCGGAGAATTCGCTGATCGTCGAGAGCGCGATGATGTTCGGGAGCTCGCCGGACGTGGTCCCGATGCCGGTCAAGCTCGGGGCGCCGGTAGCCTCCGGGCGCCGGGAGATGGAGGTGCCGGTCTCGCTGGCGATCCCGGCGGACGCGGTCACCTTCGTGCCGGTGAACGGCAAGCACACCGCCGAGCTGGAGCTGCGGGTGTCGGCCGTGGACAGCGGCGGCAACCGGGCGCCGGTGCCGGTCATCCCGGTGACGCTCACCGCCGCCGAGGCCCCCAAGGCGGGGACGATGGTGCGCTACGATACGCGGCTGAAGCTCCGCAAAATGCCGCACCACCTGACGCTGGCGATCTTCGATCCGCTGAGCGGGAAGATCCTCATCGCCCAGGCGGACGTGGCGCCGCCGCAGAAGTAGGGGCCGGAGGTGAGGGCCCGGGCGGGTGGAGGTTGCGGGGACGCGTATAATCCCCGGCGGGCGGAGCCCAGAAAGAAGAGGAAAAGAAGTCTATGAGGTCATCCCAGAGTCTTTTCACGGCCTGCGGGCTGCTCCTGGTCGCCGGGAGCCTGGCCGGCCCGGCGCTCGCGGCGCCGCCGGCCAAGCCCGCCCCGGCCCCGGCCACGGCCAAGCTGGCGCCCACCGCCAGCACGGCCAAGGCCGACGAGCCGTTCGTCGAGACCGTCAACGTCGGCGTGGTCAACGTCGACGTCTACGTCACGGACAAGAAGGGCAACCCGGTCACCGGCCTGAGCAAGAACGACTTCCAGCTCCTGGAGAACGGCCGGCCGGTGGAGATCACCAACTTCTACGCGGTCAACGACGGCAAGGCGGTGACCCCGCTGACGCCCATCGAGGTGGCGGCCACCGCGCCCGCTCCGGGCGCGCCGCCGTCGTCCGCGGAAATGGAGAAGGTCCAGACGCCGGAGGACCAGCGGCTGCGCCTGATCGTCTACATCGACAACTACAACCTGGTGCCGTTTCACCGCAACCGGGTGATGCGCGAGCTGCGCGCCTTCCTCGGCCAGAAGCTGGGCCGGGACGACCAGATGATGCTCGCCACCTACGACCGCGAGCTGCACATCCGGCACGGCTTCACCAGCGATCCGAGCCTGATCGCGGCCGGCCTGCTCGATATCGAGAAGATCTCGGCCCAGGGGGTCCACGCCGAATCCGACCGCCGGGACGTGCTGCAGAAGATCGCCGACTCGAAGAGCGTCACCGAGGCCGAGACGTACGCCCACAGCTATGCCGAGAACACCTTCAACGACCTGTCGTTCTCGCTCGACTCCCTCAAGAAGATGATCGACGCGCTGTCCGGCATGCCGGGGCGCAAGGCGGTGGTCTACGTCAGCGACGGCCTGCCGATGATCGCCGGCGAGGACGTCTTCTACGCCATCCAGGGCAAGTACGGCGAGCAGACCACGAGCATGACCTCGACGCTCACCTACAACGTCGCCCGCCGGCTCGACGAGATGACGGCGCAGGCCAACGCCAACCGGGTCACCTTCTACACGATCGACGCCGCGGGCCTGCGCTCCTATGACTCGAATTCGGCCGAGAACCAGGGCACGGGCGCCGGGGCGCCGGGGATGTCGCAGCTCGTCGACTCGGTGCGCATCTCGAACCTCCAGAGCACTCTCCAGACCCTCGCCGAGAAGACGGGCGGTTTCGCCATCCTCAACACCAACGACGCCACCCCCAAGCTGGAGAGGGTCGCGAGCGACTTCAAGACCTACTATTCGCTCGGCTACACGCCGCCCCATTTCGGCGACGGCCGGTACTACAAGATCGAGGTCAAGGTGAAGAGCCGCAAGGACCTCCAGGTGCGCCACCGCGAGGGGTACCGCGACAAGAGCATCGAGACGCTGATGAGCGACGGCACGCTCGCCGCCCTCAACTTCCCGTTCGAGCAGAACCCGCTCGGCATCACCCTGGAGTTCGGGCAGCCGCGGCCGCGCGACGATGGCTTCTATCTCGTGCCGGTGCTGGTGCGCATTCCCATCGGCAAGCTGGCGCTGATCCCCCACGAGCAGACCCAGACCGAGGACGCCCGGGTGCGCCTGTTCATCGCCGCCCTCGACTCGGCGGGAGCCACCTCGGAGGTCCAGCAGGCGCCGGTGCCGATCAGCATCCCGGCGAAGGACGTGCAGGTGGCACAGAAAAAGCAGTACGTCTATTCGGTGACGCTGCTCATGCGGCCGGGCGAGCAGCGGGTGTCCATCGGCGTGCGCGACGACGTGGGCGCCCAGGCCTGCTTCCTGAGCCGTTCGCTGAGGGTCGGCGGGGTGTAGGGCTTCTCTGGGGGGCGCGGGATGCAACCATGGATCGATCTGTTCCGCTCGCTGGGTGAGGCGCTGCTGGAGGTCTGGCGGGCGGAGCTGGCCACCCTGCAGGACGACCTCTCGCGGTCGGGCCGGCATCTCGGGGTGGCCCTCGGCCTGTTCGGCGCCGCCGTCCTGGTGCTGTTCTGGACCTTCGGCCTGCTGCTCTTCGTGCTGGTCTCGCTGCTCCACATCTGGCTGCCCTGGTGGGGGGCGGCGCTGGTCGTGCTGGCGCTGTTCCTGATCGCCATCGCGGTCCTGGCGCTGCTCGGCCGCAGGCGGATGCGCAGGGTCGAGAATCCCGTCGAGACCGTGCGCCGCCGGGTGGACAGCCATCTCGACTGGTGGCAGCACGGCCTCCTCGCCCGCCCGCAGACGCTGGACGTCGAGCCCGCCACCCGCGACGACGAGGAGCCGCTGGGGAGGGATCTGCCATGAGCGATCGTCTGGAGGAGGCGCGGCTGGAGGCCCAGCGCCGCCTGGAGGAGAGCCGCCGCGAGGCCGAGCTGCGCCTCGCCGAGGTGCGCACCGCGGTGAAGACCGAGGTGGGGGTGCTGCCGAAGAAGAAATACCTGCTGATGGCCCTGGCCGCGGGCGCGGCGGGCTTCGCGGTGGCGCTCGGGCGCGGGCGGCGCCGCAAGAAGAAGAAGCTGCTGAAGAAGTAGATTGGGATGGCGGCCCCTCGCGAGGCCGCCCCGTCGCCCAGGCTTCAGCCCGCGACCGGACGCTTGAAGACCATCGCGATGTTGTCGGTCGCCCCGGTCTTGAAGTTGACGGAGGTGATGGAAACGAGCTCCCACCCATCCTCCCCAAGCTGGTTGAGCTGCGTCGCGGAGTTCGGATCGAGACGGTAATTCTCGCTTCGGATGTTGATGATTTTGTACTCCCACTTGCTCATTTCCGCTCACTCCTTCCAGGGTCTGGGGGCACAGGGCAACTCATTGTATCTCGGCCGGATGGAAATTTGTTACCGCAACGTCACACTGCCGGCCATCCGGGGCTGTACCGTTCAAGATCCGTTCCAGGTGATGTCCACCGCCGCTCCCCGGCCGACCTGCCAGGCCCGGGCGAGATCCTCGCCGTTCCGCGACAGCTCGACCGTGCCCAGCGATCCGGGGATCATCGCCGCCTCCCCCGGCGGGATCTCGGCGTAATGGCCGGCCCGCCGGGCGGTGGAATTCCCTCCTGTCTTTCCTCCTATTTGGGCCCGGCAGGGCCCGGGGGGGAGCCAGCCGGCCGGGACGTCCGTGACGAGATTGCCATAGCGGTCGACGTGGATCACCCGTCCCGAGATCCGGCCCGGCTCCCGGCGCGGCGGGGAGGCGGGGAGCCGCACCGGGTCCGGGATCTCGGGACCCAGCCGCGCCAGCCCCTCGCCCCGCAGGAGCCAGGCCGCCACGGGCGCGAAGCGGTCCCGGCCGTGGAAGGTCTGTCCCGGCCCGGACAGGAACAGGTCTTCCCGCTCCACCGAGCGGACCTCCGCGCCATCCAGGAAGGGGTCAAGCAGGCCGTTGTCCGGCGCCACGAAGATCCCGGTCCCGGCGCGGACCGCCAGGATGCGCCGGCCGCTCCCCACTCCCGGGTCCACCACCGCCAGGTGGACCGTCCTGTCCGGAAACGAGGGCGCCGCCGCCCGGAGCAGGAACGAGGCGGTCTCGACGTCCCCGGGAGGCACCTCGTGCGAGACGTCCACCAGCGTCGTCCTGGGCGCCAGGCGGAGGACCGTGCCCTTGACGGCGGCGACGTAGTAGTCGGCGGTGCCGAAGTCGGTGAGTAAGGTCAAAAGACTCATATCCGGTCGGGTGGGGGAGCCGCCCCTCCAGGGCGGGACAGACCTCACCGCCTTTTCCTATACAATCCCGCCCCGTGTCCGCCCGCCGCCTCCTCCTGTTCACCAAGCCGGCCCGGGAAGGCCGGGTGAAGACCCGGTTGATCGGGGATCTTACTCCTGCTCAGGCCGCGGCGCTCCATGCCGCGTTCCTGGACGACCTGCTCGACCGGCTGCGGGAGGGGGGAGGCTTCGAGCTGCGGCTCGCCTGGGCGCTCGAGCCGGAGGAGGCGGTCCCGGCCGGACCCCTGCCCGGCGTCCGCCAGGAGGGGAACGATCTGGGGGAGCGGCTCTATCGCGCGCTCTCCGGCGCGGCGGCGGAGGCCGGGGCGGTCATGGCCCTGGGGAGCGATCACCCCACGCTGCCGCTGGAGATCGTCCATCGCGCCTTCGAGCGGGTCGAGCTCGGCGCCGACGTGGTGCTGGGACCGGCCGAGGATGGGGGCTATTATCTGATCGCCCTGGACTCCGAGGCCGTGGCGCCGCGGCTGTTCGAGGGGATCGCCTGGAGCACCGATCAGGTCCTCGCCGCGACCCTCGACCGCTGCCGCGAGCTGGGGCTCGCCGTCGAGCTCCTCCCCGAGGCGTCGGACGTGGACACCCCCGAGGACCTCCGCCGCCTCGCCGCCCGCATGGCCGCGGAGGGGGATCTCGGCTGCCCGCGCACCCGATCCCTCCTCGCCTCCCTGGGCCTTCTCCAATCGCAAATCCAAAATCCAAAATCCAAAATGGAAGCGGGTGCCGCATGAGGATTCTCACCGCCGAAGCCATGCGCGAGGTCGACCGCGCCGCCATCGAGGAGCTGGGGATCCCCAGCCTGGTGCTGATGGAGAACGCCGCCATCGGGGTCGTCGAGGCGATCGGCGAATCGTTCGGCGAGGCCGAGTCGGCGGCGATCTTCTGCGGCCCAGGCAACAACGGGGGCGACGGCCTGGCGGTCGCCCGCCATCTCTCCGTGCGCGGCTGGGAGGTGCGGATCTTCCTGGTCACGGGAGGGCGCCAGCTCGCGGGCGACGCCGCCATCCAGCTCGCGATCTGCCGCAAGGCCGAGCTGGCGGTGATGGAGGTCGCCGCGCCGGCCGATCTCGCGGGCGCGGCCGAGGCCGCGGCCGAGTGCGACCTGGTGGTGGACGCCCTCTTCGGCACCGGGCTCACCCGGCCGCTCGCGGGGCTGTTCGCCGACGCGGTGGAGACGATCAACGACCTGCCCATCCCCTGCGTGGCGGTCGACCTGCCGAGCGGGCTCTCGGGGAGCCAGGCGCAGCCGATCGGCCCCCACGTGGAGGCCGACCTGACGGTCACCTTCGCGGCGCCCAAGGTGGCGCACGTCTTCCCGCCCGCTTCTGACTCGGTAGGAGAGATGGCGGTGACCGACCTCGGCATCCCGCCGCGGCTGGTGGAGGACGTGGAGGAGGAGGCCGGGGATCTCCACCTGCTGGTGGGCGAGGAGCTGGCCGAGCTGATCCCGGAGCGCGATCCCGACTCCCACAAGGGGGACTACGGGCACGCCCTGATCGTGGCCGGCTCGCCCGGCAAGGCCGGCGCCTGCATCCTCGCCGCCCGCGCCGCCGTGCGCGCCGGCGCCGGGCTGGTGACGGCGGCGGTGCCGGAGCCGATCCTGCAGACGGTCGATCTGGGCTCCATCGAGTCGATGACGCTGGCCCTGCCGGTGGGCGCCTCCGGCCATCTCGCCGAGAGCGCCGCCGAGGCCGTGCTCGACGCGGCGGAGGGGAAGGCCGCGCTGGCGCTGGGGCCCGGCCTGGGGCAGGAGCCCGCGACCGTGGCCGCCATCCGCCGCATCGCGCTCGAATGCCCGCTGCCGCTGGTGCTCGACGCCGACGGCATCAACGCCTTCGCGGGCAAGGCCGGCGACCTCGCCGGCCGCCGGGCGGAGACGATCCTGACGCCGCATCCTGGAGAGCTGGGCCGGCTGCTGGGGATCTCGACCGCCCAGATCCAGGAAGACCGCATCGCGGCGGCCCGCGGCGCGGCCGAGGAGACGGGCGCCATCGTGATCCTCAAGGGGCACATGACGCTGGTGGCCTCGGGCACGGCGGTGTTCGTCAACCCCACGGGGAATCCCGGCATGGCCACCGGCGGCACCGGCGACGTGCTCACCGGCCTGATCGCCGGCCTGCTGGCGCAGGGGCTCGACGCCCTCGACGCGGCCGTGCTGGGCGTCTATCTCCACGGCCTGGCGGGGGACCTCGCCGCCTCCCGGCTGGGGGAGATGACCCTCGCCGCCAGCGACCTGATCGAGATCCTCCCCGCCGCCCTGGCCGAGCTGAAGGGCGGGGAGGACGGCCACGATCATGATCACGGTCATTCTCAAGGTCGGGGTCCACAGCGCGGGCATGGCAGGCATCCGCACCGGCGATGAAACGTTGGGTAACCCACAGCGAGGCGGAGACCCAGGCCCTCGGCCGGCAGCTCGGCCGCGAGCTGGCGCCGGACGGCGTCCTCCTCCTCGCGGGCGATCTGGGGGCCGGCAAGACCGTGCTCGCCCGGGGGATCGGCGAGGCGCTGGGATTGGCGGGCGGTGAGGTACAGTCCCCCACCTTCACCCTGATCCGCGAGCACCGGGGGAGCGGCGGACGGCTGGTGCACGTCGATCTCTATAGACTCGCCCCCGAGGAGACGGCGGCGCTCGGCCTGGAGGAGCTGCTGGCCGGGCCGGGGGTCAAGGTGGTGGAGTGGGCGGAGCGGCTCCCGTTCGCCGTGCCGGGAGCGCGCGTCCTGAGGCTCGCCCGTCTGACGGAAGGGGACGACAGGGAGATCGTCGAAGACTCATAAGACATCCTGAGAGATTCCAGATAGGAGGGCTCGCATGAAGAAGATCAAGAAAGTGGGCGTGCTCGGCTGCGGCCTGATGGGCTCCGGCATCGCCGAGGTGGCCGCCCGCTCGGGGTATGAGACCGTGGTGCGCGAGATCACCGAAGAGCTGGTGGACAAGGGGATCCAGAAGATCGGCGGCTCGCTGGGCAAGGCGGTGGAGAGAGGCAAGCTGGAGGCCGCGGCGCGCGACGAGACGCTGTCCCGCCTCTCCGGCACCGTGAAGCTGGAGGACCTCGCCGACTGCGACATCGTGATCGAGGCGATCGTGGAAAACCTGGAGGAGAAGAAGAAGATCTTCTCCACCCTGGACGAGGTGGTGAAGAAGGACGCCCTCTTCGCCAGCAACACCTCCTCGCTCACCATGACCCAGATCGCCATGTTCACCCACCGGCCGGACCAGGTCGTGGGCCTCCACTTCTTCAACCCGGTGCCGGTGATGAAGCTGGTCGAGGTGGTGCGTACCCTGCTCACCTCGGACGACTCCTACGAGCGCGCCTTCGACTTCGCCCGCTCGCTGGGCAAGGAGCCGATCGCCGCCCGCGACAACTCGGGCTTCATCGTCAACCGCCTGCTGGTGCCCTACCTGCTCGACGCCATCCGCGCCCTGGAGGAGGGGGTGGGGAGCGTGGAGGACATCGACAAGGGCATGCAGCTCGGCTGCGGCTACCCCATGGGCCCCTTCACCCTGCTCGACTTCGTGGGGCTGGACACCACGTACTACATCGCCAACATCATGTTCGAGGAATACCGCGAGAAGCGCTTCGCCCCGCCGCCGCTGCTGAAGCAGATGGTCACCGCCGGCCGGCTGGGGAAGAAGAGCGGGCGGGGGTTCTACGATTACGCTAAAAAATAGCGGGAAGGTTGTTTTTTCCGCCCAGATCCGACCGATCGGTCCAATCCGTCCCGATCGGTCGGATCTGGGATTAGCCGAGCCCCCCGACTCTGTTATGCTGTGTGCCCTCCGGGACGGTCTCCGCGGCCGGCCCGGGGCCACCTACAGCGAACCGGAGGGGAATCCAATCGCCATGCTCGCGCTCGCTCCCCGGTTCCCGTGAGAACCAAAACACGATGACTCAAGTCACTCTCGCCGAGGAAGGGCTCGACGCCCTCTTCGGCACCCAGGACGAAAACCTGCGGCGCATCGAGCGGACGTTCGGGGTCGACCTGACCGCCCGCGGCAACGAGCTCCACATCCACGGCGACCCGGAGCGGGTGCAGGTCGTGGAGCGGCTGCTGGGGGAGCTCTCCGCCGTCACCGAGAAGGGGTACCGCTTCAAGCCCGGGGACGTGCAGACGGCCATCCGGATCGCCGCCGAGTCCCCCGAGACCTCGCTCGTCGAGTTCTTCCTGCCCGAGGGGATGCTCGCCTCGGTGCGCCGGCTGGTCGCGCCCCGCACCTACAAGCAGCAGCTCTACCTGCAATCGATGATCGACCATGACATCGTCATCTCGATCGGCCCGGCCGGCACCGGCAAGACCTACCTGGCGGTGGCCATGGCCGCCGCCGCCCTGCTGGAGAAGCGGGTGCGGCGGATCATCCTGGCCCGGCCCGCGGTCGAGGCGGGGGAGAAGCTCGGCTTCCTCCCGGGCGACCTGGTGGAGAAGGTCAACCCGTACCTGCGGCCCCTCCACGACGCCCTGCACGACATCATCGGCTTCGAGAAGGTCGGGCGGATGATGGAACGGGGTATCATCGAGATCGCGCCGATCGCCTTCATGCGCGGCCGGACGCTCAACGACAGCTTCATCATCCTGGACGAGGCCCAGAACACCACTCCGGAGCAGATGAAGATGTTCCTCACCCGCATCGGCTTCAACTCCAAGGCGGTGATCAACGGCGACGTCACCCAGGTCGACCTGCCGCAGGGGCGGACGTCGGGCCTGCGCGAGGCCCAGGAGGTGCTCTCCGGCGTCGAGGGGATCAAGTTCTTCTATTTCGACCAGAAGGACGTGGTCCGCCACGCGCTGGTGCAGAAGATCGTGACGGCGTACGATGCCTACGAGAAGCGCAAGAGCGAACGCGAGGCGGAGGCGCGCGCCGCCCGGCAGCAGGCCACGCAGGCCGCCATCCCGGCGGGAGGCAGCCCGCCTTCATGAGCCGCGGAGAGTAAGCCCTCCGCGGCGGACTCCTGACCCCGAGCCATGGCTCGCGACAAAGACCCCTCGACCGTCCCCGACCTCCGGCCCGTGACCGGGACGATCCGCCTGCGCAGGCGGACCCGCCCGCGCGACGTCTGGGAGCGCGCCGTCGAGATGCCCTGGCTCTGGCTGGGAGCCTTCCTGGTGCTCGGCACCTGGTGCCTGCTCCCCGGGGCCTTCCATTTCACCCACCGGGCCCAGGCGGGCACCATCGCCGACCGCGACTACGTGGCCTCGCGCGACCTGCTCCTCAACGACGACGAGGCCACCCGCAAGAAGCAGCGTGAGGCCCGCGACGCCGTGCTCCCCGTCTACGATCTCGATCCGGGGGCGGTGGCGGAGCACGACACCCAGATGGCCCAGCTCTTCACCCTGGGGCGGCGCCTGCTGGAGGGGGAGAAGGCCGGAGAGACGGCGCGCGACGAGGTCGCCCGCGCGCTGACCGCGGGCCCGCAACCGCCGGGTGCCGTCAAGCTCACGGCGGAGGAGGCGGAGCTGCTGGCGCGCAAGGGGTTCTCGCCCGACCTGGAGGACCGCCTGCGCGGCGCCCTCACCCAGGCGCTGCGCCGCGGCGTGGTGGCCAACAAGGATCTGCTGCTCGAAAACCGCGTGCGCGGGGTCTCCCTGCGCAACCTCGCCAACGGCTCCGAGCGCGTCCATCTCGACCTCTTCGAGCACATCGGCTATCCCGGCGAGGTGCGCGACTTTTTCGAGTCCGAGGTGCGGAGTTGGGGGGGCTACACCGCGCAGGAGCGCCGGGTCCTGGTCGACCTGCTGGTCGACAACGCGCCGCCCAACCTCTCGCTCAACCGCAGCGAGACGCTGATGCGCCAGGACGCGGCGGCGGCGGGCGTCGGCCAGGTCTTCAACCAGATCCGCCAGGGGCAGGTGATCGTCCGCAAGGGGGATCTGATCGACGCGGCCCACGCCCGCATCATCGAGCAGATGCGAGGGGAACGGAAATTCCAGCGCCAGATCCCGCCGCTGGCCGCCACCCTGGCGCTGCTCGCGCTGGCGGCCCTGGTGGTCTGGCTGGCCGAGCGGCACGAACGGGTGGCCAACCACAGCCGCGCGCGGCTCTTCTCCGAGACCCTCCTCGTCCTCCTCGCCTCGCTGCTGTGGGCGAAGCTCTGCTTCGTGGTGGCCAACGCCCTCGCGGGGGCCTTCGAGTCGCCGCCGCTGAGCTCCTTCCACAGCTACTCCTACGCCATCCCGTTCGCCTCCGCGGCCCTGGTGGCGATGCTGCTCTTCGGGCGCAACGTCGCCCTCCTGATCTCGCTGCTCTTCTCGCTGCTCGCCGCCCGGCTGACCGGCGACCCCGAAGCGCTCTGGGTGGTCTTCTACAGCCTCGCCGGCTCCCTCGGGGCGATCTCGATGCTGGAGCTCTACGAGCTGCGCCACCGGCTGGTGGTGGCCCGGGTCGGGCTGGCCGTCGGGGGGATCAACCTGCTGATGGTGCTCATCCTGACCGCCTTCGCCACCGTCGACCGCGGCCCCATGCAGGTGGGGTTCGACCTCGTCTGCGCCTTCGCCGGCGGGCTGCTCGTCACCGCCGCCGCCAGCTTCTCCCTGCCGATCCTCGAATGGGCGCTGGGGATCACCACCGACATCAAGCTGGTCGAGCTGTCGAACACCAACCTGCCGCTGCTGCGCCGCCTCGCCTTCGAGGCGCCCGGCACCTTCCAGCACTCCCTGATGGTGGCCAACCTCGCCAAGGAGGGGTGCGAGGCGATCGGCGCCGATCCGGTGCTCGCCTACACGGCCGGCCTCTACCATGACGTGGGCAAGGTGCTGCGCCCCGACTACTTCGTCGAGAACCAGCGTCCCGGCCACAACCGCCACGACAAGCTGCTCCCCTCGATGAGCGCGCTGATCCTGATCAACCATGTCAAGGACGGCCTGGGGCTGGCCCGCCAGCACAACCTGCCGCAGGTGATCGAGGACGCCATCCAGCAGCACCACGGCACGCGGCTGATCAAGTACTTCTACAGCAAGGCCCAGGAGCAGAAGGATCTGGACGCCACCGACGTCACCGAGGAGAAGTACCGCTACCCCGGCCCCGAGCCCCAGAGCAAGGTGATGGGGGTGCTGATGATCGCCGACGCCGTCGAGGCGGCGAGCCGCACCCTGGTCGAGCCGACGCCGGTCAAGATCCGCGGCCTGATCCGCACCATCGTCGACGACTGCCTGCAGGACGGGCAGCTCGATCACACGGATCTCACCCTGGCGGACCTGCGCGTCGTCTCGGAGTCGTTCCAGCGGGTGCTCGCGAACATCTTCCACCAGCGGATCGACTATCCGGGCTTCGATTTCAACGCCGGTCCCAAACGCGAGAAGAAGGCCATCCGTCAGGCCTCATGACCGAGATCGTCCTGCTCAATCCCAACCACTACCCGGAGGCCGGCGCGCGCCGGCTGCTGCCCTGGCTTGTGCCTCTGGTGGCGGCGCTCGCCCCGGAATCCGAGGGGCTCGGCGTGCGCTTCGTGGGGGACCGCGCCATGCGTCTCGCCAACCGCCAGTTCCGGGGGAAGGACAAGCCTACCGACGTCCTCTCCTTCCCGGGCGAGGACGCCGGTGAAGGGAAGGGATACCTGGGGGACCTCCTGATCTCCATCCCCACCGCCCGCCGCCAGGCCGCGGCGGCCGGGCACGGCGTGGAGCGCGAGCTCAAGGTCCTGCTGCTGCACGGTATCCTCCACTGCCTGGGCTACGATCACGAGACCGACCAGGGGGAGATGGAACGCTTGGAGCGGCGCCTGCGGAAGCGGTGGATCGGCGAGGGGAACGAGGAGAGCAATGTCTGAGGACCTGCCCATGCTCTCGCCGGGCCTCCTCCTCTGGGCCTTCGTGCTGCTCACCCCGGTGGCGATCATCGCCGCCACCCTCTCCGCCCTGTTGGAGCGGAGCGGTCCCATCCGCCTGCGCCACTGGGCCGAGGAGGCGGGAGGCTCGCTGCGCAAGGTCTTCGAGACGCCCGTCCGCTTCGGCGTCTTCCGCTACCTGCTGTCGCTCCTCTCGCGGACGCTGCCGATCGTCCTCGCCGCCATCCTCACCGGCTGCCTGATCCGCTTCGAGCGCGCCCATCCGACGTTCTGGGCCTTCACCGTGGTCCTCTTCCTCGTCGCCGTCACCGAGGCGGTCAACCGGACGCTGGTCGGCCAGGACCCGGAGCGGGCCCTGCGGGCGCTCACCCATCTCTACCGCGCCGCCCTCTGGCTGCTCTCGCCCCTGGTGCGGCTGCTCGCCCCCTTCGTCCCCTCCGAGGCCTTCGAGCGCCACGAGGAGGGGGAGGACGACGCCGCCTCCGACGAGGAGATCGAGGCCTTCATCGACGTCGGCACCCGCGAGGGGATCCTGGAGCCGCAGGAAGGGGAGTGGCTGTGGGGGATCGTCGGCTTCGGCGACACCCAGGCGCGCAGCGTGATGACGCCGCGCATCGACATGGTCGGCGCCCCGGTCGACTTGTCCCTCGACGCCCTGGCCGACCGCTTCGTGGAGTCCGGCCACTCGCGCATCCCCATCCACGAGGACTCGATCGACCACATCATCGGCATCCTCCACATCCGCGACGTGCTGCGGGCCCTGCGCTCGCCCGAGCCGCCGGGCGTCCGCGACCTCCTGAAGCCGCCGCTCTTCATCCCCGAGACCAAGCCGCTGGGCGAGCTGCTCAAGGAGCTCCAGGCACGGTTCCAGCAGGTGGCCATCGTGGTGGACGAGTACGGCGGCACGGCCGGCCTGGTGACGG
Organism: Thermoanaerobaculia bacterium; assembly: GCA_036497345.1. Lineage (GTDB taxonomy): Bacteria > Acidobacteriota > Thermoanaerobaculia > Multivoradales > UBA5704 > DATARR01. The sequence goes on from DASXJP010000423.1 coordinate 22,051, forward strand.
TCGAGGACCTGCTGGAAGAGATCGTGGGCGAGATCATGGACGAGCACGAGGCGCTGGCGGCCGAGCTCGAGCCGCTGGAGAACGGCGCCTACCGGCTCGACGGTCGCGCCCGCATCGAGCTGCTCGACGAGCTGTTCGACGTCGAGGTCGAGGACCCGGAATACGAGACCGTGGCCGGATTGATCTTCAGCGTCCTCGGCCACGTGCCGCAGGTGGGGGAGACGGTGGAGAGCCACGGGCTCCGCTTCACCGTCGAGGCGGTGGCCGACCGCCGCATCCAGACTGTGCGCGTCGAGAAGATCGGCGCCGCGGAGGAGGCCCGGGAGGCGGAAGCCTGATGCCGAAGTCCGGAACCGTCGCGCTGGTCGGCCGGCCCAACGCCGGTAAGTCGACCCTGATGAACCGCCTGCTGGAGGAGAAGCTCGCCATCGTCTCCGACAAGCCGCAGACCACCCGCCACCGCATCGTGGGCATCCTCTCCGGCGAGCGCGGCCAGATGGTCTTCTACGACACGCCCGGCATCCACAAGCCCCTCCACCGGCTGAACCGCCAGATGGTGCGCTACGCCCTCGACGCCATGAACGACGCCGACGTGAGCTGCCTGCTGGTGGACGCCGCCGAGAAATTCGGCAAGGGGGACGCCTACGTGCTCGACCTGGCCGGCAAGGCCAAGGAGCCACGGGTGCTGGTCCTCAACAAGGCCGACCGGGTGAAGAAGCCGAATCTGCTGCCGCGCATCGAGCAGTACGCCAAGACCGGGCTGTTCCAGGAGATCGTGCCGATCAGCGCCCAGACGGGCGAGAATTGCGACCGCCTGCTCGACGTCCTCTGGAACCTCCTGCCGGAGGGGGAGCCGCTGTTCGACCCCGAGCTGCTGACCATCCACCCCGAGCGTTTCCTGGTGTCCGAGCGCATCCGCGAGAAGGTGCTGGAGCTGACCAGCGACGAGCTCCCCTTCTCGACCGCGGTCGTCCTGGAGCGCTGGGAGGAGGAGCCGGACCGCGACCTCGTCCGCATTTATGCTTCCATTCTGGTCGACCGTCCGGGCCAGAAGAAGATCATCGTCGGCCGCCAGGGCCAGATGATCAAAGCCATCGGCACCGCCGCCCGGTTGGATCTGGAGGACTACCTCGGCCGCCGCGTCTTCCTGGACCTGAACGTCCGCCTGGAGCCCGACTGGCGAGAGGACAAGGCGCTGCTGGCGCAGATCGACCGGGATGTGGATTTAGAGGTGGGGTAGAACGCGTCCCGACCTTGTCATATAAGGCCGATCGAGCTTTCAGCAACCCGGGAATCGGAAAAAAGTATCCATGCGACGCCTTCGTGAACGCAAAGAGTGGAAGCTCTTCGCCGCCCTGGCGAAGGCGGACCCCACACTGGCCGCCGTCTGGTGGGTGGCGCTCATGCTGCGAGGCGTCCTGCCCGCCCTGTTCGGCATCGCCATGGGCGTGCTGGTGGCCGCCGTGCAGCGGGGGAGCGGGCTCGCGGCGCCGCTCACCTTCGCCGGGATCGTGTTCGTGCTGCTCCAGATCCTGCCACCGATCCAGACATCGGTGAGCTGGAACCTCGGAGACCGCACCGCGGCCTGGCTCTACGACCGCCTGACCGCGGCCTGCGTCCAGCCGCCCGGCATGGGCCATCTCGAAGATCCCAAGCTCACAGGCGACCTCACGGTGGCGCGCGATTTCGACCTCGGGATGACCGGGCCGCCGCTCTCGATCTCCATGGACTTCATCGCCGGGAGCCTGGTCGAGATGGTCGCCGGCCTGGCCTTCACCGTGGTGCTCGCGGGATACCGGTGGTGGGCGGCCCTCGCGCTCGGCGGCGCGTGGCTGGCCACCCACTGGTTTTTGCGCGAGAGCTCGGTCTGGCACGACCGCAACACCGAGACCGTGCGGGCGGCCCAGCGCGACGCCGAGTACGCCTACCGGCTCGCCGTCGATCCGCCCGCCGCCAAGGAGCTCCGCCTGTTCGGCCTCGCCGGCTGGGTCCTCGACCGCTTCGTCCACCGCCGCACCCAGCTCCACCGGCTGCAATACGAGGCCACGCGCCTGCGCGAAAAATCCTTGCTGTGGAGCCTGCTGCTGGTGATCGGCGCCAACGTCCTGGTCTTCTGGTCGCTCGCCAACGCCGCGTCCGCGGGGGAGGTCGCGCTCGGCGCGCTGGTGATCTATGCCCAGAGCGCCGTGGGCGCCTCGATGATCGCCTTCGGTGGGCTCAACTGGGCGCTCGACGGCTCCGCGGCGCCGGTGGCCGCGGTGCTGCGCCTCCAGCCCGCCATGGCGGCCGGCGGCGCGCTCCCCTCGGGCACCCACGAGGCCGCGGGCGAGCCGGCCCACGAGATCCGCTTCCGCGACGTCACCTTCGCATACCCCTCCGGCGGCTCCGCCCCGGTATTGCAAGGTTTTGACCTCACCATCCCCGCCGGATCGTCGCTGGCCATCGTCGGCCAGAACGGCGCGGGCAAGACCACGCTCGCCAAGCTCCTGTGCCGGCTCTACGATCCGCAGGCCGGAGCGATCGAGATCGACGGCACCGACCTGCGCGATTTCGATCTCGATGCGTGGCGGGAGCGCATCACCGCCGTCTTCCAGGACTTCATCCGCTTCGAGCTGCCGCTGCGCGACAACGTGGCGCCGAAAAAGGATTCCAAAGCCGTTCCGGACGACGCCGTCCGCGCCGCGCTGGAGGCGGCCGGCGCCGCCCACCTCGCCAGCCTCGACACCGTGCTGGCCCGCGGCTACGAGGGGGGCACCGACCTGTCGGGCGGGCAGTGGCAGCGGGTCGCCCTCGCCCGCGCGCTGTGCTCCGTCCGGCTGGGCGCGGGCGTGGTGCTGCTCGACGAGCCCACGGCCCAGCTCGACGTGCGCGGCGAGGCCGAGATCTTCGACCGCATCCTCGCCGCCACCCGGCAGTGCACGACCATCCTCATCTCCCACCGCTTCTCGACGGTCCGCCACGCCGACCGCATCTGCGTGCTGGAGCACGGCAGGGTGATCGAGCTCGGCACGCATGACGAGCTGATGACGCTCGGCGGTCGTTACCGGACGATGTTCGATCTCCAGGCCCAGCGTTTCGCGGCCGCGGAGGACGAGGAGGGGGTCGTCTATGACGTCCTCTCGTGATAGCTGGCGCCGCGGGGACGGCCTGCCCCCCGCGCTGCCGTCCATGTGGCGGCTGTGCAAGCTTGGCTACCGCCACGAGCCCGGCCTCATGCTGGCGGCGTTCGTGCTGGCGCTGCTGGCGGCGCTGCCGGACGCGTTGATCGCCTGGTGGCTCAAGCTGCTGGGGGAGGGGGCGCTCGGCCACGACGCCGGGCGCGTGCGCTTCGCCGCCATCGCGCTCGGCGTCTCCGCCGTCGCCACCTGGCTGCTGCGCACGGTCAGCACCCGCGTGCAGCGCCGCTTCCGCGACAAGGTGACGATCGCGCTCGAGGCCCACGTGGCCCGGCTGCAGGCGTCGGTGGCCACCATCGCCCATCAGGAGCGCCCCGAATATCTCGATCGCCTCGCGGTGCTGCGCGATCAGGTGTTCGTGCTCGATCACATGTACATGTCGGTTTTCTCCACCTGCGGCTGGCTGCTGCGGCTGGGCGTGACGCTCGCCCTGCTGGTCTCCATCCACCCGGCGCTCGCGCTGCTCGCCGTCTTCGCGCTGCCCACCGTGCTCACCTCCACCTGGCGGCCCGCGGTCGAGCGCGCCGCCTATGAGAGCGGCGCGCAGTCGGCCCGCCTGGCGCGGCATCTCTTCACCCTGGCCACCACGGCCGCGCCCGGCAAAGAGGTGCGCGTCACCGGCATCGGCGACCGGCTGGCTCAGGGGCGTCGCGCGGCCTGGGAGCGCTGGTATGGACCGATCGCCGCCGCCCGCTGGGGCTCGGCCGCCTGGCATACGCTCGCCTGGGCCATCTTCGGCAGCGCCTGGGCCGGCGCGGTGGCCTTCGTCTCGGTGGGGCTCCGCGCCCCCGCGGGCGACGTGCTGCTCGTCCTCGCGGCCGGCGCGCGCCTCTCCGCCTACATCGGCGCCACGGTGGGGGAGATCGGCTTCCTGAGAGGAATTTGGATGGACGGCTCCCGGCGCCTCGCCTGGCTGGAGGACTACGCGGCCTCCCTGGTCGCCGACGCGGACCTGCCCGTGCCGGCGCGGCTCCAGGAGGGCATCCGGCTCGATCGCGTCTCCTTCGCCTATCCCGGCACCGACCGTCTGGTGCTGGAGGACGTGACCCTCGAGCTGCCCGCGGGCACCGTGATCGCGATCGTGGGCGAGAACGGCGCCGGCAAGACCACCCTCGTCAAGCTGCTGGCCAAGCTCTACGAGCCCACCTCGGGCGCCATCCTGGTGGACGGCCAGCCGCTGGCGCGCATGCGGGCCGACGACTGGCGCGAGCGCCTCGCCGGCGCCTTCCAGGACTTCTTCCGCTTCGAGCTCCCCGCGCGGCAGTCGATCGGCGTCGGGGACGTCCCCCGGCTCGACGAGGAGCCCGCCGTGGTCCGCGCCGTGGAGCGGGCCGGGGCGGAGGACGTGGTGGCGCGCTGGCCGGCCGGGCTCGAAACCCAGCTTGGGCCCACCTGGCCCGGCGGCGTCGACGTCTCCTTCGGCCAGTGGCAGAAGCTCGCGCTGGCCCGCGGCTTCATGCGCGAGGAGCCGCTGCTGCTCATGCTCGACGAGCCCACCGCCGCGCTCGATGCCGAGACCGAGCACGCGCTCTTCGAGCGCTTCGCGGGTGCGGCCCACGCCACCGGCGCGCACGGCCGCGTCACGGTGTTGGTGTCACACCGCTTCTCGACCGTGCGCATGGCCGACCTGATCGTGGTG
>DASXJP010000424.1:0-12236 GCA_036497345.1 Thermoanaerobaculia bacterium
CGTCCACACCTCGGGGTTGATCGGCTCGCCGACCGATCCGAGGATGCGCAGCGAGTCCCGCTTGTACTTCTTTACCCACGTGTCGCCGGCGCTGGCGATCGCCCGGATGGCGGTCGGGGCGGTGTAGAAGATGTTGATGCCCAGATCGTCGACCATCCGCCAGTAGCGCCCGGCGTCGGGGTAGTTCGGCACCGACTCGAACATCACCGTGGTGGCGCCGTTGGCCAGCGGTCCATAGAGGATGTAGCTGTGGCCCGTGACCCAGCCGATGTCCGCCGCGCAGCAGTAGATGTCCCCGGGGTGGTAGTCGAAGACGTACTTGTGGGTCATGGCGGCGTAGACGAGATAGCCGCCCGTGGTGTGGAGCACCCCCTTGGGCTTTCCCGTCGAGCCCGAGGTATAGAGGATGAACAGCGGGTCTTCCGTGGCCATCCATTCGACCGGGCAGGTCGAGCGGTGTTTCTCCATCTCCTCCTCCAGCCAGAGATCGCGGCCCTGATGCATCGGCACGTCCCTGTCCGTGCGGCGGGCGACGAACACCTTCTCGACCAGCGACATCCCCTCGATCGCGTGGTCGACGGTCGCCTTGAGGGGGATGCGCCGGCCGCCGCGCAGCCCCTCGTTGGCGGTGAAGACCACCTTGCAGCCGGCGTCCAGGATGCGGTCGCGCAGCGACTCCGCCGAGAAGCCGGCGAAGACCACCGAGTGGACGGCGCCGATGCGGGCGCAGGCGAGCATGGCGTAGGGGAGCTCCGGGATCATCGGCAGGTAGATGGCTACCCGGTCACCCTTCTTGACTCCATGGGCGAGCAGGACGTTGGCGATGCGGGCGACGTTGTGCTTCACCTCCCGGTAGGAGATGTAGCGGTACTCCCCCGGCTCGTCGCCGGCCCAGATGATGGCCGTCTGCTCGCCGCGCGTATTCAGGTGGCGGTCGACGCAGTTGTAGCAGGCGTTGAGGCGGCCGCCGGAGAACCAGGCGAAGTCCACCTCCTCTGGATCGACGTCCATGATGTTGCGGGGCGGGTAGTACCAGTCGAGAATGCCGGCCTGCTCGCGCCAGAAGTCCTCCGGCGACTCGACCGAGCGCCGGTACATCTCTTCGTACTCCTTGAGATTCTTGACGTAGGCTTTTTCGGCGACGTGGGGCTTGACGGGGATCATGGGCTCCTCCCGAGAGTCTGCTGCCGATGGCGGGCCGATTCTATACCGCGACGGAGCGGAGGGGGCCCCCCGGAAGGGTGGGCAGGGGGTGGGAGGGCGGGTGGGGCCGCCCAGGCATTCATGCCCGGGCGGGGGTGCCGCCACGCCATGATCGATCATCCTGACGACATTTCCAATCAAAAAACGCCTCCTGTGATTGGAGCAGTACCAATCACCTTCCACAGCGGCTTTCCCGACCGGGGGCCGCGCTCAAAGGTGGCACTATGAAAACCGTTCGGATTCCGATTCTGGCATTGCTGTTCCTGATGATCCCAACCCTTGTGCTCGCCCAGCACCCCCTGGGCGGGGATCTCCCGGTGAGCACCGCCGGAGCGGCCCAGCGGTTCCCGCACCTGGCCGCGAACGCGCTCGGCGAATTCGTGGTCACCTGGGTCGGTGCCCATGCGCAGGACAATGGATATTCCCTGTATGCGGCCCGTTACAACGCCAACGGCACGGCCGCGACGGAGCAGATCGTGGTCTCGGACCAAGCCGAAAACATGGCCGCCAATTCCGCGGTCGCGATCATGGACGACGGCTCGTTCGTGGTGCTCTTCCCGAAGCCGGACGGCGCCGGTCAGGCCCTGACGGCCCGCTGGTACACCCCCGGGGGCGACGCGAACGGCAGTGACGCGATCGTGACCCGCAATTTCGCCCCCGACTTCTCGCTCTCCACCCGGGGGGACGGCGGCTTCGTGGCGGTCTGGGAGGGGAGCACGCCCTCCGTCCGGGCCCGGGTCTTCAAGCCGAACCATTCCGCGGGGGGTGAGATCGTGGTCGATCCGGCGGGGGCCGATCCGGCCGTGGCCGTGGGACCCCAGGGCGGCTTCGTGGTGACCTGGAAGAAGAGCGAGATCCTGGCGCGGCGGTTCACTCCGCAGGGCGGCGCGGTCGGCGGGATCTTCACGGTGGGCTCCGGCGCCGGCACGGGCGACCTCCGCATCGGCAAGGACGACGACGGCAACTTCCTCATCCTCTGGAGCTCCGGCACGACCGTCCTCGGGCGGCGGTACAACTCGGACGCCCAGCCCATCGACGGGCTCCTGCACATGACCGCGGGCGCCAACTTCGACGCCGCGATCGGCGGCAAGGGCAATTTCGTGCTGGTGTGGGAGGCTCCGGACCCCGGGTCCCAGGGCACCAACGTCTTCGCCCGCCGCTTCAAGTCGACCGGCGCTCCCCTCGGGCCGCAACTGCGGGTCAACCAGCACGCCAAGGGCTCCCAGGCGGCCCCGCAGGTGGGGATCGGCGCCGACGGCGGTTTCGTCGTAGTCTGGCAGAGCCTGCCGGACGCGACCCCCAGCGGCATCTTCGCCCGGCGGTTCGACCGGAAATAGAAGTGGGAGGCAGGAGCTTCATGTCAAAGAAACCTCAAGGGATCCGCGGTCTGATCCTGGTGCTGCTGGGCCTCGCCGTTCCCGTCCTCGCCGGGGCCCAGCGGCCTGCCGGGCCGCCGTTCGTGGTCAACGTTCAGACGGCGGGTCTGCAGTTTGCGACAGATCTGGCGATGGACGCGCGGGGCGACTTCGTGGTCACCTGGGTGAACGTGCCTCCGCAGACCGGCGAGAGCCGCACGATCCTGGCCCGGCGGTTCGCGGCCGACGGCACGCCCGTCACGGGGGAGATCCTGGTGGCCCAAGACCCCCTGGACGACAACCCCGCCAAGGCCGTGATGATGGCGGACGGCTCGTTCTTCGTGGTCTTCCCCGTGTTTCCGGATCTCGTGGCCCGCCGCTACGGGCCGGACGGCGCCTTCGAGGGGGAGAGCGTGGTCGCGCGCCAGATCGAGCGGAACCCCTACAGCGTCGCCGCCCGGCCGCAGGGGGGCTTCGCCCTGGTCTTCGCGCGCAACGATTCCAAGCTATTCACCCGGATCCTCGGTGCCGACGGCGAGCCGGACGGACCGGAGCGCCGCTTCGCGCGGGGGACCTCCCCCGTGATCGCGGCGGGGCCGGATGGCGGCTTCGTGACGGCCTGGATCGTCCCGCAGGAAGTCCCGGATCAGCCGCACATCGCCGATTACTACCTCTTCGCACAGCGGTTCGACGCCAACGGCGCGCCGTCGGGAGACCGGATCGCCGTCCAGGGGCGGCTGCGCGACGTCCTCCACAGCCTCGGGATCGCGGAGGACCAGGAGGGCAATTTCCTCGTCTTTTGGTATGGCGCCGGCATTCTCGGCACCGGAGGAAGCCGGGAGACCGAGGCGGGCGTCGTCGCCCGGCGCTTCGCCGCGGACGGCACGCCGCGGACCGGGCTGCTGAGGCTGACCGGCGACCGGACGCAATCTTTCGATCTGGCGATGGACTGGGCCGGCAACTTCGTCATCGCCTGGGATCAGCCCTCCCTGAATCCGCCCGGAATCCTCACGCAGCGCTTCACCGCGGACGGCGCGCCGCTCCGCCAGCCGCTTTCGGTCGATCCGCAAGGACGGGGCCCCCTGGTGGCGAGCGACGCCAACGGCAATTTCGTCCTGGTCTGGTCGGGATTCGCCGAGGAGATCCTGGCGCAACGGTTCCGGAAACGGTAGGGGACCTCATCATGAGCACCGTTCGCCGCCTGCTGATCGTCCTGCTGCTTCTCACGGCCTCCGGCCCTCTCCAGGCCCAGCGCCCCCTCGACGACCCCTTCCAGGTCAACGTCCGGAGGGAGGCGTTCGAGACGTCGCCACACGTCGCGACCAACCGCGCGGGCGACTTCGTGGTCACCTGGGCCGGTGGGACCCTGGAATCCGGGAATCCTGGGACCGAAGGGCGTCTCTACGCGCGGCGGTTCGGCGCGGATGGACGGCCGGCGACCGGCGAGATCCAGGTCGCGGATCAGGTGGCACCTTTCGCGACCTCCTCCGCGGTCGCGCTGATGGGCGACGGCTCCTTCGCCGTGGCGTTCAGTCAGTGGCGCCAGACCCCTTCCAGCACTGTCCTGACGCTCAAAGTCCGCTGGTATACGCCCGAGGGTGCGGCCAGAGGTGACGCCGTCGTGGTCCGGTCTCCCGGAGACGTGGTGTCGATGGCCACGGCCGGCGACGGCGGAGTCGTGCTGGCCTGGAGCCAGGGCTTCGACACGGGGCTGCCGCCGGTCTGGGCCCGCGCCTACGGACCGGACCGCGCGCCGCTCGGTCCCGCCGTCCTGGTCGCCCCGTCCGGCGTCCGCGCCACGGTGGCGGCGGCTGCTGACGGCTCATTCGCCGTGGCCTGGCAGGACCTTTCGCCGGCCCGCAACCCCCGGGACCGCGTCTCCCGCGTCGCGCTCCGGCGGTTCGCGCCCGACGGCTCTCCGCGGGGCAAGACCCTCGACGTGGCGGGGAGCTTCCGGTTCGACGGTCTGGACGACCCTCTCCTCATGATCTTCGCCGGTGTCGACGGCGACGGCAACGTCCTGGTGGTCTGGAGCCAGATCTTCGGCGCCCCGGGGACGAGCTCGCCGTCCGGCCGCTGGGTTTCGGCGGCCGGCCAACCCCTCGGCCGGATCTTTTCTGTGCCCCCGGGGGACGGCAACGCCGTGCCGGACGCTTTCGCCGTGGGGGGGCGCGGCAATTTCGTGCTGTCCTGGCACCGCGAGAGCTCCAACGGCACCATCCGCGACGTCCTCACCCGGCGCTACTCCCGGGACGGCACGCCCCCCGGCTCCGCGCTCCAGGTCAACGAGGACGGCCCGACGTTGTTCCGTTTCGAAGATGCGGCCGGAATCCTCCCCGGCGGCCGGTGGGTCGTCGTCTGGGGCGATGGACAGCCGGATGGCGCCCCCGTCATTTTCGCGCGCCGGTTCCGCAGCCGGTAGCCGAGACGTCCCTGCTCAGCCAGCCGTTCCGCGGAACGGTTGAGCCGCCGGCCCCGCTTGCGAGGCTGATCCACTTTCGAGACATCCTCTTACAGCAGGTCGTCCAGCAAATCCCCAGCCAGGCCAAAGAAATATCCACTCAATAAACAAGTTCTTGCCACTCCACGTCGTGGAAATACGAAGTGAAGTCTGGATCTTCCTTGGCAAATGATTTCCACTCAGGATTGATTGCGATTGCTGCTGATAGATGCTGTAAGGTTTTGCTCTTATTGTCTGTTAATGCTGCCAAGCAGGCTGCGTTATAATGGGCAACTGAAAATCCGCTATCAAGAGATAGAAGCTTGTCAAGATGTTCTTGAGCTAGCTCAAACTCTCCTAGTCGCATGTGCGCAGCGGCTCTTGAGCTAAGGCAGAGGACATGGCCCGGATTGATGTTTAAGCCTTGAAGAGTTAGGGATAGCTGTTTGCGAAAAAACATCTCTCGCTCTTGCGGATCTTCGGTTGAACAGCCGTTTAGGTAGTATGCTTCGCTAAGTAAGAACATCGAATCAAGATCGCCTGGATCTTCTCTAAGATGCCGCGTCAAAATTGTTTCCGCCTTTCTTAGATCCCCCGCCCTAATGCAGGACATAGGCAATTCTAGGGGTTGTATGTTTTTCATATGGCGGCGCTCTTCGGTCGAATATCTCCTTCTCAGTTTATTTTCTATAAAATGATCTTCTGGAAGCTGGAATATTGATCGGAGTTTCTTTTCTAGCTCCGCCTGGAAATCTTTGAACCATGCAAGTTTTGATTTAGGAGTTATCACAGGGTGCATTCTCAGCATAGTGGGGACGACGCCTATATTTTCCGCAACTATAATGACTCTTTTTCCGGAGCCGACTGCAACTCCTAATTCATATAGAACATTGCTGTTCTTGTGATTCCCGTTTGTGAAAACTGCTATCAGGCAAGCGGACTGATCTTTGATGAAATCAGTTATGGTTTTCGAGAAACTGTCTTCAAGATCGAGGGTTTTGCCGTCCACGATCGTCAGGCGGCGTAGCTGGTGGATTACTTCTACAATAAGGCCTTTGAGTTGTTCGGCTGCGTCTTCGTTGAATTTATATGACAGAAATACCGGTTTCTCCATAATCTCCCCTTTGCTTGGGTCCCATCAAATTGTAGCATTGACCCAATGTCACTTGAAGCCGGAAGGTATTCCCGGCGCAGGTGAAAATCACCTCTCGTACCATACTCCGGCCCGCCTCGTCGGCCGTCAGGGTGGCGACCTCGACGCCGATCGCCGCCAGCCGGTCCCGCACCCGGGCGCCGTACCCCGCCCGGTCCTTCACGGCGAAGGGGACGAAGAGGAGGCGGCGGACGGGACCCAGGAAATCGTCGATCTCACCCAGGACGTGGTCGAGATAGCCCTGGCCGTGGTTGGTGGAGTTGCTGATCAGGAGGAGGCGGCGCGGCATCGGTTCCCTTCCGAGAGCGGGTATCCTACCCGACTCCGCGATCCAGCATTCGACGGGGTGAGATATTTACCTCGTGACCGACAGTTAAAGCTCAGGTTCCATGACGGAGCGCTCGTAACGACCCCATGAGACGAAGGAGAGCTTATGAACCTGACCTTGAAGCGGGAGAGCCTCACCAATGTGGATGACGCCGCCGGGCGCTGGCAATTCGAGGGCGGCGAGGTATTTCAGGAAGGCAAGCACGTCGCCGAATACGCCAGCACCAAACGGGTCGTGCACAAAGGCACGGAGGCCCAGAACACCGCCATGCTGACCGTGACGCTGTTCTTCCTGGGCCAGAAGCCGGCCGAGAACCTCACTCTCCAGGGGGACCACGACTTCAACTCCGGAGGGGAGATCGGCAGCGTCAGCGCGGCCTCCAGCGCATACGCAGCCCACATCGGCAAGCAGTTCAAGCGTACCGGCGACACGCTCGTCATCGGGTGACCCCCGGACCCGAGGGATCGGGGCGGCTCAGATAGAATTCGCGGCATGCTGCTCTACCGCATCGCACCCGAAGGCTTCTGGGCCGCCGCCGATCCAGCAGACCCGGACCGGCTGCGCATCCTCTACTCGAACCCCTACGAGACCCTCCCGGGCGGCTGGGAATTCGGCCGCGAGCTCGACCGCTCCACGGCCACCTTCCTCCTGCCGGTGAGCCCCAGCAAGATCGTGGCGATCGGCCGCAACTACGCCGAGCACGCCAGGGAGCTCGGCAACGAGGTGCCGCCGGAGCCGCTCTTCTTCCTCAAGGCCCCCTCGGCGATGATCGGCCCCAACGTGCCGATCGTGCTGCCGCCGGAGAGCCAGCGGGTGGAGCACGAGGGGGAGATCGCGATCGTGCTGCGCCACCGGCTCCGCCGCGGCGCCTCGGCCGCGGAGGCTCGGGACGCCGTGCTGGGGGTGACCTGCGCCAACGACGTCACCGCCCGCGATCTCCAGAAGAAGGACGTCCAGTTCACCCGCGCCAAGGGGTTCGACACCTTCTGCCCCCTGGGGCCGGCGATCCGGCTCGGCGCCGACCTGGAGGACCTGGAGGTGGTCACCCGGGTCAACGGCGCCGAGCGCCAGCGCGGCCACACCCGGATGATGGCCTTCCCCATCGTGGACCTGCTCCTCTACGTCTCGCGGATGATGACCCTGGAGCCGGGCGACGTGATGCTCACCGGCACCCCGTCGGGAGTCGGCCCCCTGGTGGACGGCGACCGGGTGGAGGTGGAGGTGTCGGGGGTGGGGGTGCTGGCGAATCCGGTGGAAAATCTCTCTTAAGCCCCCTCTCTCCCGGTGAGGGAGGGGGGAGGGGACGGGAGAGAGGGGGTTGGGGGAGTGAGGGCTCGGGCGGCCCGCCACGGAAACAAGGCCAGTCCCACCGCCAGCAGCAGATGCGCGCCGCCCCCGAGCGCGAAGCCCCGGAAGAGCAGCGCCATCCAGCCCGAGAAGAGGAGGAGGGCGAGGGCGGCGCGGAGGACGGAGGAGCGCATCGCGGGCAACCTATCACAGCCCGGGTAGGGGTATCCTCAAGCCATGATCGAGGCTGTGACCTTCGACGTCACCCACACCCTGATCCACAGCCCGCGGCTGGGGGAGATCTACGCCGAGGTGCTCAACCGGCACGGCCTGGAGATCGACGCCGAGGAGGCGCGGCGGCTGATCTCGGTGGTCTGGCAGGAGCTCTCGTGCAGCGCCGATCCGGGGCGCGACCGCTTCTCCACCCATCCGGAAGGGGAGCGCGGCTGGTGGTCGCGTTTCCTTGAGCGGGTCTGCGAGCTGAAGGAGGCCCCTCCCCCGTCGCGGTTCGCGGCGGCCGAGCTCTTCCATCGCTTCGGCACGGCGGCCGCCTGGGAGGTCTACCCCGAGGTGCCGGGCGTGCTGGCCGCCCTGGCCCGCCGGGGGGTGCGGCTCGGCGTGGTGAGCAACTGGGACCACCGCCTCCCCGGCCTGCTCGCGGACCTGGGGATCGCACCTTCGTTCGGTACCATCACCTACTCCGAGAAGGTGGGGGTGGAGAAGCCGGACCGGCGGATCTTCCTCCATGCCCTTACCGAGCTGGAGGTCGAGCCCGCGGCGGTGCTCCACGTGGGAGACGGCCGGCTGGAGGACGTCGAGGGGGCGGTCGCGGCCGGAATGCGGGCGCTCCATCTCACCCGCAACACCGGAGGGGGGGACCTGCGCGACCTCCTGGAGCTGCCGGATCTCGTCGAGGCCGAACGGGCCGGACGCGCGGGACGCCAATGGGCCGGTGGTGTGTTAGACTTTTGACGGAAACGTGACATGAAGATCTCCACCAAAGGCGAGTACGGCATTCGGGCGATGCTTTACATCGGCATGCACTCGGATCAGGGGCCGGTGACGAGCCACGAGATCGCCCAGCATCAGGGCATCCCGGAGCCCTATCTGCGCCAGATCCTCGCCCTGCTCTCCAAGGACCGGCTGATCCAGTCGAACCGCGGGCCCCAGGGCGGACACGTGCTCGGCCGGCCGGCCTCCCAGATCACTCTGCGCGACATCCTGGTGACGCTGGAGGGGCAGACCACGGGGATCGACCAGATCCTCTCCCTCCCCTGCACGATCGACCTAGGGACCGAGTTCTGCGCCATCCGCGAGGTCTTCCTGACGGTCAAGAAGGAGGTCGAGCGCATCCTCTCCCAGATGTCCCTCGAGGAGCTCGTCCACCGCCAGCGCGAGATCCTGACGCAGCGGATCCCGGTGCCGCTCGACCTTCCCGCCCCTTCGCTGCTCCCGGTGATCCGGGGTTGAAGTCCTGCCCGGTGGCGGGAGCAGTGAGACCAAGGTCCAACTTGTAGGCCGGGAGCCCGGCTCTTAGCCTCCGGTAAGAGGCGCTCGCCGGGAGCTTGTGAAGGTCTTCACAAGCTCGCCGGGACCTGATATGGTCTGCTCGCTCGGAAGGGTGCGGGAGGCCGGAGAGCGGTCCCGCGGAAGCGGTGAGATCTTCATGCCTGAGGAACCGAAGCCCGGAAGCGATTGGTCCAAGCTGGCCGGCATTGGCTTCGAGCTGGCGGCGGCGGTTGGCGGGTTCGTATTTGTGGGGTATCTTGTGGACCGTCATTTCAGGTCCGCCCCCTGGGGAGCACTGATCGGCGCCATCCTGGGCCTGGTCGGCGGCATGTACAACCTGATCCGCCAGACGCTGCTCGCCACCCGGGGACCGGCGAACGAGAGCAAGAAGACGAACGGCGACGGGGCGCGATGAGCGCCTCCCGGTCGCCGGCCGCGGAGTACCTGCGGTTTCTGCTGTGGGCGGTCGCGATCGGTGTCGCCGCCGCCCTCCTGGGATACGCGCCGACGCGGCGGCTGGGAGGGGACGGCGCGCTCCCCGCGATGATCGCGGGGCTCGTCATCGGGTTGATCGCCTCGGCGGTGGGCGCGTTGCCCGTCCTGCTGGCCCGGCGGTCGGGGGCCGCGCCCTCGCCGGTCCAGGGGTTGCTTTCGACGGCGATCCGCCTCGCGGCGCTGGTGGTCCTGGGGGTCTCGGCGGGGCTCTCCGGAGCCTTCGCGACGCGCCCCCTGATCGTCTGGATCGCGCTGGGGTACGCGGCGCAGCTCGCGCTCGACGTCCGGTACGCGGTCCGCGGTGTCTGATTCGGAATGGGAGACGGAAGAATGGTCCTCGCAATGCTGGCAGAAAATCCGCTCGAGCACATCGTGCGGCATCCGATGATCCAGATTCCGGCCCACCTCGGGTGGCTGACGCAGGGCGACAAGATCACGCTGCTGGACAGCCACATCGTGCTGATGATGCTCGCGGCGCTGCTGCTGATCCTGTTCGTGCCGGTCTCGGTGCGCCGCCGCCGGGGAACGGGCGAGGTCGACGCGATGGTGCCCACCGGGGCGGGCAACGCCTTCGAGGCGATCTGCGAGTACCTCCGCAATGAGGTCGCGCGCCCCTTGATGGGCGAGTACACCGACCGCTTCATCAAGTTCGTCTGGACGGTCTTCTTCTTCGTCCTGACGGTGAACGTGCTGGGCCTGCTGCCGATCACCGGGATCACGAAGATGCTGTTCCACGTGCCCATCGGCGGGTCGGCGACGGCGAACCCCTGGATCACGGGCACGATGGCCCTGATGACGCTGGGGATGGTGATCGTCAACGGCGTACGGCTGGGCGGCAGGGACTTCTTCACCCACTTCAATCCCGGCCCCTGGTGGCTCGCGTGGCTGCTGGTGCCGATCGAGGTGATCGGCCTCGTCGCCCGCATCTTCGCGCTGATCGTCCGCCTCTGCGCCAACATGATCGCCGGCCACGTGCTGCTGGCGGTGCTGCTGAGCTTCATCTTCTCGGCCGCGGCGAAGAGCATCGCGTCCGCGCTCGGTGTCGCCGTGCCGGTGGTGCTGGGCAGTATCGGGATCAACCTGTTGGAGCTCTTCGTCGCGTTTCTACAGGCGTTCATTTTCACCTTCCTGACGACCCTGTTCATCGGCCAGTCGATCGTCTTCCATCACCACGACGACCATGGTCAGGCCAAGGGGGCGCAGGCGCACTGATCGACACTGCTCGCCCCGGAGGGAGCAGGGGCGTACCGACCCTAGGAAAGGATTTTTCGATGAGCAAGAGAACCGCCAGAATCGCGTTGATGATGATCGCTCTCGGCTTCGTGCTGATGTTCGCTTCCGTGGCTCCGGTCCACGCGCAGGCGGGGGCCGGCACGGCCAACGCCGGCCAGGCCGGCGGCCTGATCACCACGGACGGCGCCCGCAAGGCGGGAGGCGCGCTGGGCGCCGGCCTGGCCCTGCTCGGCGGCGGCCTCGGCATCGGCCGCATCGGCGGCAGCGCGGTGGAGTCGATCGCCCGCCAGCCGGAAGCGGCCGGCCAGATCAGCACGGCGATGATCATCACCGCCGCGCTGATCGAAGGCGCCATGCTGTTCGCCGTCGTCGTCGGCCTGCTGGCCTCGCTCTGAGGCGAGACCAGGCGCACTGGAATCCGCCCCTTTCCGCGGACGGGGAGGGGCATTGAATGCGAGCGAACGGCATGATCAAAAGAGCGTTGTTTCTACTGGCCGCGTTGACCACGATGGCGCTCCCCGCGCTGGCCGCGGAGGGGGCCGGCGAGGCCCCGCCCAGCCTGTTCGCGGGCGACCTCGGCAACTCCGTGTGGACGATCCTGATCTTCGGCCTCGTGCTGGTCGTCCTCGGCAAGTACGCCTGGGGGCCGATCCTCAGCACGCTGCAGACGCGCGAGAGCTTCATCCACGAGGCGCTCGCCAAGGCCCAGCGCAGCCGCGACGAGGCTGAGGCGCGGCTGAAGCAGTACGAGGAGCGGCTGGCCAACGCGCGGGCCGAGGCCTCGGCGATCATCGAGGAGGGCCGGCGCGACGCCGACGTGGTGAGGCGCAAGATCGAGGCCGCCGCCAAGGCCGAGTCCGACAAGATGGTCGAACGCGCCCGCCGCGAGATCCACATCGCCACCGTCACCGCCACCCGCGAGCTCTACGAGCTGTCGGCCCGCCTGGCGACCAGCATGGCGGAGCACGTCCTCCGCCGCCAGTTGACGCCCGAGGACCACGAGCGCCTGATCTCCGACGCGATCGAGGCCATCGGCGAAGAGAGAGAGAAAAGGGCGCACTAGCCATGGCGAGCATCGACGAACGCCAACGGGAGATCGGCCGCCTCTATGCCGCGGTGATGCTGCGCGTCGCCGAGGAGCAGGGGCAGGCCGAAGCGCTGGAGGAGGAGCTCGCCGGGCTGGTGAGCCATCTCGACCGCAACCCGGAATTCCAGCAGTTCCTGACCAGCCCG
>DASXJP010000425.1:0-2902 GCA_036497345.1 Thermoanaerobaculia bacterium
GCCGACACCGTCGAGGCGGCGCTCGGACAATTCCGAAAACGGCCGGCTCTGGGTTTCTCAGACTGCCTGATCCTGGAGGTTGCGCGGAAAGCCGGCCACCTGCCCTTGGGGACCTTCGATTGGGATCTCAGTAAGCTCGACGGGACACACAAGCTCTGATCCGACGACAAAAGACGGGGCTTCCCCCGGCCGCGCAACGCGGAAGAGCCCCGTTCATCCGCCCCGGATGAAACTTTGCATCAATTGTCAAAGAACAGCTTCGGCCTCTTCGGGAGGATCTCGGAGTCAGCGGCTCGAGGCGCCCTGGTATACGGATGGGGTCGGTGGGACCGTTGAGCCCAGACCCGCCTCGGGGGGGGCCGGAGGGCAGCGCCAGGCCCCCTACCGGGACCGCACCACCCGGAACGGATACGCCGCGAGACAGCCACAGGCACCCTCCCTGGGCGTCAGGGGGTCGATGCGCAGCGCGCCATCGACATCATGCAGGCTCTCCAGCCTCTGGCGAGCGAATGACCTGAGCGGATCTACACGAACAGCTACACTCTGCCTCAGAGCACCTGACAAGCCCGGCCCGTTGGGCCGGGCTTGAGGCCCGAACGGGCCGCTCTCCCTCAGCCCAGGGCATCGCCCTGGGTTTGAGACGGAGAATCCATCCCGAGGCGGCCTGAGAGGCCGCGCTATGGGAGGAACCCCCACGGAGCCCGCCCCGGGAGACCGGTGGGAACCACCGGAGCCTGCCCCTCCCAAGATCCGGCGTGCGCCATTCGCCCCGAATCCGGAGCACCCGCCTTTCGAGACGGACGGCTCGCCTTTCGAGGCGGATGACCACCGCCGAATCCTGCGCCGCTCGCCTCAGATCCCGAGCGCTCGCCTTTGGAGGCGAACGGCTCGCCTTTCGAGGCGGACGGTTCGCCTTTCAAGGCGAATGGCTCGCCCCGAAAGGCGAGTCGTCCACGCCGAAAGGCGGATGACCCAGCCGCAGCGGTGGCGGGACATCTCCCAGAGCGCTCCTGGGCGCTTGGATGCCAGGGCTCCGAGATCCGTAGACCCTCTGTTCGCGCGACTCCGGCGTCGATGGGAGTCGCGATCGGATCTTTGACAAGTGACGTACCAGGGGAGCGGGTGCGGGGCCGCCTCCCCTGGTCCCTCCTTTCCCTGGGGCCGGCGCGAGGGCCATGCCCCTTTTGCTACTCTTCTCCCCCCATGGAGCTCCTCGACTCCCGCCGGCTGACCGGCCCCAACCTCCTGCTGGACCGCCCCGGGGCGATCCTGGAGGTGGCGCTGTCTCCGGAGGAGGCGGAGATGGCCATCGCCGCCTGGGCGGCCCACGTGCGGCGGATGCTCGACGCGGTGGGGTGGACGGGCGCCGAGATCGCCGCCCGGCCCTTCCCCGGCGGCGCCAGCCTGGCGATCACCGCCCCCATCGACGGCCTCTATACCGCGACCGAGATCAACGACTGGGCGTGGGAGGCGGCCGAGGCGGCGGTGACGGGACGGGAGGCGCCGGACTTCCGGATGGCGGCGGCAAGGCTGCGCGACGAGATCGGCCGCGAGGCCAACCCCGCCCTCCTCACCCTTCAGGCCAGCGCCGCGGCCCACGGCGTGGCCTTCCTCTCGGACGACCGCGCCGTCTCCGTGGGGCTCGGCAGGGGGTCGCTCACCTGGCCCGCGCGCTCCCTCCCCGATCCGGCGGAGATCGACTGGAGCAAGGTCCACGACGTCCCCGTGCTGCTGGTCACCGGGACGAACGGCAAGACCACCACCGTCCGGCTCCTCGCGGCCCTCGTCGACGCCTCGGAGCAGATGGCCGGCACCACCACGACGGACGTGGTCGAGGTCGGCGGCGAGGTGGCCGAGCGGGGCGATTTCTCGGGGCCCGGCGGGGCGCGCATGCTGCTGCGCGACCGGCGGGTGGAGGTGGCCATCCTGGAGACCGCCCGCGGCGGTCTGCTGCGGCGGGGGCTCGCGGTCGACCGCGCCGACGCCGCCCTGGTCACCAACATCGCCGCCGATCACCTGGGCGAATTCGGCATCCTCGATCTCCCCGGGCTCGCGGCGGCCAAGCTGGTGGTCACCCGCGCCGTGGGGCCGCGGGGGCGGATCGTGCTCAACGCCGACGATCCCGAGCTGGTCGCGGCGTCAGGGGGCCTGCGCTCGCCCATCCTCTGGGTCAGCCTCGATCCCGAGAATCCAGTCGTGCGCCGGGCCCTGGACGTCGGCGGCGAGGCGTGCTTTCTCGACGGGAGGTCGCTCGTGCTGGCGCGGGGGGGCGAGCGGATCGAGATCGAGACCGTCGACCGGATCCCCATCACCTTCGGCGGCGCCGCCCGGCACAACGTGGCCAACGCTCTGGCGGCGATCGCGATGGCCTCGGCGATCGGGGTCCCCGTGGACGCCATGGCGAAGGGCCTGCGGCGGTTCGGCACCCGGCCGGAGGACAATCCAGGACGGGCCAACCTGCTCGAACGGGACGGCTTCCGGGTCCTGGTCGACTACGCCCACAATCCCCACGGCCTGGCGGCCCTGCTGGAGGTCGTGAAGTCCATTCCCGCCGAGCGCCGGCTGCTGCTGCTCGGCCACGCCGGCGACCGCGGCGAGGGGGCCATCCGTGACCTCGCCCGCGCCGCTCTCTCCTTCGCGCCGGACCGGATCATCCTCAAGGAGATGCCCGAGATGCTCCGCGGCCGCCAGCCGGGTGAGATCCCGGCGATCCTGGAGGACGAGCTCCGCCGCCAGGGCTTCCCCGCCGAGCGCATCGAGCGCGCCGGCTCGGAGCTCGAAGGAGCGCGCAAGGCGCTGGCCGAGGCCCGGCCCGGGGACCTGCTGATCCTGCTGGCGCATGCGCAGCGGGAGGAGGTGCTGGAGGCGGTGGGGGCGGCCTGAGCCCCGCCGGTCCGCCCGG
>DASXJP010000426.1:0-3104 GCA_036497345.1 Thermoanaerobaculia bacterium
GCGGCAAAGGACGGCAGGATCTTTGACCCGGTCGCCGCGTGAGTTGACCGAACCCAGGTGGAGGGGCGGCCAGGATATAGTTCTCCGGACCAGAGCCTCAGCAATATGACCCCCCCCACCCCCAAATCCGCCTACGCCGCCGCCGGCGTCGACATCGACGCCCAGGAGAAGGGGCTCGCCCGGGTCAAGAAGCTGGCGAAGTCCACCTTCACCCCCGGGGTCCTCACCGAGATCGGCAGCTTCGGCGGTCTGTTCCGGCCGGATCTCCAGGGGATGACCGAGCCGGTCCTGGTCGCCTCGGCCGACGGGGTGGGGACCAAGCTGGTGGTGGCGAGGATGGCCGGGGACTACTCCTCGGTCGGCCGCGACCTCGTCAACCACTGCGTCAACGACATCCTGGTGCAGGGGGCCGAGCCGCTCTTCTTCATGGATTACCTGGGGGCCGGCGTGCTGGAGCCGGAGAAGATGGTCGAGCTGGTCTCCGGGGTGGCCGACGGCTGCCGGGAGAATGGCTGCGCCCTCCTCGGTGGCGAGACCGCCGAGATGCCCGGCTTCTACCAGCCGGGGGACTACGAGCTGGTCGGCTTCATCGTCGGCCTGGTCGACCGGCCGAAGGTGCTCGACGGCTCCAAGGTCCAGGCGGGGGACGTCCTGGTGGGGCTCCCCTCCTCCGGCCTCCACACCAACGGCTACTCGCTCGCCCGCAAGGTGGTCTTCGAGAAGGCCGGCTTGGAAATCGGCGACAAGGCGCCGTGGGACAAGAAACGGACCGTGGGGGAGTCGCTGCTGGAGCCCCACCTCTCCTATCTCAAGGCCCTCCGGCCCATCCTGGGCGAGCGCGCCCTGCACGGCATGGCCCACATCACCGGCGGCGGCATCACGGACAATCTGCCGCGCATCCTGCCCGAGGGGACCCACGCCCTGATCCGCATGGGGAGCTGGCCCATCCCGGAGCTCTTCCACTTTCTCCAGGAAAAAGGCGAGGTCGAGACCGAGGAGATGCTGCGCGTCTTCAACATGGGAATCGGCATGATCCTGGCCGTCGATCCCAAGGGGCTCGCCGAGATCCTCGGGCTCCTCCGCTCCGTGGGGCAGAAGAGCTGGGTCATCGGCACCGTCCAGCCGGGCGGGTCGGGCGTGGTCTATGACCTGGGCACCGATTCGCCGCAGGTCCCCTCCTCCACCTGAAGGAGGAATCCAAAATCCAAAATCCAAAATCCCCAATCCCCATCGCCATCCTCCTCTCGGGCCGCGGCAGCAACTTCCTGGCGCTCCAGGCGGCCATCGGGCGCGGCGAGATCCCGGCGCGGATCGTCCTGGTCCTGAGCAACGTCGCGGAGGCGCCGGGGCTGGCGAAGGCGCGCGAGCTGGGGCTGCCGGCGGTAGCGGTCCCACACAAGGGGGAGCCGGGCCGGCGGGCGCACGAGGAGAAGGTGATCGCCGCCCTGCGGGAGTCGGGCGTCGGATGGGTCTGCCTCGCCGGCTACATGCGCCTGCTCTCGCCGGATTTCGTGGCCGCCTTCCGCCGGCGGATCCTCAACATCCATCCGAGCCTGCTCCCCGCCTTCCCGGGCTTGGACGCCCAGGAGCAGGCGCTCGCCCACGGCGTGAAGATCTCCGGCTGCACGGTCCACCTGGTCGACGAAGGGCTGGACAGCGGCCCCATCGTGGTCCAGCGGACGGTCCCGGTGCTCGACGGCGACACGGCGGCGGCCCTCTCCGCCCGTATCCTGGAGGCCGAGCACCAGGCCTACCCGGAGGCCCTGCGTCGCCTGCTGACCGAGCCCTGGACGATCGCGGGGCGGCGCCTTCTCTTTGGTCCACCGCAAACCGGAGCGTCCGTGGCCTCCGACCTCAACCCCTAGTGTGGTGCATCGCTTCCGAGGGAGAGCCCACCGATTCTCTCGGTCTCCCCTCCACTTCCAGGACAGCGCCCACTGCTTTTTCGCTCTTCCCCTCCACTGGGCGATGTCCGCCCTCCGCTTCGCCAGTGCTGCCCACCGTTGGGCGCACAGGCCCCACCAGTGGGCGCGGTCTCCGGATCAGTGGGCGCTTGCGGAGAACGGGAGGGCAGAGCGGGAGAACCGGAGGGCGCTACCAGAAAAGCAGTGGGGCGGTCGTGCCCACCGTTGGGGGCGGTGTGCCCACCCGTGGGGCGGCTCAGCCCAAGAGAGGGCGGCACCGCAAAAGGAGTGGGCGCTGGCGGAGCCTCTACCGGCGATGGATCGAAAACGTGCCGGTGCTCCGCGGGCCGCCCTTACAGTCGTCGGCCTCGAAGCTCCCGTTGAGCGTGGACGGCGTGGGCGGCGCCACGAGCCCGGTCCAGGGACAGTCGGAGGCCGGGCTGGTGGTGTTGAGGATCATGACCAGGACACCGTCCGAGCTCAGACTGGTCACCTCCCCCTGGCTGCCGGCGCCCGGGCAGTCGATCCACCAATGGCCGTTGAAGTTGGGGGCGAGCTCCATCTCCAGAGGACAGGTTCCCTGGAGATGGATGCCGGGCTGGGACCCCGTGATGGTGCCGATCCAGTTCCCCCGCGTGGTGGGGACGCTGGGCTCGGTCGGGCTGCTGTGCCCGCCGCACCCCGGGACGGTGAGCGCCAGGCAGGCCAGGGCCGCGAAGGCGAGCTTCCTCATGCCGCGATTGTATCTGGAGGAGATTCTAGCCGGGGTGGTTGACAAAACGGGACCCGGATGGAATACTCCCACCTTGCGACGGGTTATACCCCTCGCGAACGCAACGAGAGAGCGGTGGGGCGGCGGGTTTGACAGCCAAGTGACCTCGGTTCCCCGTGGGGCCGGCCGGAAGGCCGGAATAAGCGTCGCGGGCGAATGGTTAGAGATCCCTGCGAACGACGAAGCGAGTCGGGACGGCAATAGGGGTTGACACCCGGGCCAGCCTGCCCTATGCTTCGCCTCCCCTCGGAAACGAGGTCGGCGTGAAGCGGCGCGAGCCGCGATCTCGGCGTCGGTTCTTTGAAAACCAGATAGAGGAAGAGAGAAGTCAGCGGCCTGCTTCTCGGGCTCGCGGCGTCTTGGGTTTTGGCCTGGGGTGCTGTTGAGCGGGAAGCGGATTCCGAATAAGAAGCCTGCGTGTGGTTAGC
>DASXJP010000427.1:0-20851 GCA_036497345.1 Thermoanaerobaculia bacterium
TGCACCGTGCCGACGTGGACGGCCGCAACCACTTCCCGCTGGGGGCGGAGGATTGGCGCTCCGAGCTGCTGGAAGCCGCCTGACCGTCGAGCTCGCGGGTCCCCAGGACGATCCGGAGATCCGGCGCCTGTTGCGCGACAATCCCATGGACGGCGCCATCCGGGTGTCTCTGGAGCGGGAGCCGGACGCCTTCCTGGCCGCGTCCGTGGAGGGGGATTCCCACGCCACCGTCGTGGCCCGCGATCCCGCGACCGGCCGGATCCTGGGGCTGGGCACCCGCTGCGTCTGGAGCGCCTTCGTGAACAGCGAGCCCTGCCGGCTGGGCTATCTGAGCCAGCTCCGGGTGGACCGCGCCGCCCGCGGCCGGCGCCGGCTGCTGGCCGCCGGCTACGCCGCGCTCCGCGGTCTACGCGGCCCGGAGGAGGCGCCCTTCGACCTCACCTCGATCATCGCCGACAACGAGACCGCCCGCCGGCTGCTGGGCGGCGGCGTGCCGGGGCTGCCGCGCTACCGGGAGCTTTCGGGGTTTGTGACGCTGGTGGTGCCGGTGGGAAGAAAAGGCGCGTTTTTTCGTAGGGGCGGCCCTATGTGGCCGCCCCTACAAATCGAGACCGGCCAGGCCGAGCGTATGGCCGAGGTGGCGGATTGCCTGGCGCGGAACCGGCGGCGGTATCAGGCGGCGCCGTTCTTCACCGCGGAGGAGCTGATGTCTCCCGAGCGCAGCCGGGGCCTGGCGCCGCGGGATTTTCGGCTGGCGGTGAGGGGTGGCCACGTCATTGGTTGCCTGGCGCTGTGGGACCAGAGCGGCTTCAAGCAGGTGGTGGTGCGGGGATACGCGCCGCGTCTGGCCCGCTGGCGGCCGTGGATCAACCGTCTCTCGCCGGTCCTGGGGATGCCACGCCTGCCGGACCCGGGAGAGCGGCTGCCGCACGCCTACCTCTCGCATATCGCCGTGGATGGAGACGATCCGGAGATCTTCCAAGCGCTCGTGGAGGCCGCGTACGCCGAGGCTTTTGCGCGGCGCTACGTCTACGTGGTGATCGGTCTTGCCGCGAGTCACCCCTGGCTGCCCTGGCTGGAGCGCCGCTTCCGCCCCCGGCGCTACGAGAGCGTGCTGTATACCGTGGATTGGGGGGATGGCGCCGCCGCGATCACGGCCCTGGACGGCCGGCTCCCGCACGTCGAGGCCGCGCTGCTGTGAGGGGGCGCCTGGTCCGCCGGGAGGAGCTGACGGCTCCTGAGCGGGAGGCCATGTTCGGCCTGCTCGCCGCCTCCTTCGAGGGGGTCACGCGCGAGCGCTTCGCCGCCGATCTGGCGGAGAAGACCTGGGCGCTGCTCCTGGAAGATGAGACCGGCCTGCGCGGATTTTCGACGCTCCTCCTCTACGAGTCCACGCCGCCGGGCGAAGAGGTCCGCACGGTGGTCTATTCGGGGGACACGATCGTCGATTCCGCGGCCTGGGGGAGCGCCGCGCTGCCGCGCTGCTGGATCGCCGCCGTGCGCCGCCTGCGCGAGGAGCATCCCAAGGGGCGGCTCTGGTGGCTCCTGCTCACCTCCGGCTTCCGCACCTACCGCTTCCTGCCGGTCTTCTGGAAGGATTTCTGGCCGCGATGGGACGCTCCGACGCCGCCGGAGGCGCAGGCCCGTCTCGACTTCCTGGCGAGAGAGAAGCTCGGTGATCTGTACATGAAGGACCAGGGGATCGTCCGCTTTCCGGAGCCCCAGCGGCTCCGCGGCGAGCTGTCTGAAATGCCCGAGGGGCGGCTGGAGGACCCGCACGTGGCGTTCTTTCTCGCCAAGAACCCCGGCTGGAGGGAGGGCGACGAGCTGGCGTGCCTGACGGAGATTTCGGCGGAGAACCTGACGGCGGCGGGGTGGCGGATGTGGCGGCATGGTGTGCTCTCTTGACCGCCCTCCTGAGCTTCCCCTGGCTCGCCGCCAACCTGCCCGGCTATCTTCAATTCCGGCGAGCCCTCGCCGCGCCGGAACGGATTCAGCGCGTCCTATTGAGCGGCTATCTCCGCAGGAACGCGGACACCGCCTTCGGTCGCGCCCACGGGTTTGCCGCGATCCGCTCGGCCGAGGAGTACCGCGAGCGCGTTCCTCTGACCCTCTGGGACGACATGGCGCCGTGGGTGGATCGCATCGCGGCGGGAGAGCCCGGCGTCCTCACCCGCTCGCCCGTGCGCACCCTGGAGCCCACCAGCGGCTCCTCGGCGGCCGCGAAGCTCATCCCTTACACGTCGGAGCTGCAGCGGGAGATCCGCCGGGCCGTGGCGCCCTGGATCGTCGATCTCTACGGCCACCGTCCGCGGCTCGCGTCGGGGAGCGCCTACTGGTCGATCACGCCGCTGGCGCTCGATGAGGAGCGGACCGCGGGACCCGTGCGTGTGGGCTTCGAGGAGGATTCCCAATATTTGGGCGGATTCTGGAGCCGCCTGGTCGACGCGACGCTGGCCGTCCCCGGATCGGTGCGGCACCTGCGGGCCCCGGACGCCTTCCGCCTCGCCACCCTCGAGCACCTGCTGCGGCATCGCGATCTGACCGTGATCTCGGTCTGGCATCCGAGCTTCCTCCTATTGCTGATGGAGGCGCTCCCGCGGCTGTCTCCCGAGCCTCCGAAACGGATCTGGCCGAGGCTCGGGCTGATCAGTTGCTGGGGGGACGCCCACGCGGCGCTTTCGTTACCGGAGCTGGCGCGGGCGTTTCCGGAGGTCGAGATCCAGCCTAAGGGGTTGCTGGCTACGGAGGGCTTTGTCACCATTCCCTTCGCGGGACGGTGGCCGCTGGCGATTCGATCTCATTTTTTCGAGTTTCTTCCCGAGGAGGGAGGAGATTCGCGCTTCGCCTGGGAATTGGAGGGGGGCGGGATCTACTCCGTGGTGCTCACCACCGGCGGCGGGCTCTACCGTTACCGGCTCCAGGACAAGGTACGCGTCGAGGGGTTCGTGGAGCGGACGCCGTCGCTCCGCTTCCTGGGCAAGGAGGGGCACGTCTCGGACCTTCGTGGTGAGAAGCTCCATGAGAGCTTTGTGGCGGGGGTGCTGGCGCGGGTTTTCGAGAGGATTGGGATCGCTCCGCGGTTCGCGATGCTGGCGCCGGATAAAAATCAGTATGTGCTCTACCTGGAATCGGAGACGGTACCAACGGGGCTCGCGGATGAGATCGACGCGGAGCTGGCGGCCAATCCGCAGTACCGCCTCTGCCGCGCTCTGGGTCAGCTCGCGCCGGTGCGGCTACAGAAGGTAGGGCCGGGCGCGTACGGTCGCTATCTCGAAGAGTGCCGGCGGCGGGGCCAGCGGTGGGGGGATGTGAAGCCGCTGGCGCTGTCACCGGTAGGCGGGTGGGGGGAGATACTGGGCGAGAGTGTCAGCTCGAAGTTTTCGCTCTAGAATAGAGCCAATGATCGCCGAGAAGCCCGACGCCGAGCCCATCCCCGGCGCGCTCAACCTCGCGCTGGCCGCGGCCGCCTCCGCCGCGGCCCTGGGGCTGCTCGTCTTCGCGTCCCGGACCCCTTCCTGGGGGTGGCGGATCGCGGCGGCGGTGGCGTTCTCCTACGTCAACAACACGATCTTCTCGCTGCTCCACGAGGCGGTGCACGGGCACCTCCATGCCAATCCGCGGGTCAACGAGATGGCCGGACGGCTCCTGGCGGCGTTCTTTCCCACCGGGCTGGGGTTCCAGCGGATCTGCCATCTGGGGCACCACCGGCGGAACCGCACGGACGCCGAGGTGTTCGACTACGTCCTGCCGGGCGAGAGCCGGCTGCTGAAGACGGTCCAGTGGTACGGCATCCTCACCGGTCTCTACTGGCTCCTGCCTCCGATCGGCTGCCTGCTCTACCTGATCTGGCCGGGTTTCTTCCATCTGTCGGACCGATTGAAGGGGACGCGCTACTTCCGCCAGACGAGCACGGCCGCCATGCTCTCCGGCTTCGAGGGGGCGCCGCGGGGGACGATCCGGCTGGAGATCCTCTTCTCGTTCGCCTTCCAGGCGGCGATCATCTGGCTGCTCGGGCTCACCCCCGCGGGATGGCTGACCTGCTACGCCGCGTTCGGCTTCAACTGGAGCTCGCTCCAGTACGCGGACCACGCCTTCAGCGAGCGCGACGTCCACGAGGGAGCATGGAACCTGCGGGTGAGCCGGCCGGTGCAGTACCTGTTCCTCAACTATCACCACCACAAGGCCCACCACCGCGATCCGCGCATCCCCTGGATCCACCTGCCGAAGCACGTGGATTTCGCCGAGCGGCGCCCGGCGTTCCTCGGCATCTGGCTCAGGATGTGGCGGGGGCCGCGGGTCTGGACGGGACAGAGCGGCGAAACACCCACCTGACGCACAGCAGCGCCAGCAGCCATCCGGTCACGGCATCCAGAACGTGATGCTGGTGGGTGAGCACCGTGGAGACCGCGATCAGCAGGGCCCACAGCCAGAGAAGGGCCTGGAGCGACCGGGAAGCGCGCGGGGCGAAGATCGCGACACAGATCACGGCGAAGGTCACGTGCAGCGACGGCAGCAGATTGTAGGTGAGGTTCAGGTCGTCCGCGACGTGGTACAGCCCGGCCCAGATCCCGAGCTGCTCCTCGCGGGCCGGCGCGAAGGCCAGCTCGGCGGGGACGAGCAGGAAGCCGATGCCGGCGATCGTGATCGCCACCGCCATCGTGGCCACGGTCGCCCTGAATTCACGGCGGGTCCGCAGGACGAACGGCGCCAGGAAGAAGAGGCCGTAGACCGACATGTAGAAGACCGTCATCGAGGGGACAAAGGGGAGGTCCAACTCGGCGGAGAAATGGACCGGTACCCGGAATTTTCGATCAGCCGTCAACCGGTCCGCGCCGCCGTAGACGATCACGAACCAGAGGGCGTCGGCGAGCGAGAGGAGCGCGGCCTCGCGGAGGTGGGCCCAGCCCGGCCAGGCGAGAAAGGGCGCGTCCCTCACTCGCCGAGCGCCTCGCCGAGATAGCCCAGGATGCCCCGCACCAGCACGCCGGTGCCGCCCTTCGGCTGCAGGTAGTGGTCCGCGCCCCAGACCGGATAGACCAGGCCGGGCAGGGCGCAGACGTCCGCCAGGACCAGGGTGCCGTCGTTGGGCCCGAGGTCGGCGAGGCGGCCGTGACAGCGCCGAGCGGCGCCGCGGGTGAAATGCCGGCGCAGGGGGAAGCCGACGACGCTGATCAACCGGATGCGCGGCGGCAGGCGCAGCGGCCGGTCGAGCGGGCTGCCGCAGCGGTAGCACAGGTCATGGAGGACCGCCGTGCTCTGGCCGCGCAGCCGGCAGTAGAGGCGGAGCATGGCGGCGCGCGGATTCCGCGAGAGCAGCCAGTCCGCCATCCGTGTGCCGTCGAGAATGCCGCACAGGCTGACCCAGGCCACCACGTTGCGGAAGGCATGGTCCGCGTCCGGCTCGGCGAGCGCCGTCTTCACGTCCGCCCCTCCTTTGCTCAGCGACACCAGGATCACTGGCCGGCCGGGCTGACCGATCAGCCAGTCGCACAGGAGGCGGGCGTTCTCCCGCACTGTGCCGCCGCTGGCGAGCGGCACCAGGCAAGTGGGACAGCCCATCCGTCCGGCCTCCTCGCGGACGTGCAACCCATCGGCGCCGGAGCGGGGGTTCTCCCGGTAGGAGAGGCCGGGCACGACGGCGAGCACCGCGTCGCGATCCCAGCCGGGGAGCGTGGGCTCGTTGCGGAGCTCGTCGACGCGGCGGATGAACGGACCGTGGACGGGTGACTCCAGCACGAGACGGTAGAGCCGTTCCGTGGCCGCGTCGATGCCCTCGCGCGCGGCGAGCTCCCGGAGCTCCTCGGCGCTCGGAAGAGAAGCCGTCAAGCCGTCCGGCGCCTCCGGCCGACCACGAGGCCGATGGCGAGGCCCACGGCGAGGCCGATCGCGCCCGTCCAGCCGATCGTCTGCTTCGCGCTGTCCAGCAGCGGGTTGTCGAACAGGTTGTCGGACGTGTGGAGGCTCGCGATCAGCCACTGGCCGTTGTCCTTGACCAGCGTGGCGCTCCAGCGGGCGGGGAGATCGAAATTCCTGCCGCTGGCCATCTTGAAATGCTCGACGGCGCTGCCGAAGGAGATGCCGGTGTCGCCGCCGTAGAGGATCGTGAGCTCGTCCACGTTCACGTCGGCGTTGTAGCTGTCGACGGCCTTGTTGGGCCCCTGCAGCATGCGGGCCAGGTATTTGCGGATGCCGTCGCGCCCGCGGCTCACCTCGGCGTTGTGCCAGGTGACCACGACATTGGGGTGGAAGAACGTGAGCTCGCGCTCGATGTCCCCTTTCCTCATGGCGTCGAGCAGCCCGTCCCGCAGGGCGCGCAGCTCGTTGTGGGTCGCCTCGTCAGAGGCGGGCGCCGAGGCTGCCGGAGGGGATGCCGGCGCCTGCGCGAGCAGGGGCAGGGACAGCAGGGACAACAGGGACAGGGTCGCGATTGATGTCTTCATGTTCTCCCCTCTGGGGCAGGGCTGCCACCCATTGGAAAAAGTCGATCATGTCCTGGTCGTGCGGCCCGAGGCTTCCGGGTTTGTAACGGGTGGAGCGCGGATGGCGCGCCTGGATCATCGCGCCCCCTTCTCCTGCGGGAAGTACCCGCAGAGGCTCAAAGCTCGGAATTCCGGGCATTCGTCGAAGCGGGCGAAGGTCCGGGGGACGATCTCGCGCGAGTAGAGGGTCTCGCGATAGGCCTGGTCGCGCGCCAGGGCCAACATCTGGCGGCGCATCTCCGGCAGGCGATCGTGAAGCTCGGGGCTCTCGCGCGCCAGCTCCTCGATCACCCGGAGCTGGGCTCGTTTCGGCGCGCCGAAGAGCTCCTCCAGCAGCCAGGCTAAAAGCCGCGCATGGAGGGCGCGCAGAGCGGGACGGGTGCGCAGCCAGAGGGCGTCGAGGAGCTCCTCGTCCCAGCGCACGTGCCGCGCCTCGTCCGCCAGGTGGCGGCGGTGGACCTCGACGAAGGCCGGCTCCAGCGTCGCGGAGGAGCGCAGATAGGCCCGGGAGTAGTAGAGCGAGCGTTCCTCCTGGAGGAGCATCAGCCAGAGGCACAGGGGGAGCGAGACCGGACGGCTCATCGCCCATTGCACCACCCCGGTCGAGAAGGCCGGGATACGGACGAAATGGAGCTCGACGCCCGCGTACAGGTGCGGCGCACAGAGCCGGTTGAGCCGCCGGAACATCTCCGAGTGCTGGCGCTCCTCCTCCTGGAACTGCCGCAACCCCTCTGCCAGCCGCTCCGGCCAGGGCTCGCGGAGCAGAGCCGACAGAATCGGCTGGCCGAGAGTTTCGAAGCAGGCGATCTGCTCGTTGAAGTAGAGCGCGTGGAGCTGGTTGTAGCGCAGGCGCTGCCCTTCGGTGAGATCCCCGTAGCAGGGCGTATGGAAGAGGGGGGTGAGCTCGGCCGGGATGAAGGGCCTCCCCGGATCCACGGAGGCGTCTTCGAACAGGGGTATCGCCGGCTTGGCCATGGCTGGTGCGCGTCGATATCGCTAAGCTTTCGGTGAGACTATCACAAAAGAAAGCCCCTCTCTCCCTCGGGGTGAGAGGGGTTGGGGAGTGAGGGGCTCAATCCTCCGCCCGCTCGCCGGCCGGGGCCATCTTGACCAGGCGGGGGTGGAAGGTCCCCAGGACCTCCACGAGATCGGTCTGGGCGTCCATCACCTCGCGGATGTCCTTGTAGGCCATCGGCGCCTCGTCGAGGTCGGCCGACAGGAGCTCCACGCCGCGCGCCTCCAGCAGCGCCCGGGTCTGCTCCCAGGTGAAGCGCCGGCGGGCCTCGGTGCGGCTCATCCGGCGGCCCGCTCCGTGCGAGGCGGAGCGCAGCGAGGAGGGCTCGCCGAGACCGCTCACCAGGAACGCCGGGTCGGCCATCGTGCCCGGAATCACGCCGAGGACCCCGGGACCGGCCGGCGTGGCGCCCTTGCGGTGGACGATCAGCTCGCGCCCCTCGTGCTCCTCCTTCCAGGCGAAGTTGTGGTGGTTCTCCACCACCGCCAGCACCTCGAAGCCGAGCGCCTTGGCGACGTGATGATGGATCCGCTCGTGGTTCGCGGCGGCGTACTCTCCCATCAGATTCATCGCGTGCCAGTACTCCTGCCCCTCGGCGAGGTCGAGGCTCAGCCAGGCCAGATTCCGCAGCGCGTTCGGGAGGTCCGGATGGAGCTCCTGGGCGAGCTTCGAATAGTGCGAGGCCACGGTCGCGCCGGTCCCGCGGCTGCCGCTGTGCGAGAGCAGGGCGAGGTACGTCCCGGGCGCGAGCTCCTCGGCCTCGCGGTCGAGCTGGAGCAGGCCGAATTCGACGAAATGGTTGCCGCTGCCGGAGGTGCCGAGCTGCGTCCAGGCGAGGTCGCGCAGCTTCGCCGTCACCGGCGTGGCCTTCCAGTCCGCCGCCAGCACCGGATGGTCGCGCCGCAGCCCGCCGGCGAACTTGGCCCCCACGCCGAAGCGGGTCTCGCTCTCCAGGGCCGCGCGCAGGCGGTCGCGCACGACGGGAGAGGCGAGGGCCGTTTCCGCGTCCTCCAGAGCGAAGACGCTCATCCGCATGCGGCAGGCGATGTCCACGCCCACCGCGTAGGGGATGACCGCGTTCTCCGTGGCCAGCACGCCGCCGATCGGCAGACCGTACCCCTGGTGGGCGTCCGGCATCAGGGCGCCCCGCACGGCCACCGGCAGGTCGGCGGCGTTCTTCATCTGCTGCACGCTCGTCGGCTCCAGCCCCTCGCCCCAGATGCGGAAGGGCGCGGGCGCCTCGCGCGGCTCGAAGGTCTTCGGGCGCGCGAGGATCCCTTCCGCCAGCGGGCGGAGCTCCGGATCGGCGGTGGACGCCTGCGGATTCCGGATCACCTCTGCGATCACCCGGCGCATTTCGTCACCGCTCACACCGCGCCCGGCCATCTGGCGGATCAACTGAACGGCTTCCGGCACCACCGCGCGCGGAACCCCCATCTCCAGCAGCTCATTGCCCTTCATGAGAATTCTCCTTGCATCAGAAAAGCAAAAAGCCCTCCGCGGCTTTCACCGGGAGGGCTTTTCGCGGATCGCGCTGGTCTTTCACCGATTACACGAAGATCTCCCTGGCCATGAGCCTGGTATCCACATCGTTATAAGGCCGGCGCGAAAGAATCATAACTCACAGATTCCATCATGAATCGGCGGATCTGTCAACCGGGCAACGGCCCGGCGTCTCCGCGCCGGCCGGCGCGCAGTAGATCCGCTCCCGGATGGCTCTCGCCGCGTAGCCGCACTCCAGCGAGATCGCCCTCGGCGGCGAGCTGCTCCTCCGGCTCGCGTCCCCCTAGGGAGCCAGGAAGCTGGTGAGATACCAGCGCGACGGCGGCAGGCGCAGCGCCTCCTCCCCGATCTCCGGGTCGAACGGGGTGTCAACCCCAGGTGGGAGAGGCCCCCGGGCTCCCCGAGGGCCCCGTAGGAGCGACAGCAGCTCTCCTCGACCGATGGGCTGCCGTCGCCCCTGAAGTGGCGAGGATGGTGAGCTTCTCTACGGGCAAGGTACCTCGACCATGTGACAGATTGGATTGCCGTCATCATCCTTCTCGCATCGGAATTCAAAGCAAGGGCCCTTTTCCGCGGCTGCGAATTGAATCTTGACGGGTTGGGTCACGCTGTGAGACTCCAGAACGGAATGTAAGTCACCGACGATGGAGTCGACTTTGGACTTCGACAATTTCTTGTGTTTCATGTTAATCCCTATGACTCACGCAGAGTTTCAAGGAGCTTCCTCGTAAGAGGTCGCATTGGTCGCATCGATGAGGCCGCTCAGCATATCCACGAACGGGTCCACGAAAATGCTGGTGTGGTCAGCAATAATCGTCTTGGGTAACCGCATGATCCAATAAATGGATGAGGGGTCCACCGTCGGCTTGGGGTCCGGGGTCAAAACGAATCGCGATCCACCCCTCTCGTAACAGATGCTCGCGGGGGCCGACCCATCCTGCGGGCAGGAAGCGGCCGGGCAGGTAGAGGCAACCGCTTCGTCTTCCTTCTGATTTTTTCCCGGCCTCGGGGAGTGACTTACCCGATGCGTGAGCAACTCGTCAATGTTCCCCTCTGTATGTGTGTAATAAAAATGCTGTGACTTCTCTCCTCTCAACGCCGGGGGGTAGTCGCTATCATTTTTGTTGACGGTCGGCTTATCGAATCTCTGGAAGACGCTGGTGATACTGTTTCCCAAAGGGAAAAAGAATCCTGTGCCAGAGTCTCCTTCCGAGGTCATGGAAACAATGATCGGCCTGTGTAAGCTTGCTCCTCCGCACACATAAGCAGGATTCAGGAAGCCGGTCACGACATGAGCCGCTTCGAGAGCCGCGCTGAGCTCGCGAGCATAGAGACCGGGAGCGGCGGGGTTGACGAGAACCACAAGATCTGCAGGAAAGGAGACCGGCGACAGCCGGTGAGCTCCGGCCGGGCTGCTGGTTTTGAATATACCCTGGCTGACCGCGGCTTCGACCAAAGGTTGCGAGAGAGCCTTTTCTACGAGGAGGCCTCCGTAGGAATGCCCGACCACGATACTTTTCGTTCTCTTGTTGTCGCGCGCCTGACCGAGTATGTAGAGCAATGCTTCCGTCGCTGCCGGAGAGTTGCCGATCCGTGTGGCCGCGTTCATCCGGCTGTAGAACGTGAATTCCTTGAGGACCGGAGTCGAGATCGAGCTGCCACGCCATGCAATGTATATGCCGACGATGTTCCGTGGTTTGGACGGGTGCAGAGATTCCTCTTTCAAGGCAAGATGATTCAGGACGCCAACAAAGTCATGAAGGTTTCCGGATCGGGCATTTTCGGGTGACGCATTATTTTTCCAGCCATGGACAAATGTGACCAAAATCTCGCCAACCTCTGGATCTTGCTTACTAAAGATCGTCCCCAGAGCGAAGTTGAGTTGTTTCCTGTCCCAAAACTCCCCGTGCTCGTCAAGCTCGATCACATTTACGAAGACTCGTTTTCCGAGCTTGACTCCTGGCTCATTCTCCAAGGCGCTTTCCTTGGGGCCGTGTCGGTACTGCACGTTGGCGACACAGGAGGTGAGAAGCGAAACACAGGCAATCGCCAGGGGCACGAAAACAAGGTTTTTGACTCTGATTTTTAGCATAGGGCTTCTCCCGCGACGAATTTCAAATCCATCGTCATGATCAGTGTCGGATAGAGCCCGACACCAAACCGCCGCCTGAGGGATTAGACGGACGCGAGAGAAGGTTTCCCGGATGGTCGCCGGCTCGGCTTCGATCTCACGATCGATAGCGAGCAGGCGGACGTCGAGAACGGGGACAAGCCCCGCCCCTACGACAACCCTTCTACAACAAGGTTTGTAGCCCCTCTCTCCCTCGGGGAGAGAGGGGTTGGGGAGTGAGGGGCCTCAGTTGACCGTCTCGCCCGCCTCGAGCTTCTGGATCATCGCCTGCAGGGCCTTGCGGTTGGCGTCGTCCGGCGCCTGGGGCAGGGCGAGCTTGGCCTCGGTCAGCGCCTCCTTGGCGCGGCCGTTGGCGGCGTAGCCGCGGGCGAGACCGACGTGGACCGGCCAGACGTTGGGATTGCGCTTGGCGTTGGCCTCGAAGACCTTCAGCGCCTCCGCGGGCTTCTTCTCGGCCAGGAGTTGGCGGCCGTAGAGGTGGAGGTCGATCGGCCCGGCCGTGGGGTGGCTGAGCGCCCGGTCGAGGGTCTTGGCGGCTTCCGCGGCGTCACCTTTGGCGGTCTGGATCCGCGAGAGGAGAGTGAGGGTGGTGAAATTCTCCTGGCCGCCCTGAGTGCGGTCCATCGCCCTCTGGGCCCACTTCTCGGCCTCGTCCAGATTCGTCTTGTTGTCCAGGCAGTAGTTGGCGGCGGCTGCCCAGCCCTCCCAACTGAAGCCGGGGCTCGAGCGCAGCTCGCGGCGCAGATTCTCCACATAGAGCTGGGTGGAATTGTCGACGGTGAGATCGATCGGGAGCGAAAGGTTTTCCCACTGGAGCGCCAGCGTGGCCTTGTCCATCCGCCGCTCGGGGAAGTCGTAGGTCAGGACCTCATGATACTCGCCCGCCTGCGGCTTGGCCTTGACCCGCAACGCGTCCTCCTTGGCGTCGTAGAAGAAGCTCCCCCAGGAGGTCGAGTTCTTGGAGAAGACCACGGTCCACTCGTCCGCAGCCGGGAGGAAGTGGAGCCCGTAGGTGCCGGCGGGCAGGGGCTGCCCCTGGACTTTGATGTCGTGCGAGGTGGTGAACGTCGTGTTCTCGTTGGCGCCGCCGCGCCAGGGACACTGGTCGCCGCAGGTCCCGAAGCCCAGGTTGGCCATGCCATAGGGCACGAGCTGGCCCCAGATCTTGCCCTTCCGGTCCTCGCCGGATGGGCTGTGCACGTGCGGGCTGCTGTAGTCGACAGTGACGCGGACGAGGCCGATCTGCTGGGTCACGGTCTGCCGCTGGTTGCCGCCGCTGGGCGGTAGGGTGACGCCGGCGAACTGGGCCGCGGCAGACCCGGCGAGGCCGAGCACGGCGGCCACGGCCAGGGCCGCGGTGAGGCGAAGGGGGTGATGGGGCATGGGTTCTCCTCCTTGGATCGGGTGGGGCGTTCCTCCCAAGGCTACGTAGGAGAGAGACGAAAGTTCGCCGGCTCCGGGGTTTTCCTGGAAATCGCGCAAGATCTTGACAGTCCCCGGCGATGCGCCTCCCCACACCTGTCACTTCGGCAGGCCCGCCTCGAAGATCAGGGACTCCAGGTCCTCGTCGACCTTCATGTTGGTCCGCTCCAAGTCTTTCAGCTTGCTCACCTCGCGCTCGGCGTCGACGCGCCCCTCCTGCTGGGCGCGGAGGATCGCCTCGACGTCGTTGCGCACGCTGGCGATCTCGCCCGCGAGCCCGGCATCGAGCGCGCGCTCGATCTTGGTGAGCTCCTCGGTGACTTTGTCCTGGACCGCCTTGGCGAACTCTCCACGGCGTGCCACGATCTCTTCGCAGATCTTTTCCCCGACCATCTTCTTGATGTTGTTCTTCAACGACAGCGTGTTCAGGAACGCGCCGCTGAGGATCGCGGCTACCGTGGCCAGAATGATCGCCACCGGATTGAGCAGGTTGAAGATCGCGAGGAGCACACCCGCCGCGACCTGGAGCGCGATGGTCGTCGCCATCGCCTTGAGTCCCATAGTCAAGCCGAGACCGCCGGTGAGGAAGTCGCCGGTCAACGCGATGTAGGTCCCCGCGATGACGCGGCCGAGCACCGAGATTTCCTGTTGCTTGGTGACTCCGCTGCCGTCCACGCCCACGGCGATCTGGAGGCGGATCTCTTCGAGCCGCCCCATGAAGTTTCTTGCGTGCTCCTCCAGAGACTCCTCCATGCGCTCCTTGCGCGCGGCCACCATGGGATAGAGGGTCGAGGTGGTCCAGCGGCCGACGTCTTCCTGCATCTTCTCCTTGAGATGCCCGGCCACTTCCTCGACGACCGGGGTAATATTGTTTTTCGTCGGCGGGAACCCGACGCTCCCCTGGATCTCATAGGCCTCGGCCCAGGTCTTCACCAGATCGGGCAGGCCCAGGAAGTAGCGTTCGGCCATGTCTCTCGCCTCGGTCGCGATGTCGCGGATGGTGATGGCGACGCTGGAGACCATGGCCTGGCGGGTGGCTTCCAGGGTGCGCAGAGGCTGCTCCGCCTCTTTGTAGCGGCGCTCGAGCTCGGCCGCGGAGGTCTGCCAGAGGCCGATGCGCGAGGGGATCACCGTCCTCACGGTGCGGCTCAGGGCGCGCAGGCAGCGGAGGGAGGTCAGCAGCTTGGCCCGCCCCTTCTCCTCGCTGAGGAAGCGGTAGAGCGCTTCCTCCACCTCCGCGATGCCCGATTGGTCCAGCCTGGGCGCGTCGCCCGCCATGCGGGCCAGCAGCGCGGACTTCGAATCCACGAACTTGATCCCGTTTTTGCCCAGCTCCGTCCATGGCGTCAGGTTTCGCCACTGGACCGCCATGAATTCCTGCTCCGTCATCTCGCCCATCGCCGCCGCGGCGCGAATATGGTCCCAATAGGTGATGAGGAAAAAGAGCGAGGTGTAGCCGAGGGATTGCAGCATGCCCAGCACCTGCTTGTCCTTGGCGGAGTAGGCATCCTGGCTCTTCATGCAGTAGAGGATGGCGTCCGCCGAGGACGCCTGGCGCAAGGTGACCTCGTCCCGCGAATCAGGATCGTCGAGGCCCACCGTGTCGATGATGTCGACGCCGTTCCGGCACATCTCCAGGGGCCAATAGATCTCCGCCCGCTGATAGCGGCTGGTTTGGGAGTCGTCGCCGAAATGGTCGATCTTGACGTAGTGCTCGAGCTCCTTTTTGAGATCCGAGATCTTGATGTCGAACGGCTCGCTGCGTCCGTCCGGGCCCATGCCCGGCTTCGGGAACAGGGTGGCCTTCTTGTGCTGCTCGTCCGCATAGCGGATGTCGCACAGGACGCCGGTCGTCGGCGTCGGCGACGCCGGCAGTATGGTCGCGCCCAGGAGCGCGTTGAGCAGGGTTGATTTGCCGGCGCTGAAGCGCCCGACGACGAGGACGCGGAAACGGTCGGATTCCAGACGGCGGATCAGCTCTGCGATCGTCTGGGACGGCCGGTTGCCGTCCGGCAGCGCCGTGTCGTCGCCGAGCCCGGCCAGGACTTCCTGCTGCCGCCGCGCCACGGAAAGGAGCTCGGTGCGCCGGCGTTGATAGATCTCGAGAAAGTTTCCACCACCATTGGCCCCAGGCTTCATCGCCCATCCTCCTTGTCTTGATGCTCCATGTCCGCCGCCGGGGTGTACGCCCGGATCTCCGCCGCGACCTTGGCGCTCTCGTCGAGGATCGCCTGCCACTCTCCGAGATCGCCTTCCGCCGGCGCGGGCGCCCGCAGCGCCGCGGTCTGTGCCTCGCGCCAGCGCTGCTGCTCCTGCCTCACCGCGGCGGCGATGGCACCATAGCCCTCTCGCAGCTTCTCGGAGACGGCCGCCGCATACGCGAGCCATGCCTCGTGGATCACCTTGTCCAGGTCGCCGCGCACCGCTGCCCGATCTTTGGCGGTCAGGCGTTGCGTGATCTGCTCGGCAGCGAGCCCCGCCAGCGCGCTCACCGCCATGGTCACACCCCCCAGCCCGGCCGAGCCGGCTTGCGCCAGGGTCGTGCCGACCAGCAGGATCGTGCCGGCGATGCCCACCCGTGAGATGACGCGCAGCACCTGCATGTTCGCGAGGTTGACGAGGGGCGGTTCCGGTCCGGACGCTTCGGGGGAGATCGCCAGCTCGCCGACGGTGGCCACCAGGGGATAGCGGAACCGGCGATGGAGCTCCTCCTGCAGCCAGCGGACGTCGGCGGCGCTCTGCCGGGTCATCATGCCGGAGAGCTGACCGGCGATGCCCCGCAGCTCGCGCTGGAGGCGGAACGGCAGGTCTTTCTGCCACCACTGGCGCACGTCGTTGGTCTTCTCGAGCTCATAGAAGAGGCTCTCCAGAGCGGCTTCGCGGGTCGACATGAGATGGGCGCGCAATTGATCGTCGAGGCGCTGCCGCCGCAGACTGAGCTCCTGCTCGAGCTGCATCCAGACGAGGCCCTGCTCATCCAGGCGCTGGCGCCCCCGGCTGGCCTCGGCGGTCCGTTCGGCCGCAGCCTCCCGGCTCCGGTCGATGACGGCGTGCGCCGCGAGAGCGATCCCCTCCAGGGTCTCCAGGAGGAGCTCGCGGAAGCGATGGAAGCGGATCTGCGCGAGATCGATCGCGGCCATCCGCACCTGGATCACTACCCGCAGGGACTCGATCCCTTCCGCGCGGTCGCCGGCCACCGCGGTCTCGACGATCTCCGGCGCGAGCGACAGGGTTTCGAGCTGGCGCAAGACGTATTCGAGGACGCCGCCATGCTCCTCCGGCGGCAGCAGGTCGATCTTCGAGAGCACGACCACCAGCGGGATCCCCGCCGTGGCACAGGCGCCGAGCAGGAGCGCGTCGCCGCGGGTGAACGGCATCAGCGCGTCCATCACGATCACCGCCAGGTCGACGTCGCGAAACGTCGAGCCGGCCATCGCGAGGGCGTCCATCGGCTCCTCGCCCGGCCGCCTCTCCACGAGCCGGAGCGCGGCTCTGCGCAGCCAGGCGTTGTCGATCGCCAGCTCGGCGTGGGCGGTCGATTCCGGAGTCTCTTTGCGCAGGGCGGCCAACGGCCGCGGGACGCCGTCCACCGAGCACGTTTCCGCGCTCCCCTCGGGACCGGCCTGGACCGTGGCTTCGAGCAGCGAGGGCAACGGGCCCACGGGGAGCAGGGCGCGGCCGACGATCGCGTTCACGCGTCCGGATTTCCCGCAATTCGGGCTTCCGATCAGTGCCACACAGGCGGTGTCCGCGCCGAGCTGCTCGACCCTGGCCATCAGCGTGGTGATGTCTTCGGCGCGTCCGGCGCGCCGCGCGAGGTTGTGTACCGCGCGCAGCCATTGGGCGCGCTCGGCTGAGGTCGTGCTCCAGGCCGCATTCTCCAGCCAGCTCATTGGGCTCCTCCCGTGGTTGTGGCCACCGGTGTCGAAAGGCGCTGCCGCAGGACGTCCAGGTGCCGGCGGCGCCACGTCAGCTCGTCGGCGTCGACGCTGGTCTGCGCCATCTCTTCGTCGAGGGACCGGCGGTTCTTCTCGTGCTCCCGCCGGAGGTTTTCCACCGCTTCGCCGTAGGTGGCGATGTGGCGGGCAACGGCATCCGCGAACCCCTTCAGCACGTCGTCGACGCTGCGCCGCACGCGGGTGTCGAGGTCGCTTTGCAGTTGATCGAAAAACGTTTGGATACCGGGATCGATATGCTGGCGCAACTGGCGTTGGCGCTCGGCTTGGCGCTGCTCACCGCCGAGGCCGCCCAGAGCCGCGCCCGATTTCGCACCAATGACGATAGCAATCACAAAGCCCAGAAGACCGCCTATGACGAGGCCCGCACCGGCCGAGTCACCGTTTCCGCTCCCGCTGAGACCGGCACAACACCCAACGATCGCCCCCAGCACTGCGGAAAGACAGCCGAGCGGAACGGAGGCGAGCCCGCCGAACGTGGCGCAGCCCGCCTTCCGGTTCGCATCGAACCAGTCCTGCTTGGCAGCGAATTGGATGCCCGAGCTGAACAGCGTCGAGTCCGGAATCGGTGCGATATTCAAGGGCGGGACGGCGATGCTCACGCCGAGCGTCTTCAACCCGCGATAGCTCGCCTCGAACTGCCGGCCGAACTCCGACGACGCGCTCTCGCAGACCGTCCGCAGCCGGTCGAGCTCGCCGTTGACGCTGTCGACGAAGGTCCGGCCGTAGTGCTTCACGCCCTCGCTGATCGCCGTCGCCAGCTTGGCCTGCCCCTCCTTGCCCGTCCGTTCGATGAGGTCATGAATCCACTTCGCCGCCGCGGCGCGGTGGCCCTCCTTCTGTGCCGCGGCCTGTGTCCGGAGCGAGCTCTCCTGGCGCCGGATGTCGGCCTCGCTGCGCGCCCGTAAAGCCCCGAGGAGCGTCTCGATCTTCTCGACGGATCTCTCCTGGAGGCGCCGCTCCTCCTCGGCCAGCGCGCTCTGGCGCAGCAGCAGATCGCCGTTCAACGCTTCCAGCACCTCGGACAACAGGCGGGCGAGGCTCTCGGCGATGATCAGCGTCCGCTGCCGTGCGAGCGCGTTCTTGATGGCCGCCTCGAGCGATTCGTGCTGCGCCTGCCAATACTCCAGCGACTCGCGCAACGACTCCGGAACCACGGGAAGCGGCAGCATGGCGATCGCCGCCGACTCCACCACCCAGGGGTCGCGCAGACCGAGCCTCTCCGCGAGCTTCTCCCGCACGAAGGCGTTGATCTCGGCGCGCGAGGCGTCGTCCTGACGGTCCATCGCCGTGATGACGAACAGGCAGCGGTGCAGGAACGGCCGCGCGTACGTCTCCAGGAAATCGAGGAGCGTGCTGGTCAGCGCGTTGGCCGAGGGGATGAGGACGATGGCGAAATCGATCACCTCTTTCAACGCCCGCTGGGTGAGGCTGCCGTGGGTTTCGGCGATGCTCGCGCCGGCGCCGATCCCCGGCGTGTCCAGGATCACGAGCCCCTCGTCCAAGTGCTCGGAAGGGAAGCGGACCTCGATCTCCCGCACGCTCCCGGCGACCGCGGGATCGGACGTCAGGCTCGCGAGCAGGGCCGTGAGCGAAGCGTCCTGTGGCAGCTCGGGCTGGCGGGACCGCACCGCGGCGGCGAGCGCCTCCCTGTTCTCCGCGGTGCCGACGACCTCGGTGCCGTCGTCCAGCCGCGCGCTGACCGAGAGCTCCGGGCCTCGGCGGATGCGGGTGATCGAGGCGGTCGTCACCACGCAGGCCGCCTTCAGCAGACGGGTCCGCAGCAGGCCGTTGATGAAGGTGCTCTTGCCGCTGGAGAACTCACCGATCACTCCCAGGTAGAGATTGGGATCGTGCATGCGGCGCTCGATCGTCTCCAGCTTCCCGAGATGCTCGCGCCGCCGCGCCTCGGCGGGGATGTGGCGGTCGACGATCCCGCGCAAAAAGGCGCAGGTCGCCACCGCGTCGGTCAAGGTATCGATGTCCTCCGGGAGCGTGGCAAGCCGCGGCACGGTGGCCGCTCCCACCAGAGGTGCTTCCTGCGTCTCATCGCTCATCGCTTAAAGCTCTCCACCCGCTATTCGTGATCGTTGCCGTCGTGATGGTCGTCCACGGAAAATCCGAGATCGTGATCGTGATAGTAATCGTGGGCCTCATCGAGGTCGTGCCCGACGTGCGGCTGCGTGGCAAGGTCCTCGCCGTGATCCCCGTGCCCGTGCCCGGCCTCGTCATCGGGGTGAGCCCCGTGCTCGTGGAGGAGCTGCTCGAAGTGGTCGTAGGGGATCTCTCCGACGTGGTCGAGATGGCCGCTTTGGTAATCGAAGTTTTGCATCTCCGGCAGGTGGAGCTCGGCCGGTGGCGGCTCCTGGGTGGCGACCATGAAGAAGTCGCTGTCTTTCCAGGCGGAGATGAACTGGTGCATCGGATAGCTCGCCGCGGCCTCGCCCGTGCCCGGATCGCTCACGATCACGTGCACTTCGTGTGGATCGGAGGTGTCGATGCCCGACACCACCACGGCGTGATCGGCATGGCCGAGCCCGAGGGCATGGCGGATCTCCGTGAGGATCGAATTCTTTTCCCAGAGCTCGTGAGAGTCGACGCCGATGATGACCTTGTGCCCCTGCGCCAGCTCCGCGGTGAGGTTGTAGATGTTGCCGTGCGTATAGCGGTTGACGGAGATCCCGTGGAGCTCCAGGAGGTTCCCCACGTCGCCCGGCGGGGTGCCCTGGCCGTCGGCATACCAGCCGTGGGCCCGCGCCTCGTCAATGAGGAGCTTCTCCGGCACGGCCGTCCCGGTGAACTGGCGGAGGACGAATTCCTGGCAGCGGATCGCGCAGGTGTCGCCGTAGCTCTGCACCCCCGGGAAATAGTGGGTGTCGGCCAGGGGCGTGCCGATGATCGGGGTGGGCGTGGTGACGTGGCCTGTGGGGGGCATGGTCGTCCTCTCGTGTGAGGTGTGGTCTGTCGTCTCCTTCACCTCCATAGAGGCCGCGTCATCGTCGATCCTTACAGGCGCCTGTCCGAAAGATGGCGCCGCCTCGCCCTGGCCGGCACCCCACACGGCGGTGCCGACGAGCCCCGCGGCGATCCCCAGGATGGTCGGGCCCTTGCCTTGCTGCGCTTTACCTCGCAGATAGGCCTCCAGGCGCGGCGAGGAGAGCTTGCGCGGCGGTGCGGCGGGCAACCCTTCCGCCGCCAGGTCGCGAAGATTGCGCAGCTCGGTCACCTCCTGCAGGCACTGCTCGCACGTCCGCAGGTGCGCGGCGACCGCCCTCCCACCCGCGAAATCGGGGCCGTGCTCCGCGTACAGGACGATGTCTTCAGCGTCGGGATGGGTCCACACGGGCCGATGCTCCTTGCAGCTTCGTCCGCAGGCGGTCGAGCGCCCGCGACTTGACCACGTAAACGGTGCTGAGGGGGATGCCGAGCTGCGTCGCGATGGCCGGCAGGTCGTGCTCCTGAAGATAGTGAAGCCGCAGCACGAGCCGGTCTCGCGGTGTATCGAGCTGCTCGATCGCCTCCAGCAACCCGAGCCTGCTCTCCTCCCGGATCAAGCGGTCGACCACATCTTCCGCCGGGTCCACGACCGCGCGGTCCTCCCCCAGAGTAAGAGGGGCGAGCCGTGTCGAACCTTGCACCGCCTCCCGGCAGATCCGGGTGCAGATCACCCGCACCCAGCCCTGGAGGCTCGACCGCCCCTGCCAGGTGCGGAGGCGCCGCCAGTCGTTCTCACTGAGATGGACGAAGAGGTCGTCGAGAAGATCCGGATAGCTCCACCGCTGCGCGACCGCGTTCACCGTAGCGCCCAGCACGGTGGTGAACAGCTCGGCAGCCGCCGCGCGGTCTCCGGCGCAGACGCGGCGCACGAGGGCGGCTTCCTGAGCGACCCGATCCTGCATCTCGGCCAAGGGCTCTCTCCGTGTCTCTGGCGGCGAGGCGCCGTGGCTCCGCAGCCTGATCTGCAAAGCGATGCCA
Source organism: Thermoanaerobaculia bacterium (assembly GCA_036497345.1). GTDB lineage: Bacteria > Acidobacteriota > Thermoanaerobaculia > Multivoradales > UBA5704 > DATARR01. The sequence continues at coordinate 20,485 of DASXJP010000427.1, forward strand.
CAGTGCCTTGACAGCCTTGATGAAAAGGGACCACGGAATGGAATCCCAGGACCCTGAAGCTCGAAGCTTTGAAGGTAACTTTATATCCCAGCTTCCAGGAGATGGCAAGGATGATCTAGGATTGTCCCAATGGGAGACATGTCCGCTGATGAGCAAATCGACAACACCCAATAGGCAAGAAGCTCACCCTTACCGGCGGGTGTCTCCGCGACCCCGCTCCCGACGCCAATCATTGAAAGAAAGATTCCGCCGGTACGGAACCACCTCTCGCCGCCTGAACCGGCGCGTGTCGAGTGAGAACGCGCCGGGACCGAGGTGCAAAGGTGCCAGGCGCTCTCCCCGCCTCGGCCAGACCTTCCGGGTGGTG
>DASXJP010000428.1:0-6760 GCA_036497345.1 Thermoanaerobaculia bacterium
GCTCGTGGGGCATGAGGCCGAGGTGCTGGCTCTGCACGTGCGCAACGCCGGGGCGGTGTTCGTGGGCGCGGCCACGCCCGAGGTCTTCGGGGACTACATCGCGGGCCCCAGCCACGTCCTTCCCACCTGCGGCAGCGCGCGTTTCGCGTCGTCCCTCGGGGTGGAGGACTTCCTCCGCCGCAGCCACGCCATCCGCTTCACCCCGGTCGCCGCGAGCCGCCGGGCCGCGGCGGCGGCGGCGCTGGCGGACGTCGAGGGGCTGCCCGCGCACGCGGCGGCGGCACGGAGGAGGTTGGGATGAAGGATCCCTCCCTCTTCGTCCGCCCCGAGCTCCGCGCCCTCGGGGCCTATCACCTCGACCTCTCGCCGAGCCGGCACAAGCTCGATCAGAACGAGGTCCCCTGGGATCTCCCCCGCCGTTTCAAGGTGGAGATGGCCGAGCGGCTCCTGGCGGTGGATTGGGCCCGCTATCCCGATTTCCACGCGGACGAATTGCGCCGGACCCTCGCCCGCCTGCACGGGCACCCGTTCGAGGGGGTGCTGGTGGGCAACGGCTCTAACGAGTTGCTGTCGGTGGCGCTCACGGCTCTGACTCCCCCGGGGGACGAGGTGCTGGGCGGGGAGCCGAGCTTCGGGCTGTATCGCAGCTTCGTGCTCAAGGCGGCGGGCGTCCCCCGCTTCCTGCCGCCGCGGCCGGACCTCCAGATCCCCATCGACGAGCTGGAGGCCGAGATCGAGCGCGATCCCCGCCGGCCCCTCCTCCTCTGCACGCCGAATAATCCCACCGGCGACGCGGTGCCGGTCGAGCGGGTGGAGCGTCTCCTGGAGCGGCTGGAGGCGCCGCTCCTGCTCGACAACGCGTACGGCGAATTCTGCCAGTACGATTACCGGCCCCTGCTGGCGCGGTATCCCCACCTGATCGTTTTCCGGACCTTCTCCAAGGCGTGGTCGCTCGCCGGGATGCGGCTGGGATATCTGCTGGCCGATCCCCGGCTGGTGACGGAGCTGATCAAGGTGAAGCTGCCGTACAACGTGGGCCACGCCTCGATCCTCGCCGGCCAGGTGGCGCTGGAGGCTACCGGGGAGGCACGGCGGCGGGTACAACTGCTCGTGGCCCGGCGGCCGCAGTGGGCCGCGATGCTGAAGGAGGCGGGCTTCGAGGTCTTCCCGTCCGAGGCCAACTTCCTGCTCGTCCGCTGCTCGCCGCCGGAGAAGGCGAAGGAGGTGCAGAGGACTTTGGAGGAGCGGGGCATCCGGGTGCGGGACGTGAGCGGGTATCCAGGGTTGGCGGGATGCCTGCGGGTGTCGGTGGGGACGGGGGCGTCGCTGCGGGCGGTGCGGGCGGTTTTCGGACCCTCACCCGGCGTTACCGCTGACGCGTCAGCATCGGCGTCCTCGGCAGGTTGGCCCTCATCACCCCGGCCCTCTTCTCCCGGCCTTCCCCCCACCCTGACGGGAGAAGAGGGAGAGGTCGGCTTGGGTTTCCTGGAGCCCCCTCTCTCCCGTCAGGGTGGGGGGGAGGCCGGGAGAGAGGGGGTTGGGGGAGTGAGGGCTCGCCCCGAAGGGGCGCCCACAACGGTGCGGATCGCTCGCGTTGAGCGGACGACGGGGGAGACTCGCATCCGGCTCTCTCTCCGCCTCGACGGCGGGCCACGCCGCATCCAGGTCCCCAACGGCTTCTTCGGCCACATGCTGACGGCGCTCACCACCCACGCCGGCTTCGGGATCGACCTGGAGGCCGCGGGGGACACCCACGTCGATTTCCACCATACGGTCGAGGACGTGGGGATCGCGCTGGGTGAAGCGCTGGCTTCGGCGCTGGGGGACCGGCGGGGGATCGTCCGCTTCGCCCATGCCTACGCGCCGCTCGACGAGGCGCTGGCGCGGGCGGTGATCGATCTCTCGGGCCGCGGCACCTTCCATTACGCGGCGCCCCTGGAGGTGGCCGCGAGCTGGGTGACGGCCGACTTCCCGCTCACCCTGGTGGCCGACTTCTTCCAGGCGTTCGCGGACCGCGGGCGGCTGACCCTCCATCTGGACATCCTGGCCGCCCGCAACGGCCACCACGCGGCCGAGGCCGCCTTCAAGGCCGCGGCGCTGGCGCTCCGCCAGGCGGTGGCGAAGCGTGTCGGAGCGGCCGAGGTGCCGAGCACCAAGGGGACCCTCTCCGCATGAGACATGAGGCCCTGGTGATCGACTCCGGAGTGGGCAACCTCGGCAACCTCGTGCGCGCCCTTGAGCACGTCGGCGCCCGGGTCACGGTCACTGCCGACCCCCAGCAGGTGGCGGCGGCCCGCTGCCTGGTCCTCCCCGGCGTCGGCGCCTTCGCTCCACCTCGCAACCGGTTGCGCGGCCCGCTGGAGGAGGCGCTGCGCGAGGCGCTCGACCGCGAGGCCTCGCTGCTCGGCGTCTGCGTCGGCTTCCAGATCCTCTTTGAAGAAGGAGAGGAATTCGGGGTGACCGACGGCCTCGGCCTCCTCCCCGGCCGCGTCACCCGCCTGCCGGAGACCGTGCCGATCCCCCACATCGGCTGGAACCGCCTGCACGGCGTGGCTCACCATCCTTTATTGAATGGCTTGGAAGACCGCTACGTCTACTTCGTCCACAGCTACGCCCCCGAAGGGGTGCCGGACGAGCTCTGCCTCGCCCGCTGCACCCATGGCCGCGAATTCGCCGCCGTGGCCGGACGGGGGCGGGTGCTGGGCACGCAGTTCCACCCCGAGCGCAGCGGCCCGATCGGGCTGCGGCTCCTCGCGAATTTCCTGGAGATGGCTCATGGAGCTGATCCCCGCGATTGACCTCCGCCATGGCCGCGCCGTCCGCCTCCGCCAGGGGGACGACGCCCGCGCCACGGTCTACGGCGACGATCCGGTGGCCGTCCTGGAGTCCTACGCCAAAGCCGGCGTATCGCGCGTCCACGTGGTGGATCTCGACGCCGCCCTGGGGGAGACGCCGCAGCGCGAGCTGATCGAGCGGATGGCCGCCGTGGGCACCCCCATTCAGCTCGGCGGCGGCCTGCGCGACCGCGAGGCGATCGACTGGGCGCTCGCCGCCGGCTGCGACCGGGCGGTGATCGGCTCGCTGGTGGCCCGCGACGTCGACGGTTTCCGCAAGCTGGCCGAGGAGCGTCCGGGCCGGCTCGTCCCCGCCCTCGACGTGGCGCACGGCGAGGTGCGGATCGCCGGCTGGAAGGAGGGGGCGGCGCGAAACCTCGGCGACCTCTGCGGGCATCTCATGGGTGCGCCCTGTCCGGCCGTGCTGGTGACCGACGTCGAGCGCGACGGCATGATGACCGGCCCCAACCTGGAGCTGGCGCGGCGGGTGGGGATCACCTCCGGGATTCCCGCCCTCCTCTCCGGCGGCGTCCACGCCCTGTCGGACCTGGAGGCGGCGCGGCGGATTCCGGAGATCGGCGGCGCGATCGTGGGAAGAGCGCTCTACGAGGGAGCGTTCACCATAGAAGAGGCCCTTGCATCATGCAGGTGATCAAACCGCGATTGACGGGACCCACGGATCTCGCGCGGCGGGTGATCCCCTGCCTGGACGTCTCCGCCGGCCGGGTGGTCAAGGGGGTGCGCTTCCAGGATCTGCGCGACCAGGGGGACCCCGCCGAGTCGGCCCTCCGCTACGCCGACCAGGGGGCGGACGAGATCGTCTTCCTCGACATCACCGCCGCGCCCGAGGAGCGGGACACCGATGTTGAATGGGTCCGCCGCACGGCCGAGCGGGTGTTCATCCCCCTGACGGTGGGCGGCGGCGTGCGGAGCGAGGCGGACGCCTGGCGTCTCCTGCGCTCCGGAGCCGACAAGGTGGGGATCAACTCCGCGGCGGTCGAGCGTCCCGAGCTGCTCGGCGAGCTGGCCCGCCGCTTCGGCAGCCAGTGCGTGGTGCTCTCGGTGGACGCCAAGAGAAGGGGCGGCGGCTGGGAGGTGGTCACCCGCGGCGGCCGACATCCCACGGGGATCGACGCCCTGTCCTGGATTCGGGAAGGGGTCGAGCGCGGGGCCGGAGAGATCCTGCTCACCAGCATCGACCGCGACGGCACCCAGGGGGGGTACGATCTGGCTCTGGTGCAAGAGGTTGCGGAGGCCGTGCCGGTGCCGGTGATCGCCTCGGGGGGCGCCGGCGAGGCGGCGCACCTCGCCCAGGCCCTGACCGCCGGCGCCGCCGCTGTGCTCGCCGCGTCGATCTTCCATGAGGGGACGTATACGGTGGGGGACGTCAAGAGGGTGATCGCGAAGGCCGGGTTCCCGGTGCGGGAGGAGATGCAGTGAATCGGAACGGCATGCCCGCGAGGCCTCACCCCCTGGCCCCCTCTCCACTTCGTGGAGAGGGGGAACCCCGCCGGAAGGATTACGCTTATTGGATACAGGCACGGACTTTCAGCCACGTTCCCCCTCTCCACGAAGTGGAGAGGGGGCCAGGGGGTGAGGCCTCCGTGGGCAGGAGCCGCCGATGACGCTGGACCTCTCTTCTTTGAGCTTCGACGCCGACGGCCTCCTCCCCGTCGTCGTCCAGGACGCCGGGAGCGGCGCGGTGCTCATGCTGGCCTACGCGAACCGGGAGGCGGTCGAGAAGACCCTGGCCACCCGGCAGGCCCATTTCTGGAGCCGCTCGCGGCAGTCGCTGTGGAAGAAGGGGGAGACCTCCGGCAACACCCTCCAAGTCCTGGAGGTGACCGCCGACTGCGACGGCGACGCCCTACTGGTGCGCGCCCTGCCGGCGGGGCCCGCCTGCCACCGGGGGACGCGGAGCTGTTTCGAGCCCAACCCCGCCCGGTTGGAGCTGGGGTGGCTGGCGGAGGTGCTCGAATCCCGGCAGGGGGCCGACCCCGAGACGAGCTACACGGCCCGCCTCCTCGCCCGCGGCATCGAGCGGATCGCCCAGAAGGTGGGCGAGGAGGGGGTGGAGACCGCCATCGCCGCCGTCTCCGCTGCCGTACGGGGCCCGGGAGAGGGGGGCGAGCGGCGTAAAGCGTTGATTGGAGAGGCCTCCGACCTGATCTACCATCTCCTGGTGCTGCTCCAGGCCACGGGTGTCGATCCGGCCGAGATCAAAGACGAATTAATTCGGCGCCACGGTTTTGCCTCGATGGAGCACTCCTAATGCGTAGCTCGAAAATCTGTTGCTCTTGTTTGCTTTGGAGGCCATCTCATGCTTGAGGGGGTTCCGCGGCGGCCGCGACGGGCCGTGCCGCACATACGGGAGTTCCTTGCCGATAGCCTGACACCGCTCGGAGTCTACCGCCGGCTCGCCGCCGTGTCTCCGTACCGCTTTCTCTTGGAGAGCGTGGCCGGTGGCGAGCGTATCTCCCGCTTCAGCTTCCTGGGCGCGGCGCCGCGGGAGATCTACCGTCTCTATCCCGACCGCCTGGAGGTCGAGCGCGGCGGCAAGCGCGAGCCGTTGCCGGGCGAGCCGCTGGCGGCGCTCCATCAGGCCCTGGAGACCATCCACAGCGAGCCGGGGCCGATCCCGTTCACCGGCGGCTTCGTGGGCTACTTCGGCTACGACCTGATCCGCATGGTCGAGCGTCTGCCGAACCGTCCCGCCGATCCCTTCGATCTTCCCGTCGCCCTGCTGGCCCGCATCGATACCCTGATGGTGTTCGATCACGCGCACCAGCGGGTGCTGGCGATCGCCAACGAGATCGAGGGGGAGGTGGGGGTGGGCGAGGCCGAGAAGGACCTGGCCCGCCTCTCGCGGCTGCTCACCGAGGAGTCGGGCGGCGGCGCGGTGGCCATGCCGGGGCAGCCCCCCGGGCCCGCCGCCACCGACCTGCCGAGCCTGGACAGCCCGGGCTACCGGCGGGCCGTGCTCCAGGCCAAGGAGCACATCGCCGCCGGCGACATCTTCCAGGTGGTGCTCGCCCGCCGCTGGCGCGTGCCGCGGCGCATCGAGCCGCTGGCCCTCTACCGGGCGGTGCGCATGGTCAATCCCAGCCCCTACATGGTGCTGCTCGAATCCCCCGACGTCTCGCTGGTGGGCGCCAGCCCCGAGATGCTGGTGCGCAAGCAGGGGCGCCACATCGAGACGCGGCCGATCGCCGGCACCCGGCCGCGCGGCATGGACGCCGAGGGGGACAAGCGGCTGGCCGAGGACCTGCTGGCCGATCCCAAGGAGCGGGCCGAGCACGTGATGCTGGTCGACCTCGGGCGCAACGACCTCGGCCGGGTAGCCGTGCCGGGGAGCGTGCGGGTGCCGACCTTCATGGAGATCGAGCACTACAGCCACGTCATGCACATGGTCTCCAGCGTGGAGGGGGAGCTGGCCACGGGGAAGAACGCGCTGGACGCCCTGCTGGCCTGCTTCCCGGCCGGCACGGTCTCGGGGGCGCCCAAGATCCGGGCCATGGAGATCATCGACGACCTCGAGCCCGAGGCGCGGGGACCCTACGCGGGCGCGGTGGGTTATCTTTCCTTCTCAGGGGACCTCGACACCTGCATCGCCATCCGGACCCTGGTGGTCCGCGACGGCGAGACCTCCGTCACCGCCGGGGCCGGCATCGTCGCCGATTCCGATCCCGCCTCCGAGGAGCGGGAGACCAAGAACAAGGCCGCGGCGCTGCTCACGGCCGTGGCGCTCGCCGAAGAGCTGGAGAGACGGTCATGATCCTGATGATCGACAACTACGACTCGTTCACCTACAACCTGGTGCAGGTGCTCACCGGCGCGGGCGCGGAGGTCGAGGTGGTGAGGAACGACGCCGAGAGCGTCAAGGCGCTGCTGGCGCGCGGACCCGAGGGGATCGTCCTCTCGCCCGG
>DASXJP010000429.1:0-7921 GCA_036497345.1 Thermoanaerobaculia bacterium
CGCCAGCCTGCGGGCTTTGGAACGGCGACCGATCGAGGTGCTGAGGACGGAGTAGTTATTCTCCTCCGGCTCGGGTCAGGAGATAGCTGACCGGCACAAACTCGAACCCGTCCGCCTTCGCCTTCGGGACCTCGCGGGTGAGGGCGGCGAGCGTCTCGGGACGGGGATGGCCGATGGCGACGCCCGAGCCCCGGGTCCTCGCCAGGGCAAGGAGGCGCTGAAACTGGGTGTGGATCGCCTCGGGCGTGGCCTCGCCGTCCAGGAAGACCTGCCGCTCCGCGGCCGGCACGCCCAGGCCGAGCGCCACCTTGTAGCCGACGCTGTCGGCGCCGGTGCGCGAATCGAGGAAGAAGAGGCCCCGCTCGGCGAGGACGCCCAGCACCGTGGTCATCGGCCCCTCCTCGGAGGAGAGGAGCGAGCCCATGTGGTTGTTCACCCCTACCGCCCCGGGCACCGCCTTGAGGGCCTCCTCCGTCCGCTGCCGCAGCTCGCCGTCGCTCATCCCCTGGAGCAGCGCCCCGGGGCCGGGGTTCTCGCCGTTTCTGGGCTCCATGGGGAGATGCAGGAGGATCTCCGCCTTCCGCCGCCGCAGCTCGGCCACCACCTCGGGCGTCTGCGGCTCATAGGGCAGGACCGAGTAGGTCACCGGCACGCCCAGCGCCTCCAGCGGCCGGAGATCGGCCACGTCGTGCCCCAGGTCGTCGATCACCAGGGCGATACGCGCGCCGTGGACCGGTCCGGCGGCCAGCGTCACGGTCTCCGTGGCCGCCGGGACCGCGGCCGGAGCCTCGGGCTCGACATGATCTGAAGGGAGACGATCCGAGGGGAGATTGCGGTGCGGTGCGCGGCGCTGCGCTTTGGGGAGCTCGCTCCGCGCGGACGCCGGAGGCTCCGTCTCCGCTCCGCGCGGGGCGGACGGCTTCAGGAAGTAGAGGATTCCCGCGCCGATGAAAAGGCCGAGGAGGAAGAGGACGATCCCCCCGGCCTTCGATCCCCCGGAACGCGAGCGGCGAGCCATCAGAGGAGGGAAGAATCCCTCAAGCGGCCTTCGCCTCGGTGGTGGTGGGCTCCTGGCCCAGCAGGCGGCGGACGCCGTGGCGCAGGATCAGCTCGTCGATCGGCGTGTCCTTCTCCAGGTAGGTCCGGCTCCGCTCGTCGACCAGCAGATCGGGCTTCAGCGCCTGGTTGAGCGGCTTCTTGTCCGGACCGGCGTAGAAGGCCTCGGTGTAGAGGAGCCGGCCGCCGGTCGACAGCTCGGCCGTGCCGAGGCGGCCGGCGTGCCCGAAGGTGCGCTCACCCACCAGCTCGGCCTTCTCCTTCTGCCGGAGCACCGTGGCGAAGACCTCGGAGGCCCCCAGCGTGCCGCGGTCGACCAGGATCACCACCTTCCCCTGCCAGACCGGCTTCTCGTCGGCGCGGAAGGTCTGGAGCTGCTCGGAGCGGCGCACCAGCGCGCCGAGGTCGCCGGAGGTGAACAGCCGGGCCGTGGCGTAGGCCACCTCGGGGTCGCCCGAGGAGACGCCGCGCAGGTCGATCAGGAGCCGGTCGTGGATCTTGCCGCGGTTCTTGTCGAGCGCGTCGCGGACCTCCTGGACGGTCTCCTTGTCGAAGCTCGGGATGTGCAGCATCGTGACTCCCCCCTCGACGTCCTCCAGGCTGACCGGCGGCGGATCGAACGGCTTGAGCTCGAAGGAGATCTGCACCGGCTCGCCGAGGCGGATCACCTCCAGGTTGACCTTGGTGCCGGGCTTCTCGGTGAGCGCCTGCTGCATCTCCCAGAGCGGCATCAGGCGGGTCGAGCGGCCGTTGATCTTGGCGACCACGTCCCCCGGCCGGATCTTGACGAGCCCGCCCGGGCTCCCCTTCTCCACCGCCACCACGTAGGCGATCCCCCGCTCCTTGAGCAGGGTCAGCCCCGAGTAGCGCCGGCCGATGCCGGCCGCCTGGTTATACGTGGAGATCGCCGAGGCCGGCACGTAGAGCGAGAACGGATCGAGCGCGTCCGTGGTGCCGTCGAGGGCGCTGGCCATGAGGGTATTCATGTCCGGCTCGTCGACGTAGGCCTGGCGCACCAGCCCGAGCGTCTCGCTGAAGACGGAGAGATACTTGTAGAAGGAGTCGTCCCCGGGCTTGACCTGCTTGTCGTCCGCGGCGCGCACGAGAGTCGCCGCGAGCAAGGGGAAGACGAGGACGGCGGAGACGAGGAAGAAGAGGATTCGACTGCGGTTCATTGGCTCACCTTACCGTAACCAGCTCAGGGGGTCCTCAGGACGGTTCTCGACACGGATCTCGAAGTAGAGCTTCTCCGAGGCGAGCCCCACGGTGTCCCCCAAGGATAGCATGTCTTCCCTTCCCACCCGCATCGAAGCGAGCCCGGCGTACAGCGTGAACACCCGGCCGGGGTGTTGGACGATCACCGTGTCGCCGTACCCCTGGAAGGGGGCGGCGTAGAGCACCTTGCCGGGGAAGACCGTCTTCACCGGCGAGCCCGCCGCCACCGCGAGGTCGACGCCGTTGTGGGGCACCTTGGTGTGGTAATGGGGGTCGAGGATCGAGCCGAACCCCTCGGTGACCTTCCCTTCGATGGGCCAGTCGAGCACGCCCCGGAACTGCTGCATGGGGGTGCCGGCGGGGGACGCCTGGTTGCGGCCGTAGAGGAGGTCGAGGAAGGCGGCGAGCTTCTTCTCCTTGTCCGCCAGCTCGGTAGTGCGGGCGACCAGGGTCTGGCTCTCCTTCTGGAGCCTGGCGAGCAGGGCCTCCTTGCGCTGCCGCACCGCCACCAGCTCCTGGCGGCGGGTGCGCTCGCTGGCGATCCACTTTTCGGTCTCCTCGCGCCGGGCCACGAGCTGGTCCCGCTCGCGGGCGAGATCGGTCCGCGCCTGCTCATAGCGGTCGATCGCCGAGCGGTCGCGCCGGGCGAGGTAGCGCATCAGGCGGATGGAAGGGAGGAGCCGCTGGTCGGGCTTGAGGGAGAGGAAGAGCCGGAGATAGCCCTGGCGGCCGAGCCGGTAGAGCCCGGTGAGATGGCGCTTGAGGTCGGTCCGGGCGGTATCGAGCGCTCCCTGGAGGCGAGCCACCTCGGCCTCCCCCTCCGCCACTTTTTTCGCCGCGAGATCGCGGGCCGTGATCGCCTCGTTGAGCCGCGCCTCCTGGAGGCTCAGCTCCACCCCCACCGCGTCGACCTCCCCCTGGACCCCTGATTGCGCCTTGCGGGCCGCGGCCAGACGTTCGGTGAGCTTGGCGATCTCCATGCGGATCGCCGCCAGCTCCGCCTCGCGCGAGGGTTTCTGGGCGGGGAGAGGGAGGGTGAGGCCAAGGACGAGGAGGATCGCCACAAAGCCGGCCCCGAAGGGGTGACAGAGATTGGCCCGGGATGCTCGCACCGCCCGGGAATTCTACTTCCCCGCCGCCTTCGACTCCCCCGTCCCCTCGCCCCTCAGCTCGTTGAAGAGGAAGCTGAGCTCGTCGGCGGCCTCGTCGATCTTCTTCGAGGTCGGCTTGCCGCCGCCGTGGCCGGCGCGGGTCTCGATGCGGATCAGCGCCGGATTGGGGCCGGCGTTGTTGCGCTGGATCGCCGCCGCGAACTTGAAGCTGTGGGCGGGCACCACCCGGTCGTCGTGGTCGGCGGTGGTGATCAGCGTCGGCGGATAGGCCGTGCCCGGCTTCAGGTTGTGGTACGGCGAATAGGCGTAGATCGCCTTGAACTCCGCCGCGTTGTCCGGCGAGCCGTAGTCCGATGTCCACCCCCAGCCGATGGTGAACTTGTTGAAACGCAGCATGTCGAGCACGCCCACCCCCACGATCACCGCGCCGTAGAGGTCCGGCCGCTGCACCATGCAGGCGGCGGTCAGCAGGCCGCCGTTGCTGTAGCCGGCGATCGCCAGCTTACGGCGCGAGGTGTAACCGTTGGCGATCAGCCACTCGGAGGCGGCGATGAAGTCGTCGAAGACGTTCTGCTTCTTGAGCTTCATGCCCGCCTGGTGCCAGTCCTCCCCGTACTCCCCACCCCCCCGGAGGTTCGCCACCGCGTAGACGCCGCCGCGCTCCATCCATACCAGTTGGGCGGTAGAGAAGGCGGGGACCACCGAGACGTTGAAGCCGCCGTAACCATAGAGATAGGTCGGGTTCGAGCCGTTGAGCTTCAGCCCCTTCTTGTAGGTGAGGAACATCGGGATGCGGGTGCCGTCCTTGCTCGGGAAGAAGACCTGCTTCGTCTCGTACTGGCTGGCGTCGAAACCCTTGATCTCCGGACGCCGGAAGACGGTCGCCTTGCCGGTCTCCAGGTCGTAGCGGTAGATCGTGCCCGGCGCCGTGAAGCTGGAGAAGGAGAAGAAGGTCTCGCGGTCCTTGCGGCGGCCGGTGAACCCCTCGGCCGAGCCGAGCCCGGGCAGCTCCACCTCGCGCAGCGGTTTGCCCGCGAGGTCGAGCTGCCGCACCTGGCTGTGGGCGTCCTTCAGATAGAGCGCCACGAAGATGTCGTTCAGGCAGGTGACCCCCTGGAGGGTCTCGGCCCCCTGGGGGATCAGCTCGCGCCACTTCTCGCGGGCAGGATCGCGCACGTCGATCGCCATCACCCGGCCGCGCGGCGCGCCGAGATCGGTCTGGACCCAGAAGACGGGACCGTCATTGTTGATGAAGCTGTAGGCGGCGTCGAAGCGGTCCAGCAGCTCGACCACCTTCGCGCCCGGCTGCTGGAGGTCCTTGTAGAAGACGCCGTTCTCGGTCTCCGTCCCCTTCCAGGCCTGGATGACCAGGTACCGGCCATCCTCGGTCACGGTGGCGATGAACCCCATCTCCTTGCTGTCCGGCCGCTGGTAGACCAGCTCGTCGGCGGACTGCGGCGTGCCGATCCGGTGGTAATAGAGCTTCTGGTAGAAGTTCGCCTCCTCCAGCGGGCGCCCCTCGCGCGGCTCGTCGTAGCGGCTGTAGAAGAACCCCTTGTTGTCATGGGTCCAGGCGGCCAGCGAGAACTTGACCCACTTCAGCACGTCCGGCAGGTCGCGGCCGGTCTCGACGTCGCGCACCCGCCACTCCTGCCAGTCCGACCCACCGGAGGAGAGGCCGTAGGCGAGGAGCTTGCCGTCCTCGCTGACGCTCCAGCCGGTCATCGCGATCGTGCCGTCCTGGGACAGGGTGTTGGGGTCGAGCACCAGCCTGGGCGCGCCGCCCAGGGTGTCGATCCGGTAGAGGGCGTTCTGGTTCTGCAGGCCGTCGTTGCGGGTGAAGAAGTACCGCCCCCCGTGCTGGATCGGCACGGTGTAGCGCTCGTAGTTCCACAGCTCGGTCAGCCGCTTGCGGATCGGCTCCCGCTCGGGGATGGCCGCCAGGTAGGCCGAGGTCAGCCGGTTCTGCGCCGCCACCCAGTCGCGCGTCCGCTGCGAGTCGAGGTCCTCCAGCCAGCGGTAGGGATCGGCAACCTTGATGCCATGGTACTCATCCACCTGCTCGACGCGGGGCGATTCAGGATAGACGATCCGCTTCTCCGTGGGGCTCTCGACCGACGTTTGCATGATGGTGGCCTCAGCAGTCTTCGCAGAAATCGGCACCGCCGCCCCCAGGGCGAGCAGGACCAGAACGATCCGCCTGGACATAAGGATCTCCTTCTTTATGGGTGCGGCTGACCCCTTTTGTGGGGCCGGTTGACCCCTTTATGGGCCCAAAGGCCAACAAGCCGCGCCTCCCGCCTCATTCCGGGCTCATAGGTAACCCAACGATCGGAGGCTCTCCAGATACTCAGCCCCTTCCGGGCCGGCCGGCGCTCCCCGCCGCGGCACGCCGTATCCGGCCACGACCACGGGCGGCGGCGACCACCTGCACCCCGGAGGAGGCGGCGGCAGCTCCTCGCTCTGCGGCAGCCCGAGCGCCCGCAACAGGGCGGAGGCGACCGACTCCGGCGCGATCCGGACAGGCTTCGCCCCCCCTGAGCAGCGGTTCCGCCGCCAGAGGATCACCCGGCCTTCTCCCCCCTCCCGCCGCCGGCCCGGATCGAGCACCACGGCCACCGTCCCCACCCCCTCCAGAGAGCGGGCGAGCAGACGGTCGGTCTCCCGCAGCTCCGCGCGGACCAGGTCGGCCAGCGCCACGTCGCCCCCCCGCCAGCCGTCCGCCGCGATGTCGAGCCCCGGGAGGTAGAGCGCCGAGGCGCGGGGGGTTTCCGTCATCCGCCGGGAAAAGACCTCGCGGTAGAAGCGGTCCGGCAGCAGAGCGCGGTCGCGCACCGAGGCCGCCGCCGGGGCAGGCAGGGCCGCGATGAGGCGCGGGTCCGGCGGGCCGGCCGCCGTCTCTCCAGCGAGCGCCGCCACTGCCGGGCGCTCCCCTTCCGGAGCCACCACCCCCCGCGCGCCCTCGCGCAGCAGCCCATAGGCACCGTGGGCCACCACCAGCCCGGGGATGGGATCGGCCGGGTAGGTGGCCCACCAGTTCACCGCCAGCCCCGGCTCGCCACCGCGCGAGGCCAGCTCCCAGACCGTGTAGGCCCGGCGGCGGTTGGCCAGGATCGGCCGGTACTCGGCGAGCCCGAGAGGCACCTCGACCCGGCTCCACCACAGCCGCAGGGGGCCGGTGCGCGCGAGCGCGGTCTTCATCCCCAGCGGCAGGAAGCTGTCGAGCGAGGAGACGCCGTGGTCCGGGCCGGGGACCCCGGTGGCGACCGCCGTCCAGAACGAGGCCGGAGGCTCGCGCTTGCGGGCGTAGGAGAAGACCTGGCCTTCGCGCGCCATGCGCCCGAGCTCGGGCAGCTCGCCGAGGGCGATCAGATAGTCGATCTCCGCCGGGAGGACGCCGTCGATCCCCACCAGCGCCACCCGCTCCCCCGGTCCGGTGGGCAGGGCCGCGGGGGCCAGCGCCGGAGCCGGGTGAGTCGCCGAGATGGTGGAAACCAGAGAGGGGAGCACCAGCAGCGCCGCTCCGGCGAGGATGGCGAAGCCGATCCACCGGCGGGAGAAGAGCCGCCCGAGAGGCGCCGCGTCCGTGAAGCGGATCGCCAGCGTGAGCAGCCCGTTGTGGGTCAGCTTGACCAGGAGATAGATGAGCGGCGGGGTGACCAGCACCAGGCCGGCGACCTGCCAGAGCCGCCCCTCGGCCAGCACCTCCCCTCCGAGCCGCAGCGCGAAGGCGAGCACCCCCGCCCCGGCGGCCAGCGACATGGCGAGCGACAGCGCCTCGATGCGCCGCACGTGGTAGAGCCGGATCACCAGCACGATCACCCCGCAGAGGGCGAGGAAGGCGAGCCCCGTCGCCAGGGAGATCGGCAGGAAGAGATGAAGGAAGAGGGGGATGAGGTCGAGCGGGCTGGCGGTGAGATTGCCGTTCGCCACCGCCAGGGCCAGGGCCAGGGCGAGCGCCAGGGCGAGGCCGGCGAGCAGCCCCACCTTGGCGGTGAGCAGGAGAAGGGTCCGTACCGGCTGGCGCGGGCGGAGCGCGTCCTGGAGGAGGAAACGCTCGAACCGGTGATCGAGATACCCGAGCCGGCGCAGCTCGGAACGGACCCCTTCGAGATCTTGGCCGGTGGGTGACATCGAGGGGGTAGTGTAACCCCTACACCGCCACCCCCTCGCGTTCCAGGAAGAAGTCGATCAGCTCCGAGGAGGAATTCTCCATCTCCAGGCTCAATCCCTGGATGCGCTGGCTCAAGTAGTTGAACATCCATGCCGCCGGCACGGCCACCACCAGCCCCAGGGCGGTGGTGAGCAGGGCCTCGGCGATCCCCTGGGAGACGGTGGTCATGCCGCCGGCCCCGGCGTTGGCGGCGATGTCGCGGAAGGCGTGGACGATGCCGACCACCGTGCCGAAAAGACCGATGAAGGGGGCGGTGGTGGCGATGGTCGCCAGGCTCCCCACCCCGCGGCTGAGCTCGACCGTGGTCAGCGTCCGGATGCGCTCGAGCGCCCGGCCCGTGGCCTCGATCACCTCCGCCGTGGAG
>DASXJP010000430.1:0-11861 GCA_036497345.1 Thermoanaerobaculia bacterium
CGACACGAAACGGGTACAGTCTCCAAGTAAGTAGAAGGACGACGACAAAGAGGACCGAGGGGCCTACCAGCTTCACCGGTAAGTTAATTAGCGGTATTCTTGAAAGCGACATCCTCTCCGGATAGAGAAAGAAGATGAAAACAGAAGCGCATATCGATAGAATAAAACAAGTAAAAAATTTGGCTGTAGAACTTTGGAAATAAGAAGGTCGAGATATGCCGAAAAAGAGAATGGCGGCCATTCCCAAGAAGAGTACAACCACAAAGGTTACGATCAGCCATCTTGGAATCGGAGATTTTGCCATAATCCACCTATAGCTTGGTTTTTCTAGTCAATGCACCGAACCACTTTGGGTCGTAGTCGAGGACGGAGCTTTATGGCTTCTAATGACCGAGCGTTTATCCGAATCCCCCATAATGAGCCCAATGTCACCGCCCACACCCATCCAAGAGCCACCGTGAGGCTTCAGGGTACTGGCTGGCGGAGGGATCTGTCGCATGCCTAGGCGCCTCCTGAGTTATGATTTCATGAGGACAATTATAGAGTAGAGACCAGCATTGAGAGCCTCGCTTCTTCGATCCGGCTTGCTTCAAGACGCTGCTTGGACTCTCTACGGCCGCGTAGGCACCCCGCTCACCGTCCGCGCCGTCAGCCCCTTCTGCCCCTTCACCTCCACCTCGATCTTGCTCCAGGCCGCGGGGGGGGCGGTGTCTTTGGGGTAGAAGGCGAGGGTGTACTGGCTGCGGAGCTCGGAGAGGATCTGGCCGTAGACGCCGTCGAGATTCTGGTCCGGGTGGATGAAGTAGACCTGCCCTCCCCCGGCCGCGGCGATGCGCTGGAACTTGGCGGCGGCGGGCTCGCTGAGGAAGCCGCCGTCCTCTCCCCGCTCCTCGCGTGGGTTCGCGACGATCAGGTAGATCGGGATGCCGCTCTCGCGGGCCGCTTTCAGGGCGGCCGGATAGGCGGCGTTCTCGGTCTCGTCGATGCCGTCGGAGTACATTACCAGGGCCTTGCGGCCGGAGATCCCCTGGAGCTGGCGGAGCGAGAAGAGGATGGCCCCCCAGAGCGCCGTGCCGCCGTCGGGCTGGAGCTGCTCGAGCGCCGCTACCACCGCGCTCCGGTCGCGGGTGAGCGGCCGCACCAGCTTCGCCTGCGAGTCGAAGTCGATCAGCATGGCCCGGTCACGGTCGGTGAGGCCGGTATTGAGCAGGGTGGCGACCGCCTTGCGGACGTCCGGGAGCTTGAGGAACATGCTGGCCGAGGTGTCGATGGCGAGCGCCAGGGAGAGCGGTAGCTCGCCGGCGTTCTCGAAGGCGGCGATCTCCTGGTCCTGGCCGTCCTGGCGGAGCCGGAAGATGTCCTTGGGGAGCCCCGGGACCGGCTTGCCGTTGGCGTCGGTCACCACCACGGCGAGTTGCACCAGGCGGACGTCGATGTGCGTGCCGAGCTCCGTGGTGTTGAGCGGTATGGAGTCCTCGGCCGTGGAGCCGTCATCGAGGTGAGCGGTGACGCGGACGTAGCCGATGGGGCGGTTGCGCGGCACGTTGACGCGGTGGCGGAACGGCGGCGCGTAGAGGGTGGCGGCCAGATCGTCGTTCCAGTAGATCTCGACCTTCTCGACCCGGCGGCCGGCCGGCGCCCGCACGTCGGCCTCGACGTCGACCAGCCCCACGCCCTGGCGGGCGGCGGGCTCGACGATGCGCACGCCGAAGCCTTGGTTGGGATCGTTCAGCCGCACCCAGTCGCGCGCCAGCTCCTTGCCGTCGGCGCCATAGGCGACCCCCTGGACGATCTGGGGGCGCACGCGGCGGCCGAGGTCGACCTCGGCCTCGCAGGGGACCTTGCCACAGCTCGCGGCGGTGCGCTCGCCCAGCTTGAGATCGACGCGGGCGATCCCCGCGCCTTCTCCATTCACCCGCAGGCGCACCTTGCCGGCGAGCCCTGAGCCCGTAGGCGCCACCAGACGGATGCCGGGACGGGTCACGGAGAGCGCCGGGGGTTCCGGCGGCGCTCCGCTCAAGGTGACCGCCTGGCCCCCCCAGACGCCGCCTTCCAGCGGCTCGACCAGCACGGCCACGGTGTCCGCGCCTGCCGGCAGGGTCACGGGCAGGTGGTAGACGTTGGGCTCGGAGCCGGCGCGGTCGGCGTCGGTCAGGACGTGATGGAAGGCCCCGCGTCCGCCCGATCCGGCCACGGTCACGCGCAGGGGGCCGGCGGGGATTTCCTGCGATTCGATGCGGAGATCCAGGGTGCCCGGCTCCCCCGCCGCCGCGGGCTTCTGGATGTGGGTGGAGATCTCCAGCCCCACCTCCTCTTCGCCATCGGCGACGCGGCCGGCCCGCTCGGCGGCGATCCATTCCGGCAGGCCTTCCACGTCCCAGCGGCGGGTCTTGACCCTGAGGTCCTGGCGGGGGGAGACGACCTCCAGCGCGCGCGGCCGTCCGTCCATGGGACGGGGCGCGTCGTAGCGGAGGGCGAAACGGGCGGCGAGGCGGGCGAGGGTGGCGGGCAGCTCCGAGGGCTGCAGGAGGACCTCGCCGCCGGTGGCCTCCGCCAGCCAATTCAGGGGCTCCCGGGGCGCCAGGAGGGTCGGCGGGGGCGGCGGCTGGTTCTCCTCCGGGTTTTTCCGGCCCAGGGTGATCGTACCGCCGAGCGGCACCTGGGGGGTCGAGCGCGGCTTGACCATCCGGAGGTCCGGCAGGGTCGAATCCCCCACCGGCAGGGGATAGACGATCCAGCCGAGCGCCGCGGTCGTGCGGGCGGTCTCCGCCGCCGTCTTCTCGAGCGCGCCATCGCCTTCGGCGAGAGGGCCGCGGTAGAACTTCGCCGGATCGAGGTCGAAGCCGTCGCTCACCAGGAGGACGACCTTGGGCTCGTCTCCGCCCTGGGCGGCCAGCCACTCGACGAAGGCGTCCTGCTGGCGGCGGACCAGCCGCGCCTCGGCCTCGACCGCCTGCGTGGCGCGGTCCGCGGGATCGCCCCCGCCCTCCGCCTTCTCGTCGCGGAAGCGCTGGCGCAGCACGCGGACGTCGTCCCGGCCGTCGTTCTCCAGCCAGAGCTTGGAGAGGGCCTCGTCGATCAACGGGATCTCGCGGGTCGGTCCGGCGGCCACCCGGGGCTGCGGCTCGGCCACCACCACCTCGACGGTCCCCAGGGCGGCGAGGCGCGACGACTGCTCGGCCAGGGTGCCGGCGGAGGCCCGCAGGGTGCGCGAGCCGGTGAGGACGCGGTCGACGTAGATGACGATCCGCCACGGCCGGGAAAGCGGTCTGAGCGAGACCACCGGCCGCGTCTGGCCGGCTTCCATCACGGTGAGATCCCCGGCCTGGAGGGCCCGGGGGACCTCGCCTTTGGAGTCGAGGATCTGGACAGGGATCTCGAGGGTGGAGACCGGAACGGCGGCGGGCGCCGGGGCCGGTGAAGGTGCGGCTTGGAGGAGCGCGGCGAGGAGGGTGAATGCGGTGATCACGGGAGTATTGTACGGTCCGGTTGAAGTGGATGCTCGTTACAACCTCCTTGCCCTTTGTGCTTATTGCCCCCCGAAGCCGCCCGGGCATCATTGCCCGGGCTCACGGCGCCCGCAGCTCCGCCACCATCCCCAGGAGCTCCTTCAGGAACGGCCGCAGGAGTGGGAACTGGAAGAGCGAGATCAGCCGCAGGATCAGCTTCACCGAGCGCTCCATCAGGAAGTAGCTGCGGCGGCAGCCTGGCGAGCTGTCGTGGATCCAGAAGAGGATGATCCCCATGTGGTAGATCCAGAGCAGGTTGGGGAGCGCCGCGGCGAGGTCGGGCGTGAGGCGGGTATCGGCGCCGCTCACCACCTCGGCGAACAGCTCGGTCGACTGACGGCGGACCGGCTCGGAATCCTGGCTGAAGGGGTTGAGCGGGCTCGCCGGGTCTGCGGCGGTCTTGAAGAGGACGCCTGAGAAGTTGTGGTAGGGCATGATGGTGTCGAGCTTGGCCCGCATCACGCCCAGGAGGCGCTCGCGCAGGCCCTTCTCCCGGGCCAGGATCGCGCGGCTCGCCTCCAGGTGCTCCTGGTGGGTGCGCTCGTAGAAGGCCTGGATCAGGTGCTCCTTGGAGCGGAAGTAGTAGTAGGCGTTTCCCACCGCCACGCCGGCCCGCTCGGCGATGGCGCGCATGGTGGTCTCGTCGTACCCGCGATCCCGGAAGAGATCGAGGGCGGCCTCCAGGATCTGGGCGCGGGTGCGTTCCCCCTTGCGGAGCTTCTTCTCGGGCTTCTCCTCCAGGGGGAGCGGCTGGGTCATTTCATCCATCCGGCGGCCTCTCCGATCTCGAAGCGGTTCCTGGAGACCCAGGCGATGAGCCGCCGGGCCACGGGCAACATCTCGGGCTCGGACATCCGCAGGGCGGCCGAGCGATATCTCTTGAGCGCCCAGAGGCACATCACCCAGGCCTTGGCGCCGCGGTAGACCTCGCCTCCCCAACCCACGACGGTCAGCTCCTCCAGGGTCGAGTCGTGGTCGAGACCCGGGAAACGTCTCTTCGCCTCGTTGGAGCCGGCCGCGACGAACGCCATGGGGACGTATTTGGGCTGCCCCGCCAGCCAGATGCGGGCCCGGCAGCAGAGCGCGCACCGGACGTCGTAGAGGACGGTGAGCGCGGCGTTTCCGGAGGGAACGCCGCCGAGGTCGGAATCGATCGTCTCGCGGGGCGCTCCCGCGGGCTGGTGGCGGTGGACGGCAAGGTCCTCATCCTCGGAATCCGGCTCGCCGGCAAGCCCCCAGATCACGCGGCCCATGCAGAAGCCGCTCACGATCCCCACGAGCAACCACATCACCCCGACCAGGAAGTCCGGCCAGTCGCGTAGGAGCCCCGCTATAGCGATCGGGAGGGGAGGGAGGCCGCCCAGCACGGCGCCGGAGAGGCCGAGGGCGCGGCGGTTGAGGGCCTTGCGCCCGTAGAGCACGAAGACCGTGGGGACCCCGAGGAGCAGCATGAACCGATAGGCCAGGGCCAGGGCGCCCACGGCCGCATCCACACTCTGGAGCGGAGTGAAGACGGAATGCGAGGTCAGATCCAAAATCCCGAGCATCCCCAGGAGCAGGCTCCCGGCCAGGGCCACCGGGAAGGTCACCAGGGGGGCGCAGAGAGCTGCGAAGACGAGCCGCTGGATTTTCATGGTCCATCCTCCCGCCGGCTAGCGGCTCACCATCACGCAGGCGTCGGGCTCGACCGGAGGAGGCGCGGTCTCCAGCACGGCGCGGCGGCGGATGCGGCTGAAGACGTAGAGGTTGAAGAAGTGCATCAGGCCGAGGACCAGGAGCACGTAGCCGACCTTCTGGGAGAGCGCCTCGATGGAGGCGCGGGCGCTCGTCACGTCGTACCCGAGCTTGAGCGCCAGCGTCACGTAGCCGAGGTTGATCAGGTAGAAGCCGACCACCAGGAGATGGTTGACCGAGTCGGCCAGGAACTCGTTGCCATGGAAGACGTCGACCAGGAACAGCCGGCCGTTGCGGTGCAGGGTGCGAGCCACCCAGACGGTGAGGCAGATGCTGATGGCGAGGTACAGGCAGTAGGTGACGACGACGAAATCGGTCTTCATGACGTCTCCTCCCGAGGACGAACGCGCTGAATTGAACGCGTTCAACTACAGGATAAGAGGTGCCAGGGACTTAGTCAAGGATTTTTGAACGCGTTCGAGTTATGAGTCGGCCACCCGCACCAACCTGTACTCCTTCCGCCCCTTGCGCAGCACGATCAGCTCGCCGCCGATGGTGTCCTCGGGGGTGACGGCCTTCTTCTCGTCGTTGACCCGGACGTTGTTCAGGTAGATGCCTCCCCCCTGGATCGCCCGGCGGGCTTCCCCTTTGGAGGGGGTTAAGCCCGCGGTGACCAGGAGGTCGACCAGGGAGAGCCCTTCCTGAAGCCGGGACCTCGGGATCTCGGTCGAGGGGACGTCCGCGAAGATGTCGCTCACCTCGCGGGGCTCCAGCGCCGAGACCTCGGCGCCGAAGAGGACCGCGGTGGCCCGCTCGGCCTTCGCCAGGGCGTCCTCGCCATGGACCATGCGCGTGACCTCGCGCGCCAGCCGCCTCTGCGCCTCGCGCTCCTGCGGCGCCGTGCGGACCTTCTCCTCCAGCTCCGCGATCTCCTCCCGGGTGAGCCAGGTGAAGGATTTCAGGTAGGGGACGACGTCGCGATCATCGGTATTGATCCAGAACTGGTAGAAGCGGAAGGGGGAGGTCAGGGCCGGATCGAGCCAGACCGCCCCCGCCTCGGTCTTGCCGAACTTCACCCCCGAGGAAGTGGTCACCAGCGGGAAGACCAGGCCGTGGGCCAGCTTCTCCTCGCTCCCCTCGCCGCGCAGGCGCCGGATCAGGTCGGCGCCGGCCAGGATGTTCCCCCACTGGTCGCTCCCCCCCATTTGCAGCCGGCAGCCGTAGCGGTCGTAGAGCACCAAGTAGTCGTAGGCCTGGAGGAGCATGTAGCTGAGCTCGGTGAAGGAGAGGCCGTCCTCGGACTCCAGCCGGCGCTTCACCGACTCCTTGGCCATCATGGCGTTGACGGTGAAGTGCTTGCCCACGTCGCGCAGGAAGTCGACCAGGGGGATCACCGCCAGCCAGTCGGCGTTGTTGACGATGCGGGCCGGGTTCTCTTTGGCGTCGAAGTCGAGGAAGCGGGCGAGCTGCGCCTTGATCCCCTGGAGGTTCTCCTCGACCTTCTCTCCGGACAGCAGTTGGCGCTCTTGGGTCTTGCCGCTGGGATCGCCGATCCTCCCCGTGCCGCCGCCGGCGATGGCGATCGGCGAATGGCCGCAGCGCTGCAGGCGGGCCAGCCCCAGGATGGGCAGCAGCGAGCCCACGTGCAGGCTGGCCGCCGTGGGATCGAAGCCGATGTACGCCGTCAGCTTCTCCTGGCCCAGCAGCTCGCGCAGGCCCGGAGTCGCGTCGTAGACCAGCCCTCTCCACTCGAATTCGTCGAAAACGTTCACTCAGGGCCCCCCTTCGCAGGGCGCCTATCCTACCGTCACTTCGCCCGTGAAGTGATGCCGCACCAGCTCCTCCGCCCGCTGGACGTCCTCGCGGGGCTCGGCGATCCTCCGGAAGAGGGTCTTGTAGGTGAGGCCCAGCGTCTCCATGTCCTGCTCGTGGAGGAGCTTGACCATCTCGTCGATCGCCCGCTGGGAGGTGGCGGGGTGGATGCGCCGCTCGGATTCGCGCTCCAGGAGGAGGAGGGCGAAGAGGAGCGGCTCCGGCAGCTCGGCCGGCGAAGGCTCCGGAGGCGGCGGCGGGAACTGGGCCCCCTGCACCACCTTCTCTTCCGGGACGGGCGGCGCCTCCGGCAGCTCCGCCGGGGCCGTCCGCCGCTCGAAGCGGAAGGGCAGCGAGCGCACCTGATGGGCGAAGCGGGAGAACAGCCCCACCAGCTCGCGCTCGGACGAGAAGCTCCCCACCAGCCGGGCGTCGCGGCCGATCTCCAGCCGCTCGGTCTCCTGGAGCACCACGTGGGCGCGCGCCGACTCCTCCAGATGGAGCGAGCGGGCGTTCACCTTCCAGGCGGTGAGGAACCCCTGCACGTAGCAGGTCTCGGGGCAGCGCACGGTGATCGCCTCGACCTCGACGCCGCGGTCGATGCGGATCGAGCCGCCGAGCGATTCGAGCACGCCGTATTTCCCTGAATTCTGGACCACCAGGTTGCCGGGGGCGTGGATCGAGAGCTGCCCCTCGGGATCGATCTCGATCCGGAGGCCGTGGGGGATGATGAGGGTGGGGGCGGCGGTCTCGGCGGTGCTGCGACTCATGAAGCTCCTGCTTTCCTGCGTTTCAATCTCTTTTCAAAAGATGGCTGGCCGGCCGGCACCGGCAGCGGCTCGAAGACCTGGAGCGGCGGGGCCGTGCGCGCCGCGACCAGGAGCCGGTCCTCGTTCGGCCAATGGCGGTCGAGAATGTAGACCAGCGGATCGACGGGGCGGTAGACGCCGCCGGCGTCCCGGCGGCGGATCTCGTAGTAGAGGCGCGGGCTGGTGGCCCAGCCGGTGTTGCCCACCGTGGCGAGCAGGTCCCCCCGCTTCACCCGCTGTCCCGCGCGGACCTCGACGCGCTCGTCGTGCCCGAACACGGTGAAGAAGCCGTCGCCGTTCTGGACGATCACCACGTTGCCGTAGCGGTACCAATGGGCGCTGCGGCCGAGCGGCACCTGCCCCGCGAAGGCGACCACGCCGTCGGCCGTGGCGTAGACGGGGGTGCCGACCGGCGCCGCGAGATCGGCCCCGGAGTGGATCTCCATCTCGTGGGTGAACGGGCTGCGGCGCTTGCCGAAAGTGCCGACGAGCACCAGATCGCTGCCGCGCAGGGGGCAGGCCGAAGGGGTGGTCCGCACCTCCTCCGGGTGCGACGCCTCGAAGTCGCGCACCTCGCCCAGCGCCGTGTCGAGCTCCTGGAGCCGCTCCCGCAGCCGGCCCTGCAGCCGTCGCCCCTCGTCGATCGTCTCGTCGTAGATCGACCGCGAGTCGGCGGCCGCCGCGGGCCGGGCCTCGACGCGCGGCCGGGCCGGCGGGAGGCCGTAGACGAGGAA
The DNA here is from genome assembly GCA_036497345.1 of Thermoanaerobaculia bacterium. Taxonomy (GTDB): domain Bacteria; phylum Acidobacteriota; class Thermoanaerobaculia; order Multivoradales; family UBA5704; genus DATARR01. The sequence continues at coordinate 8,539 of DASXJP010000430.1, forward strand.
GACGGCCTCCATGCGCAGCCCGATCGACTGGGCGTGGCGGTCGAGATCCTCCATGCGGCCGACCAGGGCCTGGAGCCGCTCCCCCTGGAGCCGGCGCTCGGAGATCAGCGCCTGGTACTCCCGCCGGCTCATCAGGCCGCCGACGACGCCCGGCGCCACGGCGGCGGCGAGGGCGATCCCGGCCAGATAGAGCAGCGCCAGCACCGACCCGAAGATGAGGTGGCGGCGCGACAGGAAGAAGTAGCGCACCCGCTTCCTGATGTCGCCGGGGTGGATCTGGATCTCCAGGCTCCGGGATCCCGCCGCCGCTCTCACGGGGTGGCCGGCTCCATTGACCGCCGCTCCTTCAGCCGCTGCTCGATCGTCTCTTCGCTGGCGTGGCGCTGGACGATCGCGAGGAGCTCGCGGTGCACGGCCGGCCCTCCCGCCACGACGTTGCCGCTGGCGAACGAGCCCGCTCCTCCATCGGTATCCGTGACGATCCCCCCGGCCTCGCGCACCAGCAGGATGCCGGCGCCGATGTCCCACGGCGAGAGCCGAAACTCGAAGAAGCCGTCGTAGACCCCGGCGGCCGTATAGGCGAGGTCGAGCGCCGCCGAGCCGCACCGGCGGATGGCCTTGGACAGCGGGAAGACGTCGCGGAAGATGCCGAGATAGAGGTCCAGGGTGGGCAGGGCGCGCCAGGGATAACCGGTGGCGAGGAAGGACTCTTTGAGGCCGTCCTGGCGGGAGACCGCCATGCGCCGGCCGTTCCAGGTGGCTCCGCCGCCGCGCGTGGCCGCGAAGAGGTTGCTCCCCTCCGGGTCCTGGATCACGGCCGCCAGCAGCTCGTCTCCCTTGCGGCATGCGATGGAGACGCAGTAGACGGGGAGCCCGTGAAGGAAGTTGGTGGTGCCGTCGAGCGGATCGATCAGCCATTGGTAGTCGCCGCTCCCCTGGCCGGCGCCGCTCCCCTCCTCCGCCAGGATGCGATGGTCGGGGAAGCGCCGGCGGATCTCGGCGAGGATGGCGGCCTCGCTCTCCTTGTCCGCCTGGGTGACGAAATCGTTCTCCCCCTTCCGCCGCACCTCCAGCCCGGCGTCGCGGAAATAGCGGGTCACGATGCGGGAGCCGGCGTCCGCGGCGGCGAGGGCGGTTTGCAGCAGGTCGTCGTGCATGGCGGGGGTATTATGCCAGCCTTCGGCCACAGTGAGATAAGCTCTGCGGCTCCATGGCCAGTGGGCGAGAAACGGACGACCTCCTGCGTGCGGTTCTGGAGCTTCAGAAGGGAATCCGTGTCGAAGCCAACAGCCGCCGCATCTTCGAGCTCTATTATCCCTGGGTGTGCCGCTTCTTTGGCCGGCTCGGCTATGCCCCGCAAGACAGCGAGGATCTGGCCCAGGAGACTTTCAGCCATATCTTTGAGCGCATCGGCTCATTCCGCCACGAAGGTTCTTTCAAGTCATGGCTCTTCGCGGTAGCCTCGAATCTTAACCGCAACGAATACCGGCGGCGCCATCAGGAGAAACGGCGCCGGCCGGAGGTCTCGATCGACACCGCGGCCGAGCCCGATGGCGCCCTGCCTGAGCTTGCGTCGCCGGGAGCGGCGCCCGACCAGACCGCGTACGCGACGGAGCGCCGGGAAGCCCTGTCACGAGCCATGGCCGGGCTTCCTCCGCAGATGCGGCAGGTCCTCTCCCTGCGCGTCGATCAAGATCTAAAGTACCGGGAGATCGCCATCGTGCTCCAGATTTCCATCGAGACGGTCAAAGCTCACCTCTTCCAGGCCCGGCAGCGCCTGCGGGACGAGCTCGGAGAAGACTACGGCGAGTGGGGAGATTGAAATTGGAGAATAACTTCTAAACCAGTCGGCGGCAGCGGTTTCTAGAGAGAACAGGAGCCCATCGCGGGCTCGGCGCCGCAAGGCAGACCGGCAAGGCTACAGGGAGACGCATTCATGTCGTCCAGCTCCGATCCGACCGAGCCCTTGCGGGAGTTTTTCCGTAAGGAGCGTCAATCCTCGGCTCAACATCCCCCTCCGGAACGGATCGCCGCTTACCATGAGCGCCGGCTGTCGCCAGAGGAGATGGAGTCCCTGCGGACGCACCTGGCGGCCTGTCCGGACTGCACCGCCGAGCTCCTCGGGCTGGCGGACCTCCTCGACGGGGACGCCGCGGACGGCGGTCTCGCCCCTGAGCTACCCCGTGCCGAGATCGACGCCGCCTGGCAGAGGCAGCGCCAGCGGCTCTTTCCTGGCGCGCCCGCACCCTTCCCGGACCGCCGCAAAGTCGACGCGCGGCCCCTCCGCCGGGCCTGGGCGGCGGCCACGTCTCTGGGGCTCGCCGCGGCTCTGCTCGCCGCCGTCGTGGTCGTCCAGTGGCAGACGATCACCCGGCTGAAGCAGCCGCAGGTGAATCCTCCCCTGGTCAACCTCGTGCCGGTGGGCTCCGTGCGCCAGGGGCTCCAGGCAATCCCCGAGCTCCGCCTGCCGCAGAACGCGGAACGGGCCTGGGTGATCCTCAATCCGGAGGGAGATCTCGATTTCTCCTCCTATGACGCCGAGCTCAGGGCCCCGGACGGCAGGGTTCTCCTTCGTCTCCGGGATCTGCGGAGCAGCGAGGCGGCCAACTTCCGCCTCGAGGTTCCCCGCGCCCTTCTGGGCGAGGGGGAGCACCGGATCGTGCTCATCGGGAAGAAGGGCGGACAGAGCCGGATCGTGGAAGAGTTTGCGTTCCGCGTGCGCGCCTCTGCTACGATAGGAGCATCATAGCGACATCTCCTACCTTGGCACGGAGCCTGGTTCTCATCGCCGTGGCCGTCACGGTCTTGGGCACCGGGGGCCCTGATGGCGGCCGGGTGGAGCCGGAGCGGAAAGCGCACGGCGCATCCGCCGCGGCCCCCCCGCCCGTCATTCCCCTGCCCTTGACCGCCCAGGGAATCGCGGCGCGCCACCGCGAGCATCTTGCGGCCGGCCAGCCTCGGCGCTACGGGCTCTCCCTCCAGGCGGGTCAATACCTCCAGTTGGCCGTGGACCAGCTCGGAGTCGACCTCGTCGCCATCGTCCAGGACCCTGCCGGGCGCCTCCTTCTGCGCGTCGACAGCCCGACGAGCACGCAGGGTGCCGAGAGCGTCTTCCTGGTGGCGGGGACGACCGGACGTTACGTCCTCGAGATCGATGCCTTTGCAGGGTCCGGCGACTATGAGATCCGAATCGAGGCCCTGCGCGCGGCAGGGAGGGCAGACCGGAAACGCGCCGCCGCCGCCAAGGCCTTCTCGGAAGCCAGGGCCCTGGAGAGTGAACACGCGAGTGAGGCCGCCGCCGCGGGTTACCGGAAAGCCGCTCG
>DASXJP010000431.1:0-12863 GCA_036497345.1 Thermoanaerobaculia bacterium
CAGCCGCACCCTCGCCGGTGTGATCGCGGGCCGCGATGAGCTGCTGGAGAAGGGGATCGAGGTGGTGAGCCAGCCGTAAAGCCCCCCACCCCGACGGAGCGCTCCAGGCCCGCGGCGGAGTCTGCCGCGGGCCTGCGGGGCCCGACGTCGCCGTTTGACCCTGCATAGGATTCGTGCGACGCTCTATGCATGAGAACGACGCTCGAGATCGATCATGATCTTCTCGAAGAGGCAATGCGGGTCACCGGTGCGGCCACTAAATCGGTCGCCGTCCGACTGGGGCTGAAGGCGCTGGTGGACGAAGCGGCTCGCCGACGGTTGGCGGCGCTACACGGGAAGGTGCCTGAGGTCGAGGTCGCTCCACGGCGGCGTCTCCAGATTCGAGATGGCGCCCAGTGACTCTGGTCGACACCTCTGTGTGGGTCGACTTCTTTCGCGGTGCAGACCGCGCGGCAGATCTCGCCGAGCACCTTGAGTCCAATCTGGTCTTGCTTCATCCCTGGGTTCTCGGGGAGCTCGTCTTGGGCGGTCTCGGCCCGCGACGGGAATCAGTGATCGCGGACCTGAAGCGGCTTCCTGCCCCGCCACTTGTTCCAGATGAAGAGGTATTGGAGCTGATCCTGGTGCGCCGGCTCAGTGGACAGGGGATCGGCTGGGTCGACGCTCACCTGCTGGCATCTGCACTAGTGGCTGGCTGCGGGCTCTGGACGTTCGATGGGCACCTCGGAGCAGTGGCTCGAGATCTCGGCGTGGTTTCGGCACACGGGCAGCCATTGCAGTAGCGTGTGACGCTATCCCGCCAGGGGTACACGCCCTTGAGGTCTTCCAGAAAGTGCAAGGCCTTTTGGGGGCTCTCTGGCCCGGCAATTGCTTTCGAGTGTGGATCGGAGATCACCTATGCGCCATCGGAGCCTCGCGACCGTCCTGTCGCTGCTCGCCCCACTCGGCCTCGCAGCCGCTCCGCCGCCGGAGAGGCCCCTCCCTCCTTCCGGCCCTTCTGCGACGATGGTGAACGTCCGCGAGCTCGATTCCATCCCTCTGAGCCGTGATCCCTGGGAGATCATCCGGTTCCCCGATGGTTGGGACGACCGAATGCGCGAGCCGAAGCCTGCGCCTAGCGGCAAGACGAGGACGGTGGTGTTCCATTTCGAGGGCGCCCGCAGCCTGGGCGCCGCCGTCGACACCCTGGTCTGCCGGCACGGCCTCTTCCTCAACTACGAGGACGCCCCCTGGATCGCCGAGCGGGACGTGCAGGAGCTACCGCCGCCAATGAGGTTGGAGACCCCCGCCAGTTGCGGCGCGCCGGTGCCGAGTCGACCTCCGGTGCGGGTGCTGGCGAGCGAGCGCCTCGATTTCGAGTACGTGGAGGATCCCGAGACCCAGCTTCCCCTGGACGCCTACGACCTGCTCGAGGACTTGGTCGAGGCACATCGCCACCAGGGGGGCCACGGGCGCTTCCGGGTCGAGCGGCTGAACGACGGGATCGCCTCGATCGTACCGAGCGCAGCGCTCGACGAGCGGGGGGAGTGGTCGACAATCGAGCCCGTGCTGTCGCGCAAGGTGACCATCGAAGCCCAACACCGGCCGGTCGGAGACCTTTTCGACCGGGTGCTCGCCGAGCTCAACGAGAAGAGTCCCTACCGGGTTGGCTACGGCTGGCTGCCGCTCAATGCCTTCTACCAGACCTACGTCGAATTTGGCGCTCACGACGAACCCGCCCGCGACGTCCTGATCCGCGCCCTTCGAGCCCTGCCCTACCGCTACTACATGATCCTGAACTTCGAACCGATGAGCCGAACGTACTTCCTCAATGTCGGGGGACCCCATCGCGCGGAGCTCTGCCCGCGGCCCGAGGTCGGGACGACGAGCGCAGCCTCCCCGGCAGCGCGATCACCAGGCGAGTGAGATCGCTTCTCCCCAGAAGTGGCGTCAGCCCGGCAGAGCTCGACACGGACACCCAAGGAGCGCCGCGCCGAGAACGCCGCCTGGTGCTGCAGCCAGTCGACGACGGCGGCCGACAATGCGATGCGGTGGTCGGCGAAACTGTGGTCGCTGTCGAGGGTCATGCTGCTGACCTTGCCCTTGTGCTGAGCGCGGATCGCGTCGGCCAGCGCCTTGTTCGAAGCACCGCCGCCATACGTGGCGCCGATCACCAGCGTGGGGTGCATCGCCAGCGCCGGCGCCAGAGCCAGCAAATCCCAGTCATCGGCATGGTGCTCGATCTCCTCCGCCAGATGCGCCGCGTCGGTGCCGGCCAGGCTGTTGCCAAAATCGTCGCCGATCTCCGCGATGGCCGCGCTACGCCTTTCGGGATGGGCACGCAGGTCCTTGCCGTCGGCGCCCACGTTCCACGCATCGATCAGCACCACGCCCGCCACGTCCTGGTGCGCCGCCGCATAGCGCGCCGCCGCGAAGCCGCCCATGCTATGGCCACCGATCAGGATGCGGCGCGTATCGATGCCATACTTGGCGGCGTTCTCGGGCTGACGCAGGAAGGCCATCGCCGCTTCCGCATCCTCGACCGCGCCGGCGATGCTGAAAGCGCCAGGCGAGCCCCAACTGCCGCGGTAGTGCATCGTCAGCACATTCCAGCCGGCGCGCCGGATCGCCTGCGCCAGGTCGAGATTCTGCTCGTTGCCGGGCAGGCCGTGCAGCAGCAGCAGAGTCGGTTTGGGACCGCTGCCGGCCGCCAGGAAGAACAGCGCGTTCATACCGGCGCCGCCGCTCGGTATCAGCAACTGACGGTTGGCGGCCGGATGCCTGGCATCGCGCGCATTGTCCGTCACGACGGCGCGCGGCACCGGTGGAGTGGCCGCCTGCGCGGAGAGAGAAGACAGCAGCAGTGCCGCTGCCAGGGTAGGAACATGCCACGCTGCTTTCATAGAGCCCCCGATCCGAGTTGATCGGCCGATTCTAGCCCATGAGCCGCCCCTCTCTTGACGGGCCGCAGATAGTTGACTATGGTCAGAGAATGTTGGCCGAACAGATCGCCCAGGTCCGTCGCTTCAACCGGCTCGTCACGCAGCGCGCCGGGGCCTTGAACGACCATTTCCTCGGGCGCGACCGCTCCCTGGGGGAGTCGCGTCTGCTGTACGAGATCGGCCCGGACGGAGCCGACCTCCGCGACCTGCGCCGGCACCTCGGGCTCGATTCCGGCTACGTCAGCCGCCTGGTCAAGGCCCTGGAGGAGAAGGGTCTCGTCGAGCTCGGCCAGGGAACCGCGGACCGGCGGGTCCGGGAGGCTCGGCTGACCGCGGCCGGGCTGCGGGAGGTCCAGGCGATGAACGAGTCCTCCGACCAGGCCGCCGCGGCCCTTCTGGAGCCACTCACCCCGGCGCAACGCGCGCGGTTGGTCGCCGCCATGGCGGAGGTCCACCAGCTCCTGCAGCTGGCCGGTCTCCAGATCGAGCGGGTCGAGCCGGCAAGCCCGGCGGCCCGCTGGTGCCTCGGCCAGTACTTCCAGGAGCTGAGCCGGCGTTTCGAATCCGGGTTCGATCCGGCCGCCACCCTGCCAGCCGAGGACCGTGAATTCGTCCCGCCTCGCGGCACGTTCCTCGTCGCTTTCGTGGATGGAGAGGCGGTCGCCTGTGGTGGGGTGAAGCCCATTGCGCCCGGCATTGGATACCTCAAACGAATGTGGGTGGCTGACAGCGTCCGTGGGCTGGGCCTGGGCCGGCGGATGCTCGCGGCGCTGGAGGCCGAGGCTCGCGAGCTCGGGTTCTCAACCCTCCAGCTGGAGACGAACCATTCGCTGCGGGAGGCGATTCAGCTCTACCGGAGCGCCGGCTTTCGCGAGGTCGATCCTTTCAACTCCGAGCCCTATGCCCATCATTGGTTCGAGAAAAGTCTCGGGTGACAAGTCGCCAGAGCGCGGCACAGATCGCGAGGCTGACGAAAATATTGACCAGCGAATCCTCCGGGCCGAAGGCCCCTCCGGTCCAGAGGACGGAGCCGTGAGAAACGGTTTCGAACAGTGCCTGGGGGCGCCAGTTTTCGCCCGAGAGGGGCAGGCCGATCAGGAAGATCGTCGCGTTCCAGCAGCAGTGTTGAGCCGCGACCACCCAGATGTTTTGGCATAGGATGAACACGATCGTCAACATCAGGCTGACCAGCGTGACCGAGAAGAAGGTGACCCAATGGACTCCATTGTTCGCCAGGTGCGCGACACCAAAGATCACGGAGCTCCCGAGCAAAGCCGCCCTGGTGCCGATCCCCTCTTCGAGGATGCGAAAGAGGATCCCCCGGAATGCCAATTCCTCGAGCACCGCCGCGACCCAGATCGTCGCGAGGATTCCAGGCGCCTGACCGAAGCCGCGGAAAGAGATGAGCTGGTAATTTCCGGTCGCGTATAAGACAAGGATGGTCACGCCGATCGACAGGGAGCCGGCCACCGCGGCGAGCAGGATCCATCGCCATCGGAGCGAGAGCTCTTGCGCGGGCCGCCGTTCGTAGAAGTGGACGAACCCCCAGTAGGAAAGGACCGCGACGATGAAGATGCTCGTTCGGCGCACGATGGACGAAGCGTGCTCGCCGAGCGAGAAGGCGGATTCGATCAGGGGATGGAGGAGGAACCGGTACGCGGCGATGGCCGCCACCATGCACGCGGCGGCAACACAAAGCTTGAGGAGGCATTTGAGAAGGAAGCGAGACTTGCTCATGGCGGCTCTCCCTTTTCACCCTTTACGCCGGGAGGCGCCGAATAGTTACACGGCCGCCACCATCGCTGGGATAGGATTCCCGCGAACGCGACGACGGCGGCCGCGCGCCGCGGGGAGGGGAGATCATGAGCACCTTGACGATCACCGAGCATGAAAAGCAGCAGGTGGAGCAGGCGAACGCGACGGGACGACAGCCGGTCGTCTTCGTCCACGGCCTCTGGCTGCTGCCGAGCAGTTGGGACCGCTGGGCGCAGGTTTTCGAAGGTGCCGGCTTCACCGCCCTCACCCCGGGCTGGCCGGACGATCCCGAGACCGTCGAGGCGGCGAACCAGCACCCCGAGGTGATGGCGCACAAGACCGTCGGCCAGGTGGCGGACCATTTCGACGAGATCGTCCGCGGGCTGAAGAAGAAGCCGGCGGTCATCGGCCACTCCTTCGGCGGCCTGCTGGCGCAGATCCTCGCCGGCCACGGGCTCGCGGCGGCCACGGTGGCGGTCGATCCGGCTCCCTTCCGCGGCGTGCTGCCGCTGCCGCTCTCGGCGCTGAAGTCCGCCTGGCCGGTGCTCGGCAATCCGGCCAACCGCAACCGGGCGGTCCCCCTCACCTACGAGCAGTTCCGCTACGCCTTCGCCAACGCCGTGAGCGAGGAGGAGGCGAAGCAGCTCTACGAGACCTACGCCGTGCCCGCCTCGGGCGCGCCGCTCTTCCAGGCCGCCACCGCCAACCTCAACCCCTGGACCGAGGTGAAGGTCGACACCGACAACCCGGACCGCGGGCCGCTGCTGATCATCTCCGGCGAGAAGGACCACACGGTCCCCTGGGCGATCGCCAACGCGTCCTACAAGCAGCAGGAGGACAATCCCGGCGTCACCGAGATCGTCGAGATCCCCAACCGCGGCCACTCCCTGACCATCGACAGCGGGTGGCGGGAGGTGGCGGAGAAGGCGCTGGGGTTCGTGAAGCGGTTCGTGTGAATTACGACCCTTGCGGATTCGCCGCCGGCACCGCCTGCGCCGTCGGGGGAGTAGGAGCCAGCCGTTCTCTCGCGCTCAGAGGGTGGCCTGGGGCGCCCCACAGGGCTGCCAGCATGACCAGGCCGACGATGGCGTAGAGCGCGCGGTACCGTGCCTGCAGCCGGCGGATGCTGGCGTAGGTGAGGCCTTCGGCCAAGGTCTGGAGCGACCAGCGCAGGTGAAGGGGGTAGAGGGCGACGAGGGCTGCCAGGGGACGGGGGAGGGTGCCCTGGAGGGCCAGGAGGAGAAGGAGGGCGTAGGCCAGGGTGAAGAGGGCCAGGCTGGCGGCGAAGGTGCGGCGCCGGCCGAAGATCACCGCGTTGGTCCTGATGGCGTTGAGGACGTCGCCCTGGTGGTCGCGGAGCTCCTGGGTCAGGTGGCCGGCGGCGAAGGTCAGGGCGAAGAAGGTGGCCGTGGCGAGGCCGCGAAGGTCGAGGGCGCTCCATACGGAGTAGCCGAGGAGGAAGTGGAGGGCGCCGCCGGCCAGGTGGGCCGCCGAGCTCAGGAGCGGTCTGCCCTTCCAATTGAAGCGGGGCAGGGAGTAGAGGGCGCTCAGGGCGGCGATCGCCAGGGACAGACAGAGGGCGCTTGGGCCGAGGCGGCTGAAGAGGAGGAGACTCACGGCCAGCAGGCCGGCCGCCAGGCCGCCGATCTCCCCGCGGCCCACACCTCGGGCCGTGAAGACGCCGGCGGCCTTGTTCGGATCGGCGAGGTCGGTGGTCAGGCCGGACCAGTCGTTGAGCACGAAGATGTGCGCCACCAGGCAGACGTTGGCGACGATGAGGATCGCCAGCGGCCCTACGGTCTCCGCCGCCGGGTGGCGGATCGCGAAGGCGGCGCCGAGCAGCGGCGAGCCCTGGAGAACGAGGATCTCTTCCAGGCGCAGGCAGGACAGGTAGCGCGCCGCCGCAGCTTTAGCCGCCGAGATGGGCGAGATGGGGATGACCGAGGTGCTCATATTCGTGGTAAAGCCTTAGCCAGAGCGCGTAGCCGGCGTCCTCCGACCAGTAGTATCTGGGGACCGTCGCGGTGAGATCGTTATGGTAGAGGAGCGGCGGGCTCTTTTGCAAAAGGGCGAAGTCGTCTTTGGCCAGCTGGCGCAGCACCGCCTGGATCTCCGCCGCGTCGGGCGGTGTGCCTCCGGGGGTCCGCGCGCGCGCCAGCAGCCGGACCACGGACACCCAGATCTCCTGGCCCGGCACCGTCGTCCGCATCCGTGACTCGGGCAGCTCCAGCGCGCAGCCGGCGCGCCGGAGATCGGTCAGGCGCAGGATCGGGACCAGCGGCGTCATTCGATAGTAGACCCAGATCCGATCCTGGTCGACCACCGGGCGGAGAGCCGCGCAGAGCGCGCGGCCGGCCGGCGGCCGCTCCTCGGCCAGCAGCAGCAGCACGTGCATCTGGATGGCGATGTCGGCAGGGTTCGGATCGCGGCCCGGATCGAGGCACTGGTAGGCCTCCCGCGGCGCCAGCCAGGTGCGGTAGAGGCCCTCGCGGGTGCGATAGCGGTCGAGGGTCGCCAGGGCGGCCGGCAGCCGCCGGCGGTCGGGGTCGGGAGCGAGCCTCCAGACGAGCGCCGTGTCGTCGGCATCCGGTGTGATGGCGCACCCCAGGGTGCCGATGCCGGGAGCGTCCGGGAGGCCGTGATAGCGCACCAGCCCGCCGCCCTCGATCTGGGCGGTGAGATGCCGGCGGGCGCGCCGCACGCTGTCGTCGAGACCGCCGGTGGCCGCCAGCGGATCGAGCAGGTCGACCAGGAGCGCGGTGAGGAAGGTGTTCATCTCCGGGTGCGGCTCCTGGAAGCGCGCCGCGCTCGTGTAGGCGGTGAGCCAGTAACCCGGCCCCTGCTGGTGCTCGCGCAGCCGTGCCGCCGCCGTCCGGAAGCCGTCGTCGAGGCCCTCGCCGGCCGCCCGCACGGTCAGCTTGCGATCCGCCAGGTACGCTCCCTCTCCCTTCTCGGAGGCCCAGGCGAGGGCGGTCAGATGGTGCTCGCCGGGAGCGAGGCCGGCGGTGCCGAGCGGGATGCGCCAGCCGGCGGGGCTCGCCTCGTGCAGAGCACCGCGGACGTCGGGCCGGTCGAAGAAGGTGCGGGAGGCGACGGGCTGCCGGCCGTCGATGAAGACCGCCACCTGCCAGGGCGTTGCGTGGCCGGCCAGCGCCCAGCCGTCGGCGACGACCTCCTGGCCGGCGGTGACCGCGGAGGTCGCGCGGCCGCCGGCCTCGATGGCGTCGAGACTGCCGCGCGTCTCGATCGTCAGCTCCGCCGGCGCGAGGCCCTGCTGTAGGGAAGCGATGAACGGCGCGTTCCGCCAGTCCCACGCGGCTCGCATCGGGTGGGGACCGCTGGCGACGGCGAAGATCGCGCTGTCGCTCGCGCCGGTGTACCAGAAGGCGCCGATGGCCTCGATGGCGACCGCGGCGCCGGCCGCGAGCAGGAAGCACGCCCGGCCGAGGCCGCGCAGGGAGGCGACCACCGGCACCAGCATCCACACGAGCAGCGGCAGGAGATCGGTCAAATAGCGCGGCCCCCAGGAGACGCCGGTCCGCCAGTCCGCCTTGGCATAGAGCAGGAGCTGGAGGACGACGCCGGCGCTCATCGCCAGGGTGAGGCCGCGCTCGCCGCGCTCGCGCGGCAGGTGCCGCCAGGCCAGCACGAGGAAGAGCAGGAAGGGGGAGAAGACAAGCAGCCCCCGCGTCGGGCTGAGCAGCAATCCGCCGAGGCCGGAAAGCAGGTCGTGCTGGAAGAAGCTGGCCTTGCCGACCCGCCCGTAACCGCCGGCGAAGTGGTGGGCCACGCCGAGGTTGTAGAGCAGCACCAGGCCCATCGGCAGCGCCGCCGCCGCGGCGAGCAGCGCCGCCCGGCGGCCGGCCCAGAACAGCCCGTAAGCGCCCAGCGCCGCCGCGAGGATGGTATCCGGAGGGCGGTTGGCGGCGATGAGCCCGCACAGCAACCCCGCCGCCAGCGCCCGCGGCGCGGTGCACGGCCCGGTGAAGAGCAGCAGGGCGCCGATCACCAGGAGCTCGGCCATCCCGTGCTGCCACAGAGCCTGGCTGCTGATCACCCAGGTGGTGGTGCCGAAGGCATACGCCAGGGTGAGCAGCAGCGCGACCGGCGGCTCCGCCCGGCGCCGCAGCAGCAGGTAGAGGAGCGACGCGGAGAGCGCCGCCAGCAGCGAGGCGGAGAGCTTCTCCATGACCCTCGCCGTGTGGTCCAGCCGCGCATCCGTCCAACCCCGCAGGTGCAGGTAACCGGCCGCGGGGAGGTAGAGCGGCGCGATGAGCACCGGCAGCACCACGGGGTACAGCGAGATGGTGTGGCCGCCGGGCACAGACACCATCCAGTACGCCGCGCCGCCTCGCCCCTGGGCGGTGAGCGTCGCGATCGGATCGAGAAGGAGGCTGTGGTAGCGCCAGATCGCGAACGGCAGGTAGCGCGCCGGGTAGGTGTCGCCGGCGCTGATCGACCGCAGGTTGGCGTTGTAGACCAGCAGGCAGCAGAGCCCGATGAGCAGGCTCGCCCGCAGCTCGCGCCGGCCGAGCAAAAAGCGTTGTTGCATGCTCGTTCAGGGCCCGTGCGGATTCGCCGCCGGCACCGCCTGCGCCGCCGGGGGAGCTGGAGCCACGGGCACCGGAGGAGCCGGAGCCGCCGGGGCCGTCTTGGGATCGGGCAGCTCGATCACCACGTCGCGCGGGTGGACCAGCCCCAGGTCCTCGCGGGCCAGCCGCTCCAGCATGCCGGGGTCGTGGCGCAGGCGGTCGATGCGCACCTGCAGGCGCTCGCTCTCGGCGCGGGTGGCGGCGATCTTCGCCTTGAGCATCCTCTCGTGGGCGCGCGCCGCCTGAAGATCCCGATTGCTCTTCAGGGCGGCGATGGCCAGCAGCGCGAAGGCGAGCAGGACGGCCGCGCCCAGCACGGGGCGGAAGGAATCGCTCCGGGTGGGCGCGTCGGGCCGGATCACGGGGACCAGCGGGGGAAGGCCTTGGCCCCGGGATAGGTGGCCACGCCCTCCAGCTCCTCTTCGATGCGCAGGAGGCGGTTGTACTTGGCGACCCGGTCGGTGCGGCAGGGGGCGCCCGTCTTGATCTGGCCCGCCCTTGTCGCGACCGCGAGATCGGCGATGGTGGTGTCCTCCGTCTCCCCCGAACGGTGGCTCAGGATGTTGGCGTAGGCGTGGGTCTTGGCGATCTCCACCGCCTCCAGCGTCTCGGTGAGCGTGCCGATCTGGTTGACCTTGACCAGGAGCGCGTTGGCCAGCCCCTCGGCGATCCCCCGGGTGAGGATCTCGGGATTGGTGACGAACAGGTCGTCCCCCACGATCTGCACCCGCTTCCCGAGCTCGGCGGTCATCTCCTTCCACCCCTCCCAGTCCCCTTCGGCCAGGCCGTCCTCGATGGAGACCAGCGGATAGGCGTCCAGCCACTCGCGATAGAGGGCGATGAGGTCGGAGCTGGAGAGGCCCTTCCGCCCCTCGCCGGCCAGGGCGTAGCGCGTGCTCTTCCCCTTCTTCTCGACCAGCTCGCTGGCGGCCACGTCGAGGGCCAGGGCGATCTGCGTGCCGGGCTTGTAGCCGGCCTTCTCGATCGCCTGCACCAGCAGGTCGAGCGCCTCGCGGTTGCTTTTGAGGTTGGGCGCGAAGCCCCCTTCGTCGCCCACGGCGGTGACCAGGCCCGCCTTCTTCAGCACCCCCTTGAGGGTGTGGTAGATCTCGACGCCCGCGCGGATCGCCTCGGAGAAGCGGTCGAAGCCGATCGGCACCAGCATGAACTCCTGGATGTCGACCGAGTTGTCGGCGTGGGCGCCGCCGTTGAGCACGTTGAGCTGGGGCACCGGCAGCACCGTGGCCGCGGGGCCGCCCACGTAGGCGTAGAGGGGCAGGCCGCTCGCCTCGGCCGCGGCGCGGGCCACGGCCAGCGAGGCCCCCAGCATGGCGTTGGCGCCGAGGTTGCTCTTGCCGGGCGTGCCGTCGAGCTCGATCAGGGTGCGGTCGATGCGCGCCTGGTCGCGGGCGTCGAGGCCGCGCAGCCGCGGCGCGATCTCGTCCGCCACGTTGGCGATGGCCTTCCGGACCCCCTTGCCCTGGTAGCGCTTGCCGCCGTCGCGCAGCTCCAGCGCCTCCCGGCTGCCGGTCGAGGCCCCGGACGGCACCGCCGCCCGCCCGCCGACCCCGCCGTCGAGGACGCAATCGACCTCCAGGGTCGGATTCCCCCGCGAGTCGAGGATCTCGCGAGCGACGATCTCTTCGATACAGAACATCCCTCTCCTCCCGAAGCAGATTTTTTCCGCTAAACTCCAGCGGAAAGGTTATCTGCAAAACCCCCGCCGCTCAAGCACCCATTCAAGGGATCAACCAGGGAACAGGGCCTAACGGAAGAGAGCTCGCAGCAAAGCTGATGCCTGAAATCCGCCAATCGATCCCCTGTTGGGAGGGGATCGCGACCCTCGCGCTCGCTCTGTTCGCGCTCTCCTGCCACCGGGAGCCGCCGCGCCCGCGCAACGTGATCCTCATCCTCGTGGACACCCTGCGCGCCGACCGCCTGAGCGCCTGGGGGTACGCCCGGCCGACCAGCCCCAACCTGGACGCCTTCGCCCGCGAGAGCATCCGGTTCGACAACGCCCGCAGCCAGTCGACCTGCACCTTCCCCTCGGCCAACTCGCTCCTCACCTCGCGCTGGCCAGCGGCCTTCCTGGGCCAACCGGACCAGGCGATGGGCATCCCGGCCGGCATCCCGTCGCTGGCCGAGATCCTCCGCTCCCGCGGCTTCCACACGGTGGCCGTGTCCGCCAGCGCCGTGGTGCGCAAGTCGCCCAGCCGCTTCAACCCCAAGGGTGGGTTCGAGCGCGGCTTCGACGTCTTCCAGGAGGATTGCGTCTGGCAGCACGCCGACTGCGTGAGCAACGAGGCCGTGGCCCATCTGCGGCGAGGGAAGAAGCCGCTCTTCCTCTACCTCCACTACATCGACCCCCACGGCCCCTACCGGCCGCCGGAGACCTGGCGGCACCGCTTCGCCAAGGGGGCGCCGGAGAAGGAGTGGGTGCGCAAGGGGGACCCGAACCCCATCGGCGACTGGCTCTACAAGGGGGAGCCGAACCCCGGCCTCACCCCGGGGGACCTCCAATACCTCAAGGACCTCTACGACGAGGAGATCGCCTACTTCGACTCCCAATTCGCGGAGCTGCTGGGGTCGATCCGCGCCGCCGAGCTGCTGGACGATTCGCTGGTGATCCTCGCCTCAGACCATGGCGAGGAGTTTCTGGAGCATGGGGATATCAAGCACTGCCGGAACCTCTTCGACACCTCGGCCCACGTGCCGCTGCTGGTGCGGATTCCCGGGGTCGGGGGGAAGACCGTCTCCCGGCCCGTGCAGAATCTCGACCTGGTCCCCACGATCCTGGACTACCTGGGAGCCGGCGCGAAGCAGGACCGTTTCGACGGGCGGAGCCTGCGAAGGGAGATCGAAGGGAAGAAGACGGACGAGCTCCAGTACGGCCTGATGGGGGATCTCCGGAGCGTCTCGGACGGCCGCTTCAAGCTGATCCAGGATCTCGGCGGGAAGCCTCCGGCGCTGTTCGATCTCAAGGCCGATCCGGGGGAGACGAGGAACGTCCTGGCCGCGGAGCGCCGGACCTACTCCCATCTGCGGGACGCCCTCGCCGCCTGGCTGGCCCAACACGAGGGGAAGGGGGCGGCGGACGCGGCGCGGGAGGCCCAGAGGAGGCTGAGGTCGCTGGGGTACATAGAGTAGGGCCCTGCGGCCTTTCTCCGGGAATGCCCGTTGACCTTCCCGTGTTTTTATGGCAGGATCGCTCTTCGCTTCCCCAGGGAGGCGAGGACACAACTGACGCGGGGTGGAGCAGTCTGGTAGCTCGTTGGGCTCATAACCCAAAGGTCGCAGGTTCAAATCCTGCCCCCGCAACCAATTCCGACACATCCGCCGTGAGGCGTTCCGAGGCAGGGTCAGCGCAAGCGCCCTGCCTTTTTTGCTTCTGGACCGCACACAGACTTCACAGATGAAGCGCAAGCTGATCCCGGATGGAGGTTTTCCTCCCAAGGAGAAAAAGGCCATGCGCCGCATCGGGATCCCGATCGCCCTTCTCGGAATCGCACCCCCCCTCGGAGCCGCCGCCGCGCCCGGCCAGCAGCCGCCCGAGGAGCGGATTCCTCCCTTCGTGAAGACCGTCGAGCTCCACCCC
>DASXJP010000432.1:0-17981 GCA_036497345.1 Thermoanaerobaculia bacterium
TCACCGGACGTTAACCGAATCTGCGGTCTTCGCCGGTGAGCTTTCGCGACGTTGGCGACAACGGCAATCGACGGAAGCGTGGCGGACCTTCAGCCCACAATAGGAGTAAGAAGCATGATGAAGCCCAAAGTCTTTATTGGCTCATCGTCCGGCGCACTAGGAACAGCTGAGCTAGTGAAGGCCGAGCTCAGTGCGGTTGCAGAGGTCATCCTTTGGAATGATTCTAATTTCTTTGGCCTTGGAGCAGGCACTCTGGAGGCACTAGTCGATTCTCTGGAAGAATTTGACTTCGCCGTTCTCCTGTTTACACCCGACGATCCAATCATCCATAACGGTCAGCCTAAGCTCAAGCCGCGCGACAACGTCCTGATAGAATTCGGCCTCTATACTGGCGGCTTGGGCCGTGATCGCTCTTTTGCAATGCGATCATTTTCAGAATCGATCCACATACCAACAGACTTGGCTGGAGTTACAGTAGCTGAGCTAAAGAGTACGGGCAAGACCGACCTACGGTACGATGTCAAGCCAGGGTGCAAGAAGATTGCCAATACAATACGGGCTAAAGGTTTTAGGCATAGAGCAGCCAGAGAATTGGGAGTCCTGTATCGTCTTGTAAATGCGTTAACGTTCCCTCACTATGAGGATGTCCACGTACCTGCACTCCAAAGGGCACGGATCAACTATCGAAACAGGGAAGTTTTCAATGCAGTCGATGATGTTGTAGATTTCATGGGAGGACTTCTCACCGATTATGTTTACCCTCACCTAAGTTTCGAGCAAATTGAGTCGGTACGCATCTATTTTGCATATTACCTTGGAGAAGGGGTGGCAAGCCTGCCGAACGGTGACAACATGAGGGCGTGCCGGGATAAGGACGGGCACGGTCGACAGTTTGATGGTGAATTTATAATTGCCCTCGCTAATCCTACAGAGGAATTAGCAGAACACGATTGGCGTGTTGGGCGAGCAGTGAAGGGTTTTCCGAGGGGATTTCCTCAGTCAATGTGTGCAAAAGTTTTTCAAACGGGCCGACGCGACGGCTTCGATGACGTCCGTCGTTTACCACACGGAACGCCAAACTATTGGACTCCTAACGAGCTATCCGTCTTTTCTTTTCCCGTCGAGTGGCGATCAGACGAGGGCGCAGGCCGCATTGGTGTACTAACAATCAGCTCACGCCGCGAAAATTCGGTTAGCCCCGAATTAAAGATGCTCCTTGATCTTGTCGCCAACATCGTCGGATTTCTGTTCTCGATTTACGGCGTACGCGATCGCAAAACCCTTGAGAAGGAAGGATCTTCTATGACAAGCCGATCAGGTCAGATGTGGGGGTTTTCTGCGAATTCAGATACCGAGGACGCGAGGCGTTTTGCGGCTGCAGTTGTCGGGCTCCGAAGGGCAATAGCGGGGTATTTTGAAAAGATAATGATAGCGCAAGGTAAGCATGGGATTGTAAGTGACGAGCTTCAAGTTATTCATGCTCCCAGTGAAACAGCGCGGCACCCAACCCGGGGCCTCAAGCGAACGCCTGACGGCGCCGCTCAGCCGTAATCACGCTCACCCCCGCCCCAACCACACCAACACCAACCCCACCGCCGCCGGAAGCGCCTGGATGAACAGGATCTTCCGGCTGGCGGTCGCCGCGCCGTAGAGACCGGCGATGAGGACGCAGGTCAGGAAGAACACCTTCACGCTGAAGCCTTCCGCCCCGAGGATGAGCCCCCAGATCAGGCCGGCCGCCAGGAAGCCGTTGTAGAGGCCCTGGTTGGCGGCCAGGACCTTGGAGGCCCGCGCCGCCTCCAGCTTCTGGCCGAAGGCGCGCAGGCCGGCCGGCTTGTCCCACAGGAACATCTCCAGCACCAGGAAGTAGAGGTGCAGGAGCGCGACGAGGGCGACGACGACGTTGGCGATCATCGACATGGGATCACCCCGCCAGCTCGTAGAGGTAATCGACGAACGAGCGCACGGCGCCGTCGAAGCCCATCACCTTGGGATTGGACGACTCGATCACGAAGTACTCGTCGGGCGCGTGGGCGCCGCTGCCGTGGCCGAGGCCGAAGTGCCCCGCGGGGAGCTTCAGCAGCTCGCCGGTGAACACGTAGCCCGGATAGGAGCCCGCGTTGCGCGGCCAGAGGATCGGATCGAAGCCGCCGCGGCGGTAGACCGCCACCTGGGAGCGGATCAGCGGCGCGTCCGCCGGCGTGTCGGTGGGATCGTAGCCGCCGCTCGGGTTGACCTCGAGGTCCCCGAAGCCGCGCTTGGCGAGGTGCGCCTTGAGGGCGGCCACGGCGTGGTCGTAGGTCATGTCCGGCACCAATCGGAGGTCGAGCTTGGCCACAGCGCGGTGCGGGAGCACGGTCTTGCCGCCCGGCCCGGTGTAGCCGGCCACCAGACCCTCGATGTTCACCGTGGGGGTGAACAGGAAGCGCTCCAGCGAGGCGCGCCAGGGGAGGTCGTGGGCCCAGCGGTCGGCGGAGAGCAGGCGCTTGGCGGTGGCCTCGTCGAGGCGCGCCGCCGCCGTGTCGAGCATCTGCTTCTGGGCGGCCGTGGGCGGACGGATGCCGACGGCGAAGTTGTCGATGGCCGGATCACCGTCGGCGTTGACCAGCGTGGCGAGCGCCTGCACGAGGTGGAAGGCCGGGCTGTCCAGCCGCGCCCGGTTGCTCGAATGGACGTCCTTCTTCGGGCCCCGTCCCCACTTCTCGCCGCTCGACACCAGCTCGAGCTCGACCACCCCCTTGGCGCCCAGCGACACGGTCACCGTGCCGTCCGGGTCCTGCGACGACGAGGGCATGAAGACGCCCGTGCAGCGTTTGAGGGCGGCGATCACCTCGGGCCGCCGCACCACCTGCGGGAAGTGGGGCGAGCCGATCTCCTCCTCCCCCTCGGCCACCAGGACCAGGTTGACCGGGCACTTCCGGCCGGCGCCGTGGATGGCGTGCAGGGCGGCCAGGAACGCCGCCTCCGGGCCCTTCTGGTTGACCGCGCCGCGGCCGACCAGGACCTTGCCGAAGCCCGGCTTGTCGACCAGCGCCGCCTCGAACGGCGGCGAGGACCACTCGGCGGGATCGGCCTGCTTGACGTCGTACATGAAGTAGAGGCCGACCGTCCGCGGCGCGCCGGCGTCCAGGGTGGCGAAGACGCCGGGCTTGCCGTCGGTGGGGATGCGGGTGACCTGCTGGAACCCGGCCTCCTGGGCCAGGCGCATCATCAGCGCGCACCCCTCCTCCGACGCCCGGCTCTCGGCGGCGATCGAGGGCAGGCGCACCCATTCCTGGAGGCGCGCGACCCCCTCCGCGTGGCGCTTCACGATCTCGGCCTGGATGGCCTCGACGTCGGCGCCGCGATTGTCGGAAGCACTGGCGGAGCGCAGGACCTGGGGGAACGCGAGAGTGGCCGCGGAGGCGGCGGTGGCACCCAGAAACTCACGGCGGGAGAGTGGGCTCATGGCGCCGGAGTGTAGCAAATCCATGGGATGACACACATCTATCTTTGGGAGGTTGGGGGACCGCCCTGGAGGGGCGGGTCCAGGCCGTCACCATGTACGATCTCTCCGACCGCGGCCGGATCGAGATCTGAGATCGCGGGCCGTAACGATCGGTCGCATCCACACAAGGAGAGGAACCATGAGCGGATCGAAGCTCTTCGCGGTCGCGCTGCTGGCATCGATGGCGCTGGCAGGCGACGCGGAGGCCCAATGGCAGGCGCGACACGGTCTCACCCCGGCGCAATACCAGTCCACCTTCGACGGCCTCGTCAAACAGGGGTACCGGCTCAAGTGCGTGAGCGGTTACATCAGCGGCGGCGAGCGCTACGCCGCGCTGTGGGTCAAGGAACCGGGCCCGGCCTGGCAGGCGCGCAGCGGCCTGTCGGCCGCCGACTACCAGAAGACCTCCGACGATCTCGCCAAGCAGGGGTACCGGCCGACCTGGGTCAGCGCGCACGAGGCCGGCCCGGCGCTCCACTTCGAGGGGATCTGGGAAAAGCAGAGCGGGCCCGCCTGGGAGGCGCGCCACAACCTGACCGCGGACCAGTACCAGCAGACCTTCGACAGCCTGACGAAACAGGGCTACCGGCCGATCCAAGTGAGCGGCTACGCCAGCGGCGGATCGGCCCGCTACGCGGCCATCTTCGAGAAGTCGAGCGGACCGGCATGGCAGGCCCGGCATGCCATGACCGCCGCCCAATTCCAGAAAGCGTTCGACGACCTCACCCAGCAGGGCTATCGCCTCAAGGACGTCAGCGGCTACAACCTCGGCGGCACCGACCTCTACGCGGCCATCTGGGAGAAGCAGGGCGGACCGTGGTGGCAGGCGCGCAACGGAATCCCGGACGCGTGGTATCAGAACGTGGCCGACAATTACTATTATCAGGGCTACACGCCGCTCCTGATCACCGCCTTCACCTCGGGCGGCCAGGGCAGGATGAACGGCATCTGGAGCAACACGAATTTCAGCGCCCGGGACCTGAGCCTCATCAGCTCGCGGATGAACGACTATCTGAAAGCCCACCATGCGCCCGGCATGGCGATCGCGATCACCAAGGAAGGACGGCTGGTCTACGCCGCGGGTTTCGGATACGCCAACCAGGAGACGGGCGAGGAAGCAGGACCGACGAGCCTGTTCCGCATCGCCAGCGTCTCGAAGCCGATCACCGCGGTGGCGATCATGAAGCTGGTCGAGGCCGGCAAGCTGAGGCTCGACGACAAGGTTTTCGGGCCGGGCGGCATCCTCGGCGCGCAGTTCCCGACGCCGCCGGGCAACGAGAAAATCGAGCAGATCACCGTGAGGCATCTGCTGGAGCACGTGTCGGGCCTGAGCAACAGCGGGGGCGATCCGATGTTCATGAACCTGGGGATGACGCACGCCCAGCTGATCTCGTGGGTGCTCAACGATCCGGCCCACTTCATGAAACGGAACGCGAACAGCCAGTACGAATACCTCAACTTCGGCTTCTGCCTGCTGGGGCGGGTCATCGAGAAGGTCAGCGGCAAGAGCTACGAGCAATTCGTGCAGGAGAACGTCCTCAGACCGTCCGGCGTCACGGGCATGATGATCGGGGCCAACAGTGAGGCCCAGCGCAAGCCCAGGGAAGTGAAGTATTACCCCGCCGACGCCTACTCCCTGAACGTAACCCGCTTCGACGCCCACGGCGGGTGGATCGCGTCGCCGATCGATCTCGAGCGCTTCATGGTGCGGGTGGACGGGTTGCCGAGCAAACCGGACATCCTCAGCGCGGCCTCCCACGCCGTCATGGTCACCGACCCGCACGTGAAGAGCGCCTCGGGGAACAACCCCGATTACGCGCTCGGCTGGTGCCTGAGCCCGCAATGGCACGACGGCGCGATGCCGGGCACGATCTCCCTCCTGGTGCTGGCGCCGAACGGATATACCTTCGCCGCGGTGGTCAACTACCGGCCGGCCGACGACGACTTCGCCTACACGCTGATGGCGGAGCTCCAGAAGGTCATCAACGAGGTGTCGGCCTGGCCGGGCTATGACCTGTTCTGAGCGGCTACTCCACCATCTCGATCAGCAAGCCGTGCGTCAGCGAAGCCGGGATCAGGAAACGGTCCCGGCCCTTGTCCTTGAAGATCGGCAGCGTCAGCCCGGTGTTGTGCTGGACGAGATTGTGGGCGGTGCTGAGGCTCCCGACCTGGATGCTCACGCCCAGGATGCCCTCGCCGCGCTCCGCCGCGAAATCCGCCACCAGACCGGGGCCGTCCGGCTCCAGCAGCGCCAGGGTGGCGTTCTTGTAGTGTACCTCGGCGCCGCGGCCGCCCAGATAGTGGATCTTCTTGTTCTTGAATTTCACCTCCAGGCCCAGCCCCTGATAGAAATCGATCGCCGCGTCCAGATCCGACACCACCAGCCAGAGGGTATCGATCTTCTGCGCCGTGTTGGGGTGCGGCCGGGGCGCCAGGACGGGGAAATCGTGGAACATCTGCTGCACCTGGGCTTCGTCGTAGTCCAGGAAGAAATTCGAGTTGTCCGGGGCCACGCGGGAGGTGAGGATGATCGATTGCCAGAGCGGGGTGAACCCGAAGACCTGGCCGGTCGATTCGAGGGTCAGGGGCGGCGCCGGGATGGGCCCCACGGCGGGATAGCCGGCGCCGTTCAGGAAAGTGAGCGCCTGCGCGGCGTCCACCACCTCGGTGCCGTAGAACTTGACCCCTTCGTGCTGATCCAGGAAGTCGAGGAACGGCGCGGTGAAGTCGTTCCGCTCGGTGAAGGTGTCGACCTCCAGATACGAGAGATCGTCGAACCAGATCAGGCGGTTCTTGGCCCCGATGGGGGACAGCAGGGCCGGCGTGACGGCGAAGCCGAGCTGGTCCGCCAGGAAATTCGTGTCGGCCTCGAAATTCTCCAGCCGCACGAGCGAGGCCACGTGGTCGATCCCCCGGCCGTCCCCCAGCCCCTGCGCCCCGGCCTGGACGCCGAGCGCCAGCAGACCGCAGGTCAGAATCCACAGAATTCGTTGCATATAGTACCTCCTGGATTGAAGCACGTGCCAACCCGGCCAGCATACCCTTTCGGCCGGCGAGAGAGAGGCGGAAGTCTCATTCGGACCGCCTACTAGCTATAATCGGCCCGCGACGGTCCAGGATCGCCCGGATCGGCTGAGCAAGGGTGAATCGGCCGCCCATGATTCGGAGGTGAAGAGATGAGTGAGAGAGTCTGCCGCCCAGAGGTGAGCCCCCCCGCTGTGGAGGGGAAACCGACGGAGCTCGACGCGCAGGTGGTACGCAGCCCTGTGCTGGCCAGGCTGATCGAAGAAGTACGCAATGAGAAAACCGAGGGTCCGCACGCGTACAACCGTATGCACAACCGGCACAACCGCTCTCGCTAACCGCGAGCTTGAGCGCCATCTCGATGGTCGAAGTCGACACCGTCCTACTCAAGGTTGCCAGCCGCTGCAATATCGACTGCCGCTACTGCTATGTCTACAACATGGGGGACACCGGCTGGTCAAGAGCGCCGAAGCGAATGTCGCGCGAGACCTGCGGAGCCGTGGCCTCGGCGCTCGCTCGACTTGCCCGCGAGCAGGGGCGCCCGTTCGCCGTCGTGCTCCATGGCGGGGAGCCGCTGCTGCTTGGCGCCGCCCACCTCGGCTCCGTAATCTCGACGTTGCGGGAAGCGCTCCCTCCCGAGTGCGCGCTCAGCATTCAGACGAACGGGATTCTGATCAGCCGCGAGATCCTCGACCTGTGCGCGGAAGCCCGCGTTACGCTCTCCGTGAGCCTCGACGGCCCCCGTCATGTCCACGACCGCAACCGGGTCGGGTTCAAAGGTGAAGGGACCTTCGACAAGGTCCTCGAAGGAATCAGGCAACTGCAAGCCCACCCAGACTCCGGATCCCTTTTTACGGGATTGCTGGCAGTCATCGACCCCAAGTCCGACCCCGGTGAGGTCTACACCTTCGTCAAAAGCCTCACCCCGCCGAGCGTCGACTTCATTTATAGAGACGGTAACCACTCTCGCCTGCCCGAGGGAAAGGCCGCGGTCTCGACGACAGAATATGGACAGTGGATGGCCACGCTCCTGGATGTATATCTGGCCGACAATACACCCATTCCCATCCGAATCCTGGATGACATGATCAAGCTCGTGCTGGGAGGCGTCGGCTCGAAAGACGGCGTTGGCCTCACAGACTATGGAGTGCTCGTCATCGATACCGATGGCTCGATAACGAAAAACGATACTCTCAAGAGCTCATTTGATGGGGCGGACCGGTTTCCCCAGCCCTGGTCGATTCATACCCACAGCCTGAGCGACATTGTCCGGTCCGCCGACTTCGCCAAGTACCAGGCGATGCAGCGCCCAAGCAATCCGACCTGTCTGGCATGCCCCGAGCTCCGAGTCTGCGGCGGCGGGATGACACTCCAACGGTGGCGTGACAGTAACGGATACGACAATCCCTCCGTGTATTGTGCGGACCAGAAGCTGCTGATCGGACACATCCGGGAAAAGGTGGCCTCACTCGGCGTAATCCTATGAACGAGCAAGGACTGCTTCGTCTCACATCCCTGGAGATCTTGACCGAGCCGTTCCCGTATTTCACTGCCGTGGAAGGCTTCGGCGAAGACCTGAGCTCAGCGATCCTCTGCTGGCTCGAAACCGATGCGCTGTGGCAGCTCGTGGAGACGGATTTCTACGAGCAGTATGAGATCAACCTTGCCGACATCTCGCTGCCGCCGCACCTGGAATTCCTCAGTGGACGGCGATTTCTCGACGATCTTCGCCTGAAGGTGGAGCATATATTCAGCATTCGGCTCGGGGAAAAGATCGATTGTACTGTTCACAAGCTGACCTCAGGGCAACGCATTCGGATCCACAATGACTTCATTCCAGGCGAGGAGACGCACCGCCTGCTCATTCAGTTGAACCGCGGGTGGCATAACGATCAAGGGGGATTTCTCATGCTCTTCAACAGCGCCGATCCCTCTGACGTCCACAGGGTGCTTTCGCCTTCTCATGACAGCGTCGTTGGCTTCGCCATCTCCGAAGACTCGAACCACGCGGTCTCGACGATCCACGGCGGCGAACGCTTCACGCTGGTGTTCTCGTTCTATGCCAGAAGCGACGACTGACGACCTTGCCGCCCGCGTTCGAGGGGCGCTGCGCGATCCAGGCACACCGTTGTGGCTTCCGGAGCTCACGGCCGATCTCACGGACATCGCATGGCGCAATCTTAATCGTGACCTCCACTTGACGCGGGCCTCCTACGGGACCGCCAAGGTGTTGCGCCGAGACCCGGAGGAGAGCCGTCAGGTGGTGGTCTCTCTCGATGTCCCATCCCCTGGAGGGGAGGGGTGTGACGCCATCCCTATCGAAGTGCTTCCCGAGGATCTGGCCGTGGAGTGTGCAGGTCCGGAGGTGCGGTTTTTCCGGGCCGAGGAGATTCTGGGGTCTGGTGTGGCGATACGCGTCCGAGAAGCGCTCAAGATCCTGGGCGCCGTGCCGACCGTGCTGCCGACGGTCTGCTCTCTGATCAGGTCCCTGCACCTCATTGATCCGGCGGACGATGAGATCGACATCAGCTTCAGCGAGCCCATCCTGCCGTTTTCCGCCTTTGTCTCAGTCCCCGGACCCGGGGCGGTTGCCGGCGAGCTGCGGGTCGCCGAAGCGCTTCTCCACGAGGCCATGCACCTTCAACTGACGCTCGTGGAGGCCGTCGTGCCTCTCGTCATGCCTACCGAAAAGGCATATTTCTCACCCTGGAGAAACGAATATCGTACCGCGCAGGGAGTCCTCCACGCACTCTACGTCTTTCGGGTGATCGACGCCTTTCTGGGCAAGATGTCCTACGAAGGCCCTGCGCTCGGGCCGTCACGCGGTCATGCCAGAGAGCGCCGCGCGACGATTGCCCGCCAAGTACAGGAGATCCATGATTTCCGCAACTGCGTGGACCTGACGCCGGACGGGGCTGCCTTTGTCGACCGGCTGCTTGACTGATACCTTCGTCTCACAATCCGAGCTGCGCAAGGTAATCCTCTACCATCGCACTGAATTCGGCCTCCGGCCGCTTTGCAGCCTCGAGGAACTGGCGGGCCTTGCTCGCCTCCGCCTGCAACTCGGCATCGACGGGGTGCTTCTTCGCTGCTGCCAAGATCGCGAGACGCGCGTTGACGTAGGCAAGCTTTTCGAGCCGCTCCTCTCTGAGCTCCGGCCTCCGAAGGCGGAGCCCCTCGATTGTCATGCGACCCTGCCTGGTGTCGCTTCTGGGAGTGTCCTGGTCGAAGGAGACGTGCTTGCGCGGATCCTGCCTGGTCGGATCGATGAAGAGCGGGCGCTCCTGCTCGACTTCATCGTTGTGTGATCGAGCGCGCTTTTTCGGGTTCGCCAGAGGGAAACGGGTTCCCTTGCAGAGATTGTTGCAGTCGTGACAACTGAGGAGAAGATTGTCCCAGCGATAGGCGAGCCAGTAGTAGCCGGGCAGATCGTCTTGCTTCTGGTCAAGGGTCTGCCGGAATCCCGACTTCGGGCGGTAGTGCTCGACGTGCAAATTGGAGCGAGTAAACTTCTTCTCGCAATAACAACACTTGCCGTGGTGGATCTCGACCAGCAAATCCTTGACGGCCTTCGCGGAATAGTATTCCTTCTTCGGAAACTTTTTCGCGCCAGATTGGTAATCACTCGGACAGGCGTCATAGGCATCGCAGTCGAGCCGCGTCTGCTTCTCTCCCCACCTCTTCAAGCTGGCAGGGCTCTTATCTGGACGTCGAATCCGGATCATGATCCGACAACCTTGTGCTTCTTGAGAAGCGCCGCGACTTCCCGAATGTAGTCTACCGCCTTCTGATCCTCAGGATCTTGGGCTGTTGGCAGCTTTGAGATCTGAGCGCGCAACCTTTTCAGCTCTCTTTCCTCGGCAGGACTCCGTGGGGATTTGTCCACCAACTCGTCCCTGCGTGCGAAGAGGCGCTCTGTCTCTACGTTGCGTGCGCGAGGGACGGCGAAGAGCTCGCTCATGAGAATCTGATCGACGCGCCAGCTTCTGACGACCTCCGGGTCGTTGACGATCTCCACATCGTTCTCCCGTTTGCGCAGCAGGACGAGGTTGGCGGTCTCGGCAACCTGCACCATGAGCGGGCTGTGCGCGGTGGCTATGAACTGCGTGCCGGAGAAAATTGCGCTGAGATCGTCGACGATCCTGAGTTGCCAGAGAGGATGCAAATGCAAATCGATCTCGTCGATGAGCACCACGGCCGGCTCGTCGAGGGGATTTGGGCTTCCCGGGTAGCGTTTCAGGAGCCGCCAGGCAAGGTCCGCCGTCCAGGCGAGCGTCGTCTGATAACCGAGACTGAGGGCTGACATCGGGACGAGCCCGGAAAAAGTCTTGACGCGCACGCCGCTCAGCACCCCAAGGTCAAGGACGTCAGGCGGGAAGATCTTGATGTCGGCAGGCTGACGATTCTCGGGCAAGATTTTAGCGAGCACGACACGCAGTCGCTCGAGTTGAGTCTGCTCGCGGCTCTTGGAATCCTTTGTGGCGGCATAATCGAGACTGCTGAGGATCAATTCTATGTCGTAAAGCTCAGTCCTTTCCGAGAGGCGGGTGGCGATCGCCGGATCATCGAGGTCGTCGAGGTTCTGCTTTCC
Source organism: Thermoanaerobaculia bacterium (assembly GCA_036497345.1). Classification (GTDB taxonomy): domain Bacteria; phylum Acidobacteriota; class Thermoanaerobaculia; order Multivoradales; family UBA5704; genus DATARR01. The sequence continues at coordinate 11,103 of DASXJP010000432.1, forward strand.
GATCTGGCGGTTCGCGCCGTAGGTGACGACCAAGGGCTCATGAAACTCGCCACCGAGTGTCGTCTCGACTTTCGGTCGGCCTCGAGGCTTGAAATCCGAAAGCCGCCCTTTGGTGTCGAAGAAAAGCTGGACACCCGTACGGATAGCCTTACCCCGCCCTTCTGCATTCGTCTGGCTCGTATCAGCGGGGGAGAGTCTGGCGCCGAATGATAGCGTAGCCTCCAAGGTGAGCTCTTCCCCGGAATCTACTCGTAGGAGGCTCTCGAAAATCTCATTCTTCTCCTCCTCGGGTAGTGCCGGGCCTAGCCTCCCCTTGGTGAGGGGCGGCGGCTCTCCAGAGTTATCATCCTTATCGGGTAGGCCAATTTCAAAGCCGCTCTCCGGTACGAGGCGCATCCAGGCCAGGCACTGGAGGAGTGTCGTCTTGCCGACGCCGTTATCGCCGAGCATCAGCGTCCAACGAGCGGGCTGGCCGTTCTGGCCGGTTAGATACAAGCGCTGGCTGCCGCCAAAGCAGCGGACGTTCTCGATGTCGAGGGAAGCAAAGTACATGGAGGTCGGGCGTTTACGTTTAGGCATTCGGGTCTCCCAAGCCGCTGAGCAATCGCAGTATTGTAGGTGCAATGGCCGTGGCATAGAAGCCCTGGGCTCGCCCTCTCGGTGGCTCCCCTGGAAGCGGGCGCACCAGGCATGGAAGGCGGCAATTCGGGTCGTGGGTTGGAGAGTCTCCGCCTCTATGGAATGCTCCTGGGCGCACTCCCGCGCCCGAGGGGAGAAGCTGACGGCGGAATCCAGGGCCGGCTGGTAGAATTCGGTCCGATCTACTGAGGAAACCGCGATGAAGCCGATGACTCCCATCCTCCTGCTGGCCGCCGCCTGTCTCCTCGGCCGGCCCCCGGCCCGCCTTCGCCGATACCGGAACGGAGACTTTGAGGCAGCTTCTCGCGCGCGAGCACATCGATTTCCAGGTCACGCGCGGCGAGGACCTCGACAAGCCGGTCTCCAGCGGCGACACCCTCGACACCGCGGACACGCGGATTATCGCGACCTACGTCGCGGAGGGCGGTCTCTTGGGAGATCGCGTCTACGTGTTCCGCCTGGCCAAGCCCCAGGGGACCTGGCGCGCCGCGGAGGTGCGCTGGCCCGAGAAGCCCGAAACCGGATGCCAGGGCGGCTCGATCCTCAAGATCAGGTCTGTGAAGGGCTTCCTCTACCTGGATGGTCACATCAACCCTTCCGCCTCCTGTACGATGGTGCTGACGGACAATCTCAAGCTCCACGACACCTTCTACGGCTGGCCGGTCACGCAATTCCAGGACGGCCGGGTCGTCTACGAGCACAGCGAGATGCACTTCGCGCCGACTTTCTACGTCGAGCTTTCGATCTACGATCCCATGAGCCGCCGGAGCCGCCAGATCTATCCGCCGAGCCCCGCGACACCCCTCCGGCGGCAATACATCGAGAAAACCAAGGTCGCCTACGAGCGATGCTGTGTGGACCATCCGCCGGCGGACTGTGGAGGCGCCTTCGCCAACCGCAACCACCACTGCGATCCGGAGCTCTTCGATAATTCCATCGGTGAGATCACGGTGAACGATGCCGACGACTCCATCACCTTCAAGGCACGATTCGACGACATCGCGGGGTCCGCGGAGGTGATCTATTCCATCTCGCATCTGCGGAAGGGAAAGCCCAGGGTCCGCGAGACCCCGGCCGGCGACCGTGGAATGTCAGAGGCCCCGCCACCCTGAAGATTCGGAGGGGAGGCCCGCTCTATTCCATCAGCGTGCCGCCCCAGGAGGCCGGGTCGACTCCAAGGTGGGCGCTCCTTGCGCCTCCGTCTCCACCAGGCGGCAGAGCGCGGGGCCGATCTCCCGCAGGGGGAGGACCTGGTCGACGCAGCCGGTCGCGATGGCGGAGCCCGGCATGCCGAACGCCGCCGAGCTGGCCTCGTCCTGGGCGATCACCATACCGCCGCGCGCCTTGACGGACTGCACGCCGTCCGTGGCGTCGTGGGCCGTGCCGGTGAGGACGACGGCGATGAGGCGCCCGTCGAACACGTCGGCCGCGGAGTCGAAGAGCGGATTGGCGGAGGAACGGAGGTGGTGGATCCGGCGGCCGTTGGAGAGATGGCAGACGCCGCCGGTCTGGACCTGGAGGTGGAGCTCCGGAGGGGCCAGGTAGACGGTGCCGGGCCGCATCACCTCCCCCTCCTCCGCGGTCTTGACCGTGAGCGGGGTGTGGCGGCCGAGCACCCTGGCGAGCATATTGGGAGGCTCCGTGGAGCGGTGCTGGACGACCGCGATGGGTGCCGGGAAATCGGCCGGCAGGTCGCCCAGGACCTCGCGGAGCGCTTGGACACCGCCGTAGGAGGCCGCCATCACGACCAGGAGATAGGGCGTTTGTGGATTTTTTCTGCCCGCCATGGCGACCTCCTTCCATGGACCCTGCTCGGGTTCTGAGCAGACGGTCGGCCGGGATCGGCTTCGCTTCGCTCGGCGCGTCTCCAGCATACGCCCGTCGGAGGTCTCAGCACAGGGCCGGGCCTCCTTTTTGCAAACAACTCCGCCCGTCCCATGGGCGTCCGCCCCAGTGGGAGAGTCACACGGAGAGGCAGGTCCACTGAACCTTTCGCCTCTTCGCGAGGACTTACGTTCCTCGGAGCTTTGTCCCGCACGCACTTCTTTGAAAGGAGACCTCTCATGCACTTCGGGCTCACACGTAGGCTCCCGTTCGCGATCCTCCTCTTCGCTGTTTGCCTCTCCCTCGTCCCCCATTCCGGCGGCGCCGCGGAAGCGGAAAAAGCCGCGCATCTCCAGGTCATCGTCCCCGGAGAGGACCGGTTCACGCCGTTCGCGCAGACCGTCCACGTCGGTGACTCGGTGAAATGGATCAACATGGACACGGACGACCATACGGTGGTGAGCGACGACTTCCTCAACACCACCGGCCGGTTCGGCCTGAACAGGCTCCTCAAGGGGACGGACAACAACGGCGGCCAGCCCGGGACCTTCACCCTCCGCTTCTTGGCGCCCGGCACCTTCGTCTACTACTGCCGCTTCCACTCCCACCTCGACGCCCACCACCAGCCCACGGCCCCCGGGCCCGACGGGGGCATTCAGGCGGACGACGGCAATTTCGGCACTCCCATGATGGGGGTGATCACGGTGTTGCCGTAAAGTGAGCTATCCCCCGCCGCCTCGCCCCCCCTGCCCCGCCGCCCACAGCGGGAGCTGCGTCGACACCAGCAGCCCCAGGAGCACGAAGCCGGCGCCGTAGAGGAGGGCCTTGCGGTTGCCGTCCGTGGTGGCGACGCGGCGGGCGTGATTCATCTCATCGCGCAGGGAGGGCGGCAGGCGGTCGAACATGCCGCCGGCTCCGAAGGCGAGGCTGGAGGACTGCTGGCGCAGCATGCGATCGATGCCGGGCTTGGCCGCGGGCGGGATCCGGGGGCTCGTCTGCACCACCCCCTGGAGGTCGCCGACGACCGCGGTGAGGAGCACCGCGCCGATGATCGCCGCGCCCAGCGACGCGCCGATCTGCCGGAAGGTGTTGGTGATCCCCGAGGCCTCCCCCGCCTCCTGCACCGGCACCGCCGAGAGCGTCAGGTTGTTGATCTGCGACTGCACCAGGCCCATTCCCAGGCCGTAGAGCGCGAGGCCGGGGACCAGGGCCAGCAGCGGGGTGTCCACCCCCATCGCCCACCGCATGGCGAGCAGGGCGAAGAAGTTGACCACCAGCCCGGCCTGCACCAGCCGCTTCTGCGGGATCCACTTCGACATCACCGCGGCGCCCGGCGAAAACAGGAACAGCATCGCCGGCATGGGCAGCAGCGTGAGCCCGGTGTGGAAGGCGTCGAGGTTGCGGACCGACTGCAGGAAGACCGGCAGCGAGAAGACCATCCCGTTCTGGCTGAGCATGATCACGCCGACCACCGAGGCCCCGGCCACGAAGGCGCGGTTGCGGAAGATGCGCAGGGAGACGATCGGCGTGCCGCCCCGCTGCTCCACCCGCCGCTCCCAGAGCACGAAGCCGGCGAGGATCAGAATCCCCAGCAGGATCGCGAACGGCACGATCGACAGGCCTCCGAGGTCGAGCTGCCATCCCGCCATGGCGAACGGCTTGAGGGCGTGGATCCAGCCGTAGGAGGACGACTCGATGATCCCGAAGACGACCGCGAGCAGCCCCAGCCCGGAGAGCAGGACGCCGCCGTAGTCGAGCTTCCTCTGCCGCCGCGGCGGCTCGGTGCTGATGATCACCGAGCCGAGCAGCAGCAGGGCCACCACGAAGACGTTGATGCGGAACCCCCAGCGCCAACTGTAGTGGGTGGTGAGGTAGCCGCCGAGGATCGGCCCCACCGCCGCGGCCGCGGCGGCGATGCCGCCCCAGACGCCGAAGGCCAGGGCGCGGTCGTGGCCGCGGTATTTCGCCACCAGGAGGGAGGCGGTGGCGGGCATCATCATCGCCGCGCCGATCCCCTCGATGATCGCTTCGCCGAGCATGAGCATGGGAATCGAGTGGCTGATCGAGGCCAGGAAGGAGCCCACGGCGAAGAGGAAGGCGCCGAGCCGGAACATCCGCCGGCGGCCGAAGAGGTCGCCCAGCCGGCCGCCGGTGACGGTCAGCGCGGCCAGGGTCAGCGAGTAGGCCGAGATCACCCATTGCAGGCTCTGCAGGGTGGTATGGAGCTCGCGGATCAGCGTCTCCAGCGAGACGTTGAGCAGGGTGGTGTCGATGATGATGATCGCCAGCGCCAGCGAGAGGACGAGCAGGGGCCCCCACTTGCGGAGCCCGGATTCCCGCGGGGCCGGCTGGCCGGCGGGGGGCTGCGGCTCGTCTCGGGGGTGCGGTTCTTTGGTGGGCTCTGCCATGGTGGGGGGCATCGTAACTGGAAAGCGGGAGCAAGGGGTGTGCCGGGGGCTAGCCCCGCCGCCCCTTGACCCGCTCCACCACCGTGGCCGCCCCCGCCCCCGCCGCCGCCAAAAAAAGAATGGCCCCACCATGCGCCACGAGCACATGGGCCGGCGCGGAGACCCAGCAGAAGAGGCGCACTCCGGCGTCGGCGATCAGGCCGGCGCCCAGGCCGTAGACGGCGCCGGCCACGGCGGGCCGGGTGGGGAGGGCGCGGGCGGCGAGCCAGGCCGCGGCGGCGAGGATGGGCACGCTCGACGCCGCGGCCATCCAGAAGCACTCCCAGGCGAAGCGCACCCAGACGCCCGGCGGCACCACGGCCGGCGCCACGCGCTCGGTGACGAAGGTCAGGCCGGCGAAGAGCGCCAGCGCGGCGCCCACCGTGGCGGCCAGCGCGGGACGTGAGAGCTCCCGGCCGGGGATCGCCTCACGGAGCGCCGCGCCCACGATCAGCAGCCCGGCGAGCGCCTGCAATCCCGAGAGACCCCAGGCCACCGCCGGCCCCAGCGCCGAGAAGTTGCTGCGCCACCCCCAGAAGGCCGGGATGGCGATGAGGAGCGCGAGCCCCAGGGGGAGCAGCGCCAGCGCCCGCCGCGCCGGCGAGGCGAGCGGGCGCACCGGCTTGAGGTCGCTCTCCACGGCGGAGAGGAGCCCGGGGGGGATCATCGGTCGGTCAGCCATCGCGGGTCTCTCGCCTTTCCGGGTCCATTCCAGGATCGACGCCCAAGGCCGCGCGGAGCGCCCGCATCGCCCGGCTCGACCGCAGCTTGGCGGCTCCCACGCCGATGCGGAAGCGCTCGGCGATCTGCTGGAAGCTGAGCCCGTGGACGTGATGGAGCACCCAGGCCTCCCGGCGGCTGGCGGGCAGGCGCGCCAGGGCGTCCGCGAGGTCCCGGGTCTCGATGGCGGGCGCCGCCGGAGCTGCGGCCGCCGCGGCCGCTTCGGCGCGATCCTCATGGCGCGTCCGCCGCCAGGCCGTCCGCCGGTGCCGCCCGAGGACGTGGCGGGCGATGCCGAACACCCAGGGGCGCACGGGGAGCGGCGGCAGGTAGGTGTGGCGGGAGCGGTGGATCTCCAGGAAGGTGTCCTGCACCAGGTCCTGCGCCGCGGCGCCGGTCGCGTCCTGGGCCAGGAAATACCGGTGGAGCTCCCCCGCCAGCGTCGCGTACAGACGCTCGAAGGCCGCCAGCTCACCCGCCTGATAGGCCACCAGGAGGTGGACCAGATCGTCGTCGCGATCCACGGCTCGATGGTAGCACCGGGGGCCCTCATCACCCCGGCCCTCTTCTCCCGCCCCCTCGCCACCCCCCTCACCGGGAGAAGAGGGAGAAAAACCAAAAACAGGACCGCGATGGTCCTTCTCCCCTCTCCCGGTGAGGGAGGGTGGGAGGGGACGGGAGAGGGGCAGGGGTGAGGGTTCGGTGACACCTTTTCCCCCGCCCGCTCCAACTCCTCCATGACACGGAGGAGACCCGACATGAAGCCGTTCCGGCTGATCGCGATTTGGATGTTTCTCGGCACCACCGCCATCCACGCCGCCCCCTGCCCCACCTCCGACGGCTGCGATCCGGCGCTCCTGGAGCGGCGGACCCTCGACGCTCTCCGCATCTCCGGAGCGCCGCCGGTGATCGACGGCCGGCTGGACGAGCCGGTGTGGAGCCAGGCGCCGGTCGCCACCGGCTTCATCCAGAGCAAGCCGAATCCGGGCGCGGCGGCGTCGCTCCGCTCGGAGGCGCGGGTGCTGGTGGACGGCGAGGCCCTCTACGTGGGATTGACCTACTTCGATCCCGAGCCGGCGAGGATCCTCACCCCGCTGGCCCGGCGGGACGACGAGACGATCTCCGACTGGGCTTTCGTCGAGATCGACAGCCGCCACGACCGCCGGTCCGGCTTCTCCTTCGGGGTCAACCCGCGCGGGGTCCAGGTGGACGGCCTGTGGACCAGCGACACGGTCTACGACTCCTCCTG
>DASXJP010000433.1:0-14785 GCA_036497345.1 Thermoanaerobaculia bacterium
TCTCGGGCCATGGGACTGCCTCCTTTCTTGTTCTCGACCAACAAGAGGAAAGCACGTCTTCATGGCCTTTTGCAAGCACGTCTTCCAGCAAAAAGGGCCCCTTAAGCGATCACGGATGCACCGGGCATACCTCTTCCCTGGGCCGCCGGCCACGCCAACCACATCTCGCTGGCTTGGGCCCTTGCTCTTAACCAGGCTCGCCTTCGCTATCCCCGCCTGATGGTCATGTACCGGACCATCTTGATGGGTAAGCCGATCCTCCTGTCATCGCGCCTTCTGCAGGTCCGTCTCCTCAGCCGCGGCCGAGTCCTTCCGCTCTTCATTCCCGTCGGCATGGTGCTCTCTTGTGTCGGCGCTGGAACGGAGCGGTCTACGCATGGCAGTTATTCCGGGTTCGACTTCTGGTCTACCGATCCGTTCCAGAAGCTGGCACCCACGGACCGAATCCTGATTTCAGGTGGAGGCGACGGCGCGCTCCAAGACTATCTGCGGATCGTCACAGGGCTGAGCTCCGCCAAAGAGATCTACCTGCACTTGGGAATTCCACTCTCGATCGAACAGGCGTTACAAAGTGCTGAAGACCATGCGTCGCGCGTGTACATCTGGGGCCGCCACGCGCACCATGACCATGGTGCGTTATCCCGGCTCCACCAGGTTCATGAATCCCTCGCCGCCCATCTCCTCGCAAGGTTTCCGGCCCTTTCGCAGAGGCTTCAAGCGCTGACCGCCAATATGCCGGGTACGGTCCGGCTCATGTATCCGTGTGCGCACTTCTCCCGCTGCTACGGGCTGAACCGGTTTCTGGTCCTCCTCCTGGCCACTTATCTCCAAAAGCGTGGGAAGAGCACGCTCTTGAGCGGTCGCAGCTTGTCTGACGTGCGGGGGGTGGCGCACAGTTGCAGCAATTCACCGAGCTTCTGCCATGGGAAACAGCACGACGTGGTCACCGTGCAACATTCGGACTGCCGGATGCTTCCAGGAGCGCCGATCTCATTGCCCGGCACGTTCAACGTCGTCGTCATCCGGCACGGCATCGATTCTGCGCCGCCGCTGTTCGCCGGCTTGCTTCCGATCGCACAACCACGGCAGATGCTGCCTTATCACATCGGGTAGCTCCGGCCCAGCCTGATCAAAACGAGGCTCAAGCGAGCCCAGAGAGGATTACGAGCAATGGGCAGGAAGCAAGAGCCCGACATCCCGGTAATACCGAGCAGCGGCAACGTCTTCGCCGACCTGGGCTTCGCGGAGCCGAGGAGGAGCTCGCCAAGGCCCAACTAGCCAGCCACATCCGGCGGATCATTCGCTGCAGGCGGCTGACCCAGGTGGCCGCCGCGACGCTCATGGGGATCGACCAGCCGAAGGTGTCGGCACTGCTCAACGGCCGTCTCGCGAATTTCTCTACCGACCGCCTGATACGGTTGTTGACCGCGCGGGCTATCGCCGGGTTGCAGTCGTAACACCGTAACGCGGGAGACCACGTCCCTACCGGCTCCCCTCTAGCAGGGAGTGATTTCGCTTCTCTTGAAATAGAAATGAAGCGATGGACACTAGCCCTTAGGCAAGCACGGTGGTTCTACCTTGCTTGTACACAAAGGAGTGCTCTATGCACGAGAAGCGTCCGTATCCCTATGCCCTTCTCACCGCAACCCTTCTCTTTCTTGCCAGTGGTGCCGCCCAGGCCACGATCTCGCATACCTGGGTCTCTTCCACCGGCAACGATGCCAATGCGTGCACACGGAGCGCGCCCTGCGCGACCTTCTCGGGGGCCCTCTCCAAGACCAGTGCCGGGGGCGAGATTGACGTCGTCGACGCGGGCGACTATGGGTCCGTGACGATCAGCCAGGCGGTCTCGATCGAGGCGGTGGGTGTCCTCGCCACGATCCAGGTCACGTCAGGCAATGCCATAACGATCAGTGCCGGCGCGAGCGATGTGGTCGTTCTGAGGGGGCTGACGCTCGACGGGCAAGGGACGGCCACCGACGGCATCCACTTCTCGACCGGCGGGTCGCTCTACGTCGAGGACACCCGGATCCATCACTTCACCACAGGGATCGACTTCATACCTACTACCGACAGCAGACTGTTCGTGACCGATACGATCGTGCGCAACAACGGCACCGGAAGCACGGGCGGAGGAGTCTTCATCCAAGCCAGCGGCGGCCAGGGCTTTGCGACCGTGTCCATCGATAACCTGCGAACGGAGAGCAACGTTTTCGGGGTGAAGACCATAGATGCAGCGAACGTCACCATCCGCAACTCGGTGGCCGCCAAAAACGGCTTCGCCGGGTTCTCGGCCGTTCAAAGCGGTAACACACCGAGGGTGCTGATCGAGAGCAGCATCACGGCACACAACGGCACAGGCATTGTATCGGCCGATCTCTCCGGTGGGGTATCGCCCTTCTCACCAGAGGTCCGTCTGAGCAATGTGACGGTCGTCGACAACCAGACGGGGCTGGCGACCTCTGGGCTCGGTGTCATTATATCCTTCGGTAACAACAAGGTGGACAACAACGGCACCAACGGCTCTCCGACTTCGACCATTTCTCAGATATAGAGCCTTCTAGGATGAGCTCCCTCGCGGTCACGCACCGCGGGGGAGCCTCGGTTCCGCCGCCCTATCGCTGGAACGCATACGAAATCTTCACGAACACCGCTCGGCCCGACCGCTGCAGGTCTCCGGAGGGGACCTGGAGCCGGTTGTCCTCGTAGCCCACGAAGAGGACGGTCTGCCAGTTGAGCTGGTAGGCGAAGAGGGCCGAGCCGGCGAAGGAGCCGCTCTTCGCGTCGACGGCGAAGGTGTAGAGGCGCGGGTCGCGGTCCACGTCGAGGTACTCGCCGATCACCCGCAGGAAGGTGCGGGCGGTGAAGTTGTAGGTGAGCTTCAGGCGCTCGATCTGGGCGGTGAAGAGACGGCCTTGCAATCCTCCTCCGGCGTTGACGTCGAGCCACTGGTGGTCGGCGTTGAAGTCGAGCGCCAGGTGATCGGTGGGCTTCAGGGTGCCGAAGAGGGCGAGGTCTCCCCCCTGGCCGACCCGGCCGTTGGCGAAGTCGATCGCGTCTCCCAGGGCGAAGCTCCCACCGATGCGGGAGAAGCGGCGGCCGGGATCGATCTGGGCATAGCCGGTGGCGCGGCTGCGCTCGAGGATCTGATCGCCCACCCGCAGTTGCTCGCGCACGTCGAATTCGACGCCGGCCGCCAGGTTCTGCTGCCCCTGGGTCTGAACGCCGGTATTGGTCTGGCGCTGGATCAGCCCGCCGTGCTGGTCCTCGACGTAGCGGGTGATGACGTACGGCTGGACGCGCCGGAACAGGCCGCTCTCCGGATAGTAGTTGCGGTAGAGGGCGTAGCGCCCCAGGCGGTAGCCGACCTGCGGCACGAACCCCTCGTCGGCGCGGAAATCGTCGCCGAAATCCTGTACGGTGGCCCGCCAGGTCCAGTCGTGGCCGGTGTGGAGCCACTCCAGATGGCCGGCGTGCGAGGTGAGCCGGCGGCCGTCCCAGCCGGGGTAGAGGTCGGGCCGGTCGGGGGTCTCGGTGTCGCTCACCAGGAGCTGACCCGTCATCTGGTCGGTCTGGCTCCGCCGCCAGAGGAAGTCGGGGCCGGCCACCCGGTTGTGGCCGCCGCTAGTCGCCTCGTTCTCGCGGTCGGTGACCAGCAGGCCGAGATAGGAGGCGCCGAAATCCCGCCGCAGGCTGCCGAGCAGCACTTTGGAGGAGAAGTCCTGCGGCGCCAGGTCGTTGCCGGTGGGGCCCGGGATGATGACGCTGCCGCCCCCCTCGTCCTGGGTCACCAGCACGGTGTAGCCGATGCCGCCCAGCTTGCCGGTGTCGCGCAGCCCCCATTTAGGATCGGTGATGGTGCGGGTGTAGACCGCCTGGATCGGGGTGTCGAAGAGGTCCAGCCGCTCGAGGAAGAACGGCCGCTTCTCGGGAAAGAAGATCGCGAACTGGCTGTTGACCGCGATCTGGCCGACGTCGGATTCGATCTGCGAGAAGTCGGGGTTGATGGTGAGGTCGAGGGCGTTGCCGGCGCTCGGCGTCCATTTGACGTCGACCCCGGCGTCGGTCTTGGCGCTCTGGTCCTCCAGCGGCGAGCCGAGGCCGTCGCGGGGCTCGGCGAGACGCTGGCCGGTGACGTAGGGCGCGCCCACGAAGTGGCCGCCGCCGGGCAGGCCCCGCAGGCCGGTGAGCTCGCGCGAGTGGCAGATCGTGCAGTTGCTGCCGCGGTCGATGGGGCTGCTGTAGATGCCGTAGCGCTGGTCGCGCGGATAGTTGCGCCAGACCAGGATGCCCCAGTGGTTCTCCTCTTGCTTGGGATAGCGCAGCGAGGAGAAGGGGATCCGCATCTCGGCGGTCCAGCCGTCGGTGGTGATCTCGGCCGCGGTGTCGTAGAAGAAGTCGGGGGAGAAATCCTCGTTCGAGCTGCCGTCGTTGTAGATCGCGTCGGCCTGGTTGCCCCGGGGGTTGACCCGCAGCTCGACGGCCGAGCGGCGGTCGTTCCGGGTATCGAGGAACACGGCGACGTTGTCGTCGGTGCCGATGACGTTGTCCCGCTCGACGAAGGGCGCTCGGATCTTCCCGGGCTCGGGATCGAAGGCGTGGATGCCGATGTAGAAGCTGGCCTGGTCGTAGGTCAGGTAGACGACCGTCTTCACCTTCGGCTCGGTGTTGTCACCCGGATAGGTCTCATAGAAGGTGTCGATCACGGCCGCCTTCTGCCAGGCCGCGTCGTCGAGCCGGCCGTCGATCGTGATCCTGCCGGCCGCCCGCGGCACCTCCAGCGGCGGGCCCACGGACGGCGCCTGGGCGGTCAGGGGGAGGGCCGAGAGGAGGGCGAGAGCCCATCCCAGGAAGCCGGAGAGGAAGCGCATGGGCCGTTAATACTGAGAAAGGGCGGAAAAGTTTCGCCTCCGCCCGCCCCCAGGCCTCCAATTTGCAGAGCCCCCTTTCGCCACGAGCTCTTCGAAAGGAATTCATCTCATGAGCAAGCATCTTGGTCTCTTCCTCTCCCTGGCTCTGTCCGCCCTGGCCGCGGGCCCCGCGTTCGGCCAGGACCAGAACGTCGTCAATCCCCTGCGGGGCAATGTGATCGCGATCTCCCGGACGGTGGCTCCCAACAACGTGGTGACGGCGGTCTCCGTGACCCTAGCCGACGCGGACCGCACCTCGGCGGGCGAGGCGCCGCGGCGGCTCACGATCACCTGCGATCCGGCGTTCCAGTACTCGCTCTGCTATGACGCCGGGATGTGGCTCTGGGGCTGCCCCACCCAGGAGAATTCGGCGGTCGAGGATTTCACCGGCATCCGCCACGATTCCGTCTCCTGCACCTCCGGCGTGGGCAAGTGCGCCGAGGCCACGGGCTGGCTGGGCTTTGACAGTCAGGGGTTTTTACAGATCAACCTGGACCAGCTGATCGACCGGCCGGGGTCGTACTGCACGGCGAAGTAGAGCAAAAGGGATGGATGTTTTGTAGGGGCGGCCCTATGTGGCCGCCCTGGGGTGGGGGAAATTCCCAATCGGACCAGCCCCCACCCAGGGCGGCCACATAGGGCCGCCCCTACAGGTCGTTTCTACCGTGACGTGGTACCAGGGGTCGGTCACCGCCGAAACTCCCGCACCTCCCCGCCCGCCAACTCGATGACCACGCTGTGGTCGTCCGCGGCGCGGACCTCGCCGGCTCCGAAGATGGGGAGGGTCACGGCGTCCCCTGGTTTGAGGGCCGCGGGGTCGCCGACGATCGCGGCGAGGGGGAGCACCGCGGCGGCGCCGTTCGGGGGGCGCACCGGCTTCTCGGCCGGCGGCGGCGCGGTCAGCTCGCGGATGGGCTTCTCGCAGTTGTCGCAGTGGCCGCAGCGGTCCCAATCGACCTCCTCGCCGAAGTAGTCGAGGATCGCCTTCCAGCGGCAGAGCGCGGTCTGGGCGTAGAGGACCATGCGGCGCAGGCGGTCGCGGTCCGCTTCGGCCCGCTTCTCGTAGAGGTCGGCCATGGCGTCCAGCTCTTCGGCGCTGAGGCCGGTGCGCAGGAGGCGGTATTCGCCGGGCGAGGTCTCGGCGACCATCTCCAGCTCTTTCATCAGGGCGAGCGCCACGTTCACCTTGGCCTTGGCGACGCCCGGGGCCCGCTTCTGGACCTCGCCGGCGGTGAATTCCTGTTGGTCCGCCCGCAGCCGCGCCAGTGCCCGGTAGACCTCCAGGAAGTGCTCGCGTTTGGGGTAGCGGCCGTTGAGGAAGAAGACCTGGGTGTTTTTATCCTCGGGCTGGTAGAGGAGGACGCAGCGCGCCGGCTCGCCGTCCCGCCCGGCCCGGCCCGCCTCCTGGTAGTAGGACTCCAGCGATCCCGGCAGGTTGTAGTGGACCACGAAGCGGATGTCCGGCTTGTCGATCCCCATGCCGAAGGCGTTGGTGGCGACGATCACGCGCAGGTCGCCGGCCATGAAACGTTCCTGGGTGCGCTTGCGTTCGCGGGCCCCCAGCCGGCCGTGGTAGCGGGCCACGTCGAAGCCCAAGCTCCGGAGATGGTCGGTGACCTCCTCGCAATCCTTGATCGTGGAGACGTAGACGATCCCGGCCCCCTCCATCTCGCCCAGCAGCCGGGGGAGGGTCTCGCGCTTCGACTCCTCGCGCGGCGCGGGGATCACCTCCAGATGGAGGCTCTCGCGGTAGACCCCGATGTCGACGATCTCCATCTCCTCGCGGCCGAGTTGCCGGCGGATGTCGTCCACCACGCCGGGGGTGGCGGTGGCGGTCAGGGCCAGGACTCTGGGGTTGCCGAGCGCCTCGATGGCCGTCCGCAGGTGCAGGTAGGACGGGCGGAAGTCGTGACCCCACTGCGAGATGCAGTGCGCCTCGTCGATCACGAAGATGTCGATCAGGTTGCTCCTCAGCATCTCCAGGAATTCCGGCTGTGACAGCCGCTCCGGGGTGACGAAGACGAAGTCCCGCTGCTCCTTCTGGATCTCCTCCAGGACCTCGGCCTCCTCGGCGCGGTTGAGGGTGCTGTTGACCTGGACGGCGTTGACCCCCAGCTCCCGCAGCTTGTCGACCTGGTCCTTCATCAGCGAGATCAGGGGAGAGACGATGACCGTGGTGCCCGGCAGCTCCGCGCCGGGGAGCTGGTAGCAGAGCGACTTGCCGGCGCCGGTGGGCATGATGGCCAGCGTGTCCTTGCCGGCGAGGATCGAGCGGATGACCTCCTCCTGCCCCTCCCGCAGAGCGCGGAAGCCGAAGGTGTGGCGAAGGGTGCGGCGGAGGGTCGAAAACTGGACGGTCTCGGCGGTCATGGAGCTCCTTCCGGGTTTGCGCCAAAGGGTCGCAGGGATCGTCAGCAAGGGGCGTGCCGCGCTACTGCCGCAATACCAGGCGAAAAACCGGGGGGAAACGTTTCGGGGGTGCGTTGCGTATAAGAGGCGGTGCCCGGGAATGTCACCGGAAATCCGCGAAAAACTCGCGTTTTCCGGGTTGACGGGGGAAGATGCCGGGCTTATACTTAGTTCTACAAAATAGCCAAAGGGGTATTGGTAGGACTTGCACTACCCCCCTGCGAAGCAGGTCCCGCGGGGGTTGGCGTCAGTCCTGGAAAACTTGTCTTTTTTACCGAGGTAGAGCGCGATGATGATGTTCGTCACCACGTTGGCCGTCGGCGCCGTCGCCGGCTTCATGATGGAAAAGCAGTTTGGCTCGAATCTGGTGCGCTGGAGCCGGACGCAGCGGATGCGCGCCCGCGTCCTGCGCCGCCAGGGCGTGAGCCCCTGGCGGTCCTGGTTCGACGATTAGGAAGCCACCACCCGCACCCGGTGCCACGCGTTGTTCGCGTACCCCTTGAAGTTCCACACCTGCGAGGGGTGAGCGGGCTGGGTCTGGGCGGCGCTGTCGAAGGCGCGGCAGAGGATCTCGTGCTCCCCTGGCGCGAGGTCGAGCGGCGTCTGCCATTGCCGCCAGGTCCAGCCGCTCTCGCCGGTTCCCAGATCCGCCGTTTTCCACGTCCTGCCGCCGTCAGTCGAGACGTCCACCCGGGCGATCTCCCGGCCGCCGCCCGCCATCGCCCAGCCGCGCACGGTCACCCGGCCGGCCGGCAGACGGTCCCCTGAGGCCGGCGAGCAGATCACCGCATTGACCGGCGCCTCGCCGAGCATCAGCCCCGTATCCCAGTCCACGTCGTCCGGGCCCACCGCGGCCGGGAAGAGCCGGTAGGCCTTGGCCTGGAAGTAGTTGTCCGACGGGGTCTCCCGCAGGGTGATGCGCGAGATCCACTTGACGCTGCGGGCGCCGATGTAGCCCGGCACCACCACCCGCAAGGGGGCGCCGTGCGCGGGCGGCAGCGGCTCGCCGTTCATCCGGTCGGCCAGCAGCACTTCCGGATGCATCGCCTTCTCCAGCGGGATGGAGCCGCCGAACTGGAAGCGATGGCCGTGGCGCTCGGTCTCGTCGAGGCCCAGGAAGGCGGCGTGGCGTGCCGCGGGGCGCGGGTTGGCCGCCAGCAGCACCTGGCGCAGGGGGACCCCCGACCACTCGGCGTTGCTCACCGCCTCGGAGCCCCAGGGGAGCTCGTTGGGGATCGGCGAGACCTCGATCAGCTCGCGGCGGCGGTTGCCCGCGCACTGCAGCGTGGCGCCGGCCGTCATCCAGGGGAAGCGCCGGAGATCCGCCAGGGAGAGCGAGAGCGGGCTCTCCACCAGGCCATCGACCGTCAGGCGGAAGGCCCCGGCGTCCACCTCAGGGATGTTGCCGTGGCCGCGGATGAAGAACAGCTCGTTGGGGGTGCGGAACGATTCGATCAGGGCGCCGGGCTCGGGCTCGGCGTTGAGCGGGCTCTCCTGCCGGACCCGCAGGCGGGGGTGGGTTTCGATCGCAGACATGGCCGGGATCTATTCGTCGTAGACGAGCTTGCGCGAACATCGCCGGAACAGGCGGGCGTCCCCCTCGCCGAGGGGCTCGAAGACGTCGCAGTGGGTCATCTCGCCGCCGTAGACGTGCAGGGTGAGCGAGGGGCGGTCGGGCAGGGAGTTGGCCAGCACGTGGTGCTCGTAGGGCGGGATCAGCGCGCCGGCGGAGCCGGCCGTGGCATGCACGGAGCCGCGATTCTCGAAGCAGCAGACGCCCTCCTTCTCCTCCATCAGCTCGTAGCGGATGACCTCCATCTCCCCTTCGAGCACCCCTTCGACGCACCAGATGCCCGCGTGGTCGTGGAGGGCCGTGCGCTGCCCCGGCCCCCAGGTCATCACCAGCGCGGTGAAGCCGAGCTCGCGATCCTGATAGAGGAGGCGACGGGCATAGGAATCCGGCTTCGCCCGGTGGAACTTCTCCGGCAGGATCAACCCCTCGGCCGGGATGAACGACTCGAGATCGTTCTTGATCTGCTCCGCGATCGCGTTCACCTCACCGAGGCGCACGGCGTTACACAGCCGCTCGATCAGGGGATCCACGACGGCCACCTGCGTTTTCATGAGAAGCTCCTCTCGGCAGGATCAATCCTGCTCCAGGTAAGTGTATCCCGACAGCCCCTCCTCGTAGCGGCGCAGGAGCATGCGGGACTCCTCCAGGGTGATCCGCTTGGCGCGCAGGGCCGTCTCGGCCGACCGCCGCACCCGGGCCACCAGGTCGTCCCGGTTGTAGCGCACGTAGCGCAGCACGTCGCTCACCGTGTCGCCGCTCACCACCCCCTCGATGGTGTAGTCCTCGTCCGGGTCGAGCGCCACGTGGACCGTGTTGGTGTCGCCGAACAGGTTGTGGAGGTCGCCCAGGATCTCCTGGTAGGCCCCCACCAGGAAGACCCCCAGGTAGTAAGGCTCGCCGGGGTGGAAGTCGTGCAGCTCCAGGACGTCCTTGACGTCGCGGCGGTCGATGAAGTGGTCGATCTTGCCGTCCGAGTCGCAGGTGATGTCGGCCAGCACGGCGCGGCTCACCGGCTCCTCGTCCAGCCGGTGGATGGGCACCACCGGGAAGAGCTGGTCGATCGCCCAGGAGTCGGGCACCGACTGGAAGACGGAGAAGTTGCAGAAGTAGGTATCCGCGAGCTGCCGCTCCAACCCTTCGAGCTCCTCCGGCACCTGCGGCAGGGTGCGCACGATGCGGAGGATCTTCTGGCAGGTGGCCCAGTAGAGGTCCTCGGCGAGCCCCCGGTTCTCCAGCGACAGGTGGCCGAGGTTGAACAGGGTGAGGCACTCGTCGCGGGCGGCGATGGCGTCGTGGTAGGCCTCCAGCAGGTTCTTGCGCGACACCTCGCGGTAGGTCTCGAAAAGGTTGCGCAGCGAGAGCTCAGCCCCCGCCGGGGGCTTGCGCGGCAGCTTGCCGACCTCGAATTCGGAGACTCCGAGCACGTCGATGATCAGCACCGCGTGATGGGCCACCGTGGCGCGGCCGGACTCGGAGACGATCGTCGGATGGGGAACGCCGCGGGCGTCGCAGACCTCCATGAGGCCGAACACGATGTCGTTGGCGTACTCCTGGAGCGTGTAGTTAAGCGACGAGGTGAAGTTCGTCTGCGAGCCGTCGTAGTCGACGCCCAGGCCGCCGCCCACGTCGAGATAGCGGAGCGGCGCTCCCATCTCGATCAGGTTGACGTAGACCTGGGCCGCCTCGCGCAGGCCGTCCTTGACCGAACGGATCGAGGAGATCTGGCTGCCCAGGTGGAAGTGGAGCAGCTCGAAGGTGTCGAGCAGATCGTGCTCGCGCAGGAAGGCCACGGCGCCCAGCAGGTCGCGCCCGGAGAGGCCGAACTTCGAGCGGTCGCCGCCGGACGCCTCCCAGTGGCCCGCCCCCCTGGCGGAGAGCCGCGAGCGGATGCCGATGCGCGGGCGCACGCCGATCTTCTCGGACATCCGGTGGATGAGCGGCAGCTCCGACGGCTTCTCCACCACCAGGATGACGTGGCGGCCGAGCTTCGAGGCGAGGAGGGCGGTCTCGATGTACTCCTCGTCCTTGTAGCCGTTGCAGATGATCAGCGCCTCCTCGTCCTCCAGCATGGCCATCACAGCGAGCAGCTCGGGCTTGGAGCCCGCCTCCAGGCCGAAGTGATAGGGGCTGCCGTACTCCACCAGCCGCTCGACCAGATAGCGGTCCTGGTTCACCTTGATGGGATAGACCCCCCGGTACTCCCCTTGATAGCCATACTCGGCGATGGCGCCGGTGAACGCCTCGTTGAGCTGCACCACGCGCGCCTTGATGATCTCCGAGAAACGGATGAGCAGCGGTGGGCTGATCCCCCGCTCGCGCACCTCGTCCACCAGCTCCTTGAGATCGATGGCCGGCGATCCCGGCCCGCCGGGATGGACCAGCATGCTGCCGCCGCCGTTGATAGAGAAGAAGTTGTTTCCCCAACCCCGGATGTTGTAGAGGTCGAGGGAATCGGCCGGGGACCACCGGCGGGAGAGAGGTGCAGTGGCCATCTCGGTGCGCAAGCTCCTCAAGCCCTGGAACGGGCGGTAAGTCGTTGACCGGAAACACGGGATGCCGGGTGGCACACCCGGCCGCAGGGACTCTAACATGATTCGGCGGGAGCCCCCCGCCCGAAACCTCACCCCTGTCCCCCTGGAGCCCCTCACCTCCCCGTCCCTCCTTTCCCGGGCTCCCACCACCGTCCGGGGAGAGGAGGGATAAAACGAAATCTCTCGCCTGAGCCCTCTCTCTCCCCGGCGGGTTGGCGGAGGGATGGAAGAGAGAGGGGGTTGGGGGAGGGAGGGAGAGTGTGGTAAATGCTCTCCATCCCGGCCGGCTGGACCGGCCCGATCCAGACTCTGATCCAAGGAGAGGAACGCGATGGAGATCCGGCAGTTTCGGGTGGTGATCCGCAGCTCGAATTTCGAGCGCGCGATGAAATTCTATGCTGGCGCCCTGGCTCTGCCGCAGATCCAGAGTTGGAACCGCGAGGACGAGCGGGGCGCGGTCTTCCAGGCCGGCGCGGCCCTCCTGGAGGTGCTGGGACCGCCGGCGAGCGAGGATCCCCGTGACAGCGACGAGCGCTTCGTGGGCCAGGGGCCGCTGATCAAGACGACCCTGGTCTTCGACGTCCCCTCGGCGCAGAAGGCCTACGAAGAGATCCAGTTCCGCGAGAAGAACATCCCCGGCGGCCTCCAGAAGGACGGCCAGGGGCGGATGACCTTCGTCACCCACGACCCGGACAACATCCGGGTGATCTTCAGAGAGCCCGGCGCCTGAGCCGCCGCGATCCGCGCCCTCCTGGAGCCGGCTCTCTCCGGCTCCTCGCGGCTTCCCCTGCCTTCGAAAGCTGCTCGCCAACTCCCCAGACGGTAAAATAAGCCGACCGCAAAAATCGAGCAGCCTGACCGCTCCGGGGGAGGGGAGTTTTGGAGAAGCCCAAGTATGACGTCTTCCTCTCGCACGCAACGCCGGACAAGCCGGCGGTCGAGGAGCTCGCGCGCATCCTCACCAATCGAGGATTCAGCCCCTGGCTCGACAAGTGGAATCTCATCCCGGGCGATCCCTGGCAAGAGGCGATCGAAAAGGCCTTGGAGGACTGCGCGGCCTGCGCCGTCTGCCTGGGCCCGAGCGGCACCGGCCCTTGGCAGAACGAGGAAATGCGGGCGGCGATCGATCAGCGGGTTTCGGACCGGAGCCGTCAATTCCGGGTGATTCCGGTCCTTCTTCCCGGGTCGGAACGGGGCGAGCCGAGCCGCTACCCCGCTTTCCTGCGCGCCACCACCTGGGTCGAATTCCGGGAGACGCTGGACGACGAGAAGGCCCTGCACCGTCTCATCTGTGGCATCCGGGGAATTCCACCTGGTCCTGATCCTGGAGAGGCTGTGGCCGAAGGGGCCCGTCCCTATCGCGGCCTGCAGGTCTTCGACGTCGGCGATGCCCTCTTCTTCTTCGGCCGCGAGGCCCTGACCGAGTGGCTCCTCGACAAGCTCCGAACCGATCGCTCCGGCAGCCGCTTCCTCGCCATCGTCGGCCCCTCGGGAAGCGGCAAATCCTCCCTGGCCCGCGCCGGCCTCCTCGCCTCCCTGAAGAGTGGCAAGCTCCCAGGCAGCGATATCTGGCCGATCGCGATCTGCAAGCCCGGCGCGCAGCCACTCGAAAGCCTCGCCGTCGCGCTCTCCGGCGCGCCCCGCCTGGGCGATTCACCTTCCGCCCTCCGCGATCTGATCCGCGATCTCGGCGCGGACTCTCGCATGCTCCACCTCACCACCCGCCTCTCCCTGCGTGACGCACCGGCCGACCGGCGGCTCGTCGTGCTTATAGATCAATTCGAGGAGGTCTTTACTCTCTGCCCCGAAGAGGCGCAGCGCCGGGCGATCATCGACAACCTCCTCCACGCCGCAACGGTGGCCGATGGCCAGACCGTGGTCGTCCTCACCCTCCGGGCCGACTTCTACGGTCGATGCGCCGCCTATCCAGATCTCGCGGCGGCCGTCTCGGACCGCCAGTCCCTCGTAGGCCCGATGACCCGCGGCGAGCTCCAAAGCGCCATCGAGCGCCCGGCCTATCTCGCTGGCTGCGAGCTCGAAGGTGGGCTCGCCGATCTCCTGCTGAATGAGGTCGAGTCGCAACCAGGCTCCTTGCCACTGCTCGAGCATTCCCTGCTCCAGATCTGGCAGCGCCGGGAGGGCGGACGGCGGCTGACGATCGCAGCCTACCGTGAGATCGGTGGTGTAGCCGGGGCTCTGGAGAAACACGCAGAGGAGGTTTACGCGGGTTTCTCCGAGGAAGAGAAGGAGACCTGCCGTCAGATTTTTTTGAGACTGGTCCAGGTGGACGAACAAGGGCGAGCCACGAAGCGGCGCTTGGGCCTTGACGAGCTCGCGTCCGCCTCCGTTGTATCCCGGCTGACGGACGCTCGCTTGCTGACGACCGATCAGGAAAAACAGCCTACCGTTGAGTTGGCGCACGAAGCGCTTCTCAACAACTGGGCCCGGCTCAAGCAGTGGATCGAGCAGGACCGGGAGGCTTTGCGGACTCGCCGCCGTCTGGATGAGGCGATGGCTGAGTGGCTCGGCAGGAATCGAGATCCGGCCTTTTTGCTCGAAGGCGGCCGTCTGGCTCAGGTTGAGGAGTGGGCCGAGAACCATAAAGATGAGATGGGATTGGAGGCTCGGGAGCTTCTCGCGGCGAGCATTGCGGAACGGGATCGGGAACGCCAGCGCGAGATCGATCAGGCCAAGGCTCTGGAGGAAGAGCAACGCCGTCGCGCGGATGCCGAGCACCAACGGGCGGAGGAGCAGATGCGAGCGGGGCGACGTTTCAAGTCTCTCTCCGTCGGACTCATGGGGATCCTCGTCGTCGCGTTCATTGCCGGAGGCATTGCACTACGCCAGTGGCGGAAGTCCGAAAGACAGAGAAAAATAGCTCTCGCGGAGCAACTGGCCCAACGGTCGCGCCTCGTTTTCAGCAAAGATCCTATGATCAGCCTACTGCTCTCTATCCAAGCCACTAAGCTAGCCCAGGAGGGCGGCCAGCCTCACTTGCCCGTAGCCGAGCGCACCTTACGAAATGCTCTATTCACTTCCCAAGGCTTCCCTCTTGCAACTGGAAAAATCCGCGCTGCCTCTTTAAGCTCCGATGGCACGCGCATGGCGCTTGCCGGCACAAACGGGGAAATCTCAGTATGGAATCTGGAGTCGGCCGCGGGGCCTAAGGCGATCATTACCATTCCACATGATCAGCTCAGCGGTTCGGTACATCACCTGGCAGCATCCGTGATCGCTTAAGCCGCTGGTTTGAGCCCTGTTCGTTCAGGGAGTAGGCTTCGTTTCACGTTTGGATCGGGCGCTTCAGCAAGGAAAAAGTTCCGCAGGGGCCGCTCGCGAATTCGCGCCATGGCGGCGGGGTC
>DASXJP010000434.1:0-10962 GCA_036497345.1 Thermoanaerobaculia bacterium
TTCCCATAGTGCCGCCCCTACGAAATCCCCCCCTCATTTCTGGGCTGACGGCGTATTAGCCAAAGGCGTCAGCCTAAAACGGCTCATCGGGTCCGCTCGGCATCCTTCGCAGGATCTCCTCGAAGACCGCCTCCCCGTCCAGGAGCTCCCCACGCCTCGCCTGATCCAAACCAATCTGGATTTGCCGCCGCAACTCCTTCAGCGGGTCCTCGTAACGCTTCCCCGTCTTTGCCATAGCTGAAGCCTACCGCTGAAGCACCGCGTTCGCCACCCCACCCACCACCCCCGCCATCCGCCCATAATCCAGCGTCCCCGCCCCATCCCCAGACGCGTGGTAATGCGGGTTCCGGATGTCCGCCGTGTCGGTCACCATCACCGCCGGGATCCCTTGGTCCCAGTAGCTCCGCTGGTCCGAGGCGTCGATGCCGGCGTCCCGGGGGGCGGTGAAGCTGCGGGCGGGGAAGCCGGTGCCCAGGATCGCCCTTTTGACGTGGCGGGTCAGGGCGCGGTCGGTCCAGCGACCGGCGACGGCGATGAAATCCCCCCGCTTCGGATAGAGGAGACGGAAGAGAGCGTTGGGCGCGGGCTGCGTCTCGGTGAAGTAGCCGATCATCTCCAGGCAGATCATCCCTCGCACGTCCTGCCCCTTCAGGGACCTCGCGTGGACGGCGCTGCCCATCCAGGGAGAGCCGAACCAGGGGGGCTCCTCGTTGGCGTAGGCCACCAGCTCGACCCGCGAGGTGAGACGGCGGCCGTCGAGGAGGCGCGCGAGCTCCAGGAGGCCGGCGGTGCCGCTGGCGTTGTCGTCCGCTCCCGGATTGGGCCCGAAATCGCCGAAGGCGTCGTAGTGGGCGCCGACGACCAGCAGCGGTCCGGTCTCCGGGCCGAGCTCGGCGACGACGTTGCGGTAGGTCCGTCCCCGCACCTGAAAGGCCTGATCGTGGACGCGGGCGCGGGTCCGGCCGTAGACGCTCCGGATGTACGCCGCCGCTCTTTCGAGATTCTCCGGATGGTCGCTGTCCCGCGGCGAGATGCGGGTCAGGGTTTCGACGTGTTGCCGCAGCCGATCGGGGTCGGCGGCGAGCCCTGGGACGGCCGGGAGCGCACGGAAGGTAGGCTGGGTGACGGCCAGCGCGGCAAGCCCGAGGAGGATCGCCAGCGACGCGGAGGCGGCCGTAAGGACGCGGAGGAGGCTGCGGGAGAGGGATCTCATCTCGCATCTCCTACGTTCGGCGGCGGCCGTCCATCCAAAGCCGTTTCTCAGTGAGTCGGCCAGTCTTCCCCAACGGCTCGCTGGAGGGAGATCCGGATGGTGTCATCATCCAGGCGAAGCCCCGCCGAGCGGAGTGCCACGACGGCCTCAGCCGCCGACGCGATCAGCCCCAAACGTTTGGCGCGGAGGATGGCACCAAGAGTCCCGATCAGAGGGATGCGGAGAGCGCGAGCGCAACGCCGGGCGGCGGCATCATCAAGCACGGCGGTACATCCCGGATTTTCCAGGGATAGGGCGAGAACGCCGGACTCGCCGCTGCCAAGGCCCCATTCGAGGACGACCGAAGGCACTTTCCTGGGAGAGATCCTCTCGCCCCAACCGCCTTCCAAGGCTTTGCGGGCAGGGTCGGATGGGGGTGCAGCCAGAATCTCTCTGGCGACGGGCTCAGGAATCAGACGTTTTGCCGCGAGCTCGTCGAAGAGATGGAGATACCCCGCCTTCGCCATGGTAATGACGGGCGAGGCATTGAGGATCCAGATCTCACTCACCGCCGGCTTCCGCGATGATCTCCTCGGCTCCGTACTGGAACGGTGAGACCCCAAAACGCCCGAGGGCGTCGATGAGCTCGCTCCGGGACAAGCCGGCGATCTCGGCCGCGCGGCCCTGAGAGACGATCCCCATCTCGAGCCACTTTACAGCTGCGGCGAGGCGCATCTCCCGCGCGAATCCCTGCGGATCTTCGTGGAGGGCGGCCAAGGCGCCTTCGGGAACTTCGATCGTCATACGGACCATGGCCTTAGCTTAGCCTACCCGCCGGGTCATGGGATACTCTCCCGCCGGAGCCGCTCTTGTCCTGGAAGCACCTCATCGTCCACGCGTTCCTCTCCTGGAGCAGCCTCGCCGTCTGCCTCGGCCTGGGGGCGAGCGTGGTGCACAAGATCGGCTTCGCGGCGGTGGCGGGGATGACCCGGCAGGAGCGGCTGGACGAGCTCTTCTCGGACTTCGCGCGCGAGGCGCCCGGCCTGGCCGTGGGGGTGGCCCGCAACGGCCAGGTGCTCTTCCAGAAGGGCTACGGTCTCGCCGATCTCGACCGCCAGACCCGGATCGACCCGGACACGGCCTTCCACATCGCCTCCTGCGGCAAGCAGATGACCGCGGTGGCCGTCCTGATGCTGGTCGAGGAGGGGAAGCTCGACCTCGACAAGCCCGCCGCCAGGTATCTCCCCGAGATGCGCGGCTGGGGCCGGAAGGTCACGATCCGCCAACTGCTCCATCACACGGCCGGCATTCCGGACACCTACGAGGCGCTCAAGGAGCGGGGAGGCGTGCCCACCGGCACGGACGCCCTGCGTCTCCTCGCCCGCTGGCACCGGCTCGACTCTTCGCCTGGCACCCAGTTCGTCTACAGCGATTCGGGGTACGACATCCTGGGGACGCTGATCCATCGGGTCTCCGGCCGCACCTATCCGCGATTCCTGGAGGAGCGGATCTTCCGTCCGGCGGGGATGAAGGACACCTTCGTCTACGATCCCGAGCGCCTGAAGACGGCCAAGCGGGCCCTGGGCTACGACCGGGGGTTCGGCGGCTGGTGGCTCCTGGACGACGACAGCCCGCTCAATCTGCTCTACGGCTCCGGCGGCGTCTACTCCACGGTGGCCGACCTGGCCCGCTACGACCGCGCCCTCTTCGGCGGCCAGCTCCTCCGTCCCGCCTCCCTGGCCGCGATGCTCCAGCCGTCCGAGCTCCAGGACGGCACCACCGTCCCCTACGGCTTCGGCTGGTCCCTGCAGACCGACGCCCAAGGCGAGCCCTTCTACGGCCACTCGGGAAACTGGCTGGGCTTCACCGCCTACTATCTCCACTTCCCCAAGGACGGCCTGGCGGTGATGGTGCTTTCGAACAGATCGGATACGGATACGGAGTATCTGGCGACGACGGCGGCGGAGATGTTCAGGTAATCCCCTCAAACCCCCGAATCGCCGCCTTGAGCCCCTCCGGCAGCGGCGACGATTTGCCGGTCCCGTAGTCCACCCAGACGATGACGCCGGAGCCGTCCGCGACGCGCTCGTCGGTGCCTCGGTGGAAGATTTCGTACTCCATCTTGAAGCTGCTGCGGCCGATCTCGCTGACGCGGGTGGCGACCTCGAGCTCGGCCGGCCAGCGCACCTGGCGGCGGAAGCTCAGGTTGGCCGCCGCCAGGGCCGGGCCGTGGCGCTCGGTCTCCCGGTGGTCGTTCATGCCCACGGCCGCGAAGTAGGTCATGCGGGCCGACTCGCAGTAGGTGAAGTATTTGGCGTTGTTGACGTGCCCCATCGAGTCGACGTCCCCCCAGCGGACGGTGATCGGCTCGACGTGCCGCGCCCTGTCTCGTGCGCTCATAGATCTCCTGGAATGAGCCCGTAGGGGCGGCCCTGGGTGGGTGGGATCGCATGGCCCTGAACAGGTCCCCCCGCCCAGGGCGGCCACATAGGGCCGCCCCTACATCCTTGCAGGCATTTTCTAGAACCCGCCCCCCAGCCCCGTGCTCGGACCATAGAGCACGGCATTGAGGAAGATCGGCATCGTGGCCCGCCAGAAGAGCCGGTAGTCGGGGTCCTGCGCGAACAGGACGACGCTCCCCTTCCCCCTCTGCTCGCTGCCGACCAGCAGCGAGCCGGCCAGCCGTTGCGCCGCCTCGGGCCAGGCGAAGCCGGCCGCCACCGGCGCGTCGTCGTCGGCCGTCAGCACGTCCTGCCGGGGATCGCCGGTCGTCTTGAGCACGGTCGATCCCTCGTAGAGGACGTCCGGCGAATGGTCGAGCCCCAGGGTCAGCGGATGCCGCGGCTGCATGTGGGTGGAGAGCACGGCGCCCGGCGTGAAGATCGGCCGCTGGGCGAGCTGTTTCCCGGTGGCGTCCCCGCTGTCTTCCGGGTCCTCGGCCTCGGCGGGCTTCGCATCCTTGTCGTCCTTCTTCGGCGGCGTCCAGCGCTTGATCGAGGTGAGCTCCTTGTCCTGGAGCCAGGTGACGGCGTCGCCGATGGCCACCAGCACGCCGCCCCCCTTGATCCAACTGTCGAGAGACGTCTTGAGCTTGTCGCCGATGTGGTCGTCGTAGTCGCCGTCCGGGAAGACCAGCACGTCGAAATCGCTCAGGGAGATCTGCCGGAGCTGGGCGAGGTCGAGGCGGTCGTGGTTGACCCCGATCTGTCGGTCGAGCAGATACCAGAGGAAGCCGAAGGAGGTCGCGTCCACGCCGTCGCCGCTCAGCAGCCCCACCCGCACCGGGCGCACGGACGCCATGTCGCGCGAGCCCAGGGAGAGCCCCTTGAAGTCGTACGACGAGGAGATCGCCTCCGCCTGGAGCGAGGCCTCCTGGAGCAGCGTCTGGAGGGTTTCGCGGACCCCCGCTCCATTGATCCGGCTGGGGATGAACAGCGTTCCGGCCGGATAGCTCATGGGGCCGGCCGAGAAGCTGGCGAGGGCCACGCGGTATTGGACCTTGCGCTTCTGGAGCGCCGCCGCCAGCCGGTAGGAGGCGACCCCCTGCGGCGGCACCAGCCAGCCGAGGTCCCCCTCCCCCTGGATGCCGGCGGGCGCCTCCGCCAGCGGCCGGCCCTCCGCCGCCACGTCTCCGGACGCCACCCAGGCGCGGAGGTTGAAGGCGAGCGGCAGCGACCAGGCGGTGATGTCGTAGAACTCGGCGTCGAGGTTCTGCTCCAGCCGCTGGCGCTGGCGGTCGAGGAAGGCCTGGCTCATCGGCGAATCGATCTCCAGCAGCGCGGCCACCAGGTTGCCGAGCGGCTGGGCGGTGGAGACGGCGTAGGTGCCGGCCGCGAACCGGCGCGGCTGGGCCTCGCCCGCCCCCTTCGACTTGGCGAGGTCGCGCGCCGGGATCTCCGCGGACTGCTTGAGCTGCCGCACGTGGATGCCGTGGAGGGCGAGCAGGTCGGCCAGCGACCGCGCCTCGGGCTGATCGGCGGGCCAGAGGTAG
Organism: Thermoanaerobaculia bacterium; assembly: GCA_036497345.1. Lineage (GTDB taxonomy): Bacteria > Acidobacteriota > Thermoanaerobaculia > Multivoradales > UBA5704 > DATARR01. The sequence continues at coordinate 5,184 of DASXJP010000434.1, forward strand.
GTCCGCGCCGGCTCGGTGGCCGGCCGGGCGCGGTTGGCCGCGAAATCCGCCAGGATCTTGTTGGCGTTGCGGGCGGCCGTGCGCACGGTGGTGAGCGAGGTGGTCAGGTGGCGGGCCACCCGGTCGGCCAGGGTGAGCACGCCGCCGTCCGGCAGCGCCAGCGCCACGCCGGCCCGGCCGCCGCCGGCCACCTCGTAGGTCATGCCCACGGCGCCGCGCAGGCTCGGATAGGAGTCGCCGTAGCCGGGATAGAAGAGGTCGTAGTTCTCTTCCTTGAAGTAGATCCACCCCTGGCGGTCGAAGGCGGCGGCGTTGGCGCGGCCGAAGGCGTCGAGCCAGGAGAGGACGCGGCGGTCGATCTGCGGATTGATCGGCTCGGCCGATGGCGGGAAGAAGTACGAGCTCTCACCTCCCATCTCGTGGAAATCGACGTAGACCTGCGGCTCCCACGAGCGGTAGGCGGCGATGCGCTGGCGGGTCTCCTGCTGGCTGGCCCACGCCCAGTCGCGGTTGAGATCGATCAGGTAGTGGTTCTGCCGGCCGCCCGGCCAGGGCTCCCAGTGCTCGGCCGCGGCCCGGCGCGCGTTGGATTCATCCCCCCGCCGCTGCCGGTAGGCGTTGACGTAGCGCTCGCGGCCGTCCGGGTTCTGGAGCGGATCGATCAGCACCACCACGTCCTTGAGCATCTCGGCGGTCTCCCCCTGGGTCGCGGCGAGCACGTAGGCCGCGCCCATGGCCGCCTCGGCCGAGGAGGATTCGTTGCCGTGGACGCCGTAGGCCAGCCAGACCACCAGCGGCGTGCGGCGGAGGATGCGCTCCCGCTCGGCGGCGCTCAATCCCGCGGGATCGGCCAGCCGCAGGACATCCTTGCGGATCTCCTCCAGCCGTTCCAGGTTCTCCGGCGCGGAGACGGCCAGGAGCTTCAGCGGGCGCCCTTCATAGGTATGGCCGTACTCCCACATCTTCACCCGCGGCGAGGCCGCGTCCAGGGCCTCGAGGTAGGCGACGATGCGGTCCCACGAGGTGAACCGGGCGCCCAGCGGATAGCCGAGGAAGGCCGCGGGCGAAGGGACATGCTCGTCGAGCGGCGGCAGGTCGAGCGTCTCGCCGCGCGAGAGCGGAGCGACCAGCGGATGGGAAACCGTGGCCGGTGTGGATTCAGCGTGGGAGAGCGCCGCCGCGAGGACGAGCGCGAACGTCAGCAGCGAGGTCTTGCGGACCCTGTTGGAGACCATGGCGGGATCTGCCTCTCTTCATCTCAGGAGAAAAATAATGGATGCTCACGAAGGCACCAGGCTCTCCGACGAGATGTTCAGCCGCTTCATCATCTCGTGGAGGGTGGTGGGCTTGACCTGCAACAGCTCGGCCGCGCGCTTCTGCACGCCGCCGCACGATTGCAGGGCCCGGATGATGATCTGCCGCTCGTACTGGCTGACGGCGTCCTTGAACGAGATGCCGTTCGCCGGCAGCGCGGGCGGGAGGAGACCGGCGGCGGCCGCCGCCTCGCCGCGCTGGCGCACGGAGGCCGGCAGCAGCTCCTCGGTCAGCACTTCGCCGATGGAGAGCACCACCGCGCGCTCGATGGCGTTCTCCAGCTCGCGTACGTTGCCCGGCCAGGGGTAGTCGATCAGCAGCTCCATGGCGCGCGGCGAGATCTCGCGCAAGGCCTTCTCGTTCTCCCGCGCGTAGTGGGCCAGGAAGTGCTGGGCCAGCAGCGGGATGTCCTCGCTGCGCCGGCGCAGCGGCGGCAGGCTCACCGTGATCACGTTCAGCCGGTAGTAGAGGTCCTCGCGGAACCCCCCCTGCTGCACCATGGTGTCCAGCTCGGCGTTGGTGGCGGCGATGATCCGCACGTCCACCTTGATCGTCTCCAGCCCCCCGAGGCGCATGAACTCGCGCTCCTGGATCACCCGCAGGAGCTTCGACTGGGTGTCGAGCGGGATGTTGCCGATCTCATCGAAAAAGATCGACCCGAGATTGGCCAGCTCGAAGAGCCCGCGCTTGCTGGCCACCGCTCCGGTGAAGGCGCCGCGGATGTGGCCGAAAAGGTTGCTCTCCAGCAGGTCGGCCGGCATCGATCCGGAGTTGACGGTGACGAACGGCCCCTCGGCCCGGCGCGAGTGGTGGTGGATCGCCTTGGCCACCAGCTCCTTGCCGGTGCCGCTCTCGCCCAGGATCAGGATGTTGCTCTTGGCGGGAGAGGCGAGCTGGATCAGGTCGTAGACCTGCTGCATCGGCTTGCTCTTGCCGAGGATGTTGTCGAAGCCGAAGCGCTGGCGGAGCTGCTCGCGCAGGGCGCGGTTCTCGGAGGTGAGCCGCCGCTGGTCCAGCCCCTTGCGGACGGTGAGCATCACCTCTTCGTTCTTGAACGGCTTGGGGATGTAGTGGAAGGCCCCCTCGCGCATCGCCTCGATGGCGCTCTCGATCGAGGAGAAGGCGGTGATCACCACCACCACCAGGTCGGGATCGCGCCGGCGGATGCGGCGCAGAACCTCCATGCCGTGCATGCCGGGGAGCATCAGGTCGAGGAGGATGAGATCGACCTCCTCGCGCTCCAGGACCGCCAGCCCCTCCTCGCCGGTCGAGGCGAGGAGCGGCGTGTGCCCTTCCTTGCGGATGAGCACGGTCAGGATGTCCTGGAGAACTTCTTCGTCGTCGATGACCAGGATGTTCATGCGGTCGTGCCCGGAGCGTCCCTGTAGCGGGGAAGCTCCACGAGGAAGCAGGCGCCCTCCCCGGGCCGGCTCACCACCCGCAGCTCTCCCCCATGCCGGCGCACGATGTCATAGCTGATCGAAAGCCCCAGACCGGTCCCTCCGCGGTTGAGCTTCGTCGAATAGAACGGCTGGAAGATCATCTCCAGCTTCTCGGGCGGGATGCCCGGCCCGCTGTCCGCCACCTTCACGGTGACCGTCGAAGCGCTCGCCTCCAGATCGACGTCCAGCCGGCCGCCCGTCTCGCTCATGGCGTCGACGGCGTTCAGGATCAGATTCGTGAGCACCTGTTGCAGCTCGCCGTCGCACCCCATCACCCGCGCGGGCTCTGCCGGCGGATTCCAGAGGATCTCGATCCGCCGCTTCGACATCCGGTCCCCCAGCAGGTCGAGGCACTCGCCGACGACCGGAGCGAGATCCACCGGCTTCGGCTCGTTCTCGCGCTTGCGGGCGAATTCCAACAGATTGTTGACGATCCGCGAGGCCCGGAACGTCTGCCGCTCGACCTTCTTGAGGATCTCATAGTGGGGGTCCGAGGGCGCCGTGTCTTCGAGCAACATCTGGGCGTAGCTCGAGATTCCGGTGATCGGGGTGTTGACCTCGTGGGCCACGCCGGCGGCCAGCATGCCGAGGGCGGCCAGGCGGTCCTTCTCGCGCAGGGCGTTCTCCATCGCCACCCGCTCGGAGACGTCGTGGAGCACCAGCACGTAGAGCCCATGGCGCCGGCCGCGCTCGAAGGCGGCGAGCGAGAGCTGGAGATGGCGCTCGGCGCCGGACGGATCGCACCAGCTCACCTCGACCGGCCCCTCGCCGGGCGCCGGCAGCGGATCGACCGGCAGCACCGCCTCCAGGCCGCCGCCGATCAGCTCGCCGCGGTCCTTGTCCAGCAGGCGGCAGAAGGCGGAGTTCACCGACACCAGCCGGCGGTCGCCGTCGAGCACCGCGATGCCGGCCGGGGACGACTCGAAGATCCCCTCCGTATACCGCTGGAGCTGCTGCACCTCCTCCAGGCGGATCTGGAGCTGGCCCATGAGCTGGGCGTTCTCGATCGCCAGCGCCGCCTGGTTGAGCAGGTGGCGGATCAGCTCCGTGTCCTCGCTGTTGAGCGGCGCGTGGTCGGCCTTGTAGCCGGTGAAGACCAGGCCGATCCCCCGGCCGCGCACGGTGAGGGGGAAGGCGTAGCGGTATCCGGCCACGAACAATTGGGTGGCGGGCGACAGCGGCTCGCCCGGCATGGCCACCCCGGAGAGCGGCGCCAGGTCCCGTCCCCAGATCTCGGTGCCGAGCACGTCGTAGGGCAGCCGGTCCGGCAGCTCCGGCTCGGGGTGGACGGCTACCAGCGTCTCTCCTTGCGCCAGATAGAGATTGGCCTTGCCGATCTGGACCCCATCCTCGATGCCGTCGAGAAGCGCGATACAGAGGCGGCCGAGGTCGCGCTCGTGGAGCAGCTCGCGGCCGAAGCCCGAGAGGGCCCGGCGCTTGCCGAAGGCGTCGCGGTACTGCAGCCGCTCGAGCACCGACGAGATGGCCGAGCGCGCCGGCACCAGGAGACCGGCGAGCATCAACCCGGAGACGAACATCAGGACGTTCCGGGCCAGCGAGAGCTCCGCGGAGATCCCGCGGCTGATCAACAGGTTGATCAGCGAGAAGCCGATCGTGCCCAGCAGCAGGGTCAGCGTCCAGGAGATGGTGTCGCGGACGATGACCTCGATGTCCCACAGCTTGTAGCGCAGGATGGCGTAGGCGAAGGTCAGCGGCACCAGGGCCAGCGGCACCACGGCCACCGAGGTCAGGGCCATGGGCACGTGGACGTGCAGCGTGTTGGGCACGAAGTAGAGGAGCAGGAACGGCAGGTAGCCGCCGCCCACGCCGTAGGCGATCCACTGGAGCTGCCGGTGCTGCTCCCAGGCGGCGCCGCGGCGGAAGCGGTAGAAGAGCAGCCCCACCGCCACCAGGCCCAGGACCATGAGATGGACCCGGTTGATCTGGGCGAGCGCCGCGATCCGCTCCGTCGTGACCCGGCCGAAGATCCAGCGACCCTTGAACAGCATCTGGTCGAGCTGCAACGCCAGCAGCGCCGCCGCCGGCAGGTAGAGAAACGGGATCAGCCGCCGGAACCGCTCGGAGCCGGGCAGCGGCGACGGGAAGACCAGGAAGAGGTGGACCGTGAGCGCCGGCAGCAGGATGTAGGCGACCGTGTCGAGCAGGTAGACGACCTTGTAGGCCAGGTCCACCGGCGGCGTGGCCTCGAGCAGGTAGAGCGACGCCGAGGTCAGGCACCAGAGATAGAACAGGAAGCTCTGCCGGCCGCCGTGGCGCACCAGGGTGAACAGGCCGACGCCGAGATAGAGGGTGCCGATCAGGGCGAGGATCAGATACGGGAAATCGAATTGGACGTCCGGCCGGCGGTAGTGGACCTGGGCGAGCTGCGCCTCCCGCGTGACCAGCAGCTCGCTGTCCGGGCGCTCCTTGAGGCGCTCCGAGAGCTGCTGGCGGGTGGCGGCCTCGCCGCCGTTGACGAGGACGATCTGGTCCCCGCGCCTCAGCCCCGACTCCGGCCGCTCGACGCGGACGACCTGGAAGCCGCCGCGCGCCGGCACCGCCTCGAAGCCGAGAGGCTGGAACGCCTCGATCTTGCGATGGACGCTCAGAGCCCCGAGGCCGACGGCCAGAAGGGCGAGCGCAAGGCAGATCGCCAGTCGGAAGAAGCGAGCCGAATTCATGAGGCAATCAATAAAATTGGAATGTCCCCCAGTCCCAAGGGGCCAAGAAGCACTTTCTATGCCACGGGCACGACATTTTGAACCGGCTCTAAGTGGCGATTCTACCGTGATTTTCGGGATTCCGGTCCAGAAAAGCGGATGGGATTCGGATTTTTGGATTCAAGGGGACGAACCCTCACCCCTGGCCCCTCTCCCGTCCCCTCCCGCCCTCCCTCACCGGGAGAGGGGAACAACGAAGAATGTAGGGGCGGCCCTGTGTGGCCGCCCTGGGCGGGCGGTGGCCTTCGGAATAGGGCGGCCACACCGGGCCGCCCCTACGAAAACGGTCCCCCATGACGCGGG
>DASXJP010000435.1:0-23964 GCA_036497345.1 Thermoanaerobaculia bacterium
CGCGGGGGGGTAGGCTTTGCCCCTCGGGACCGCCTGCCCTCCGAAGCCTCACCCTCGGTCCCTCTCCACTTCGTGGAGAGGGGGAACGTAGAGGAGCCGGCCTTGCCGGATCCGGAAGATTTCGCTCTTTGGGCCCTCCCTCTCCACGAAGTGGAGAGGGACCGAGGGTGAGGCTTCGGAGGGCAGGCGGTCCCGAGGGGCAAAGCCTACCCCCCCGCGATCGCCGCCCCCTCCGCGGTCCGCGGAATGCTCTGCAGCGGCACGCTCTCGTGCTCGTGGATGGGCTGGCGCTCGTTGTTGTCCTCGGGGCTGAGCAGCCGTTGCTTGGCGGTGATCGCCTGCGACGACTCGTCGGCCTTGAAGCGCTGGAACAGCGTCTGCTCCCGCGCCGCCCGCTCGGTGTTGCCCAGGGCGCGCCAGCAGAGCATGGCGGTGTAGTGCATCTGCACGTCCTCGGGATCGACCCCGCGGACGCGGTCGAGCACGGCGAGCGCCTCCTTGTACTGGCGCTCGAGGAAGAGGATGCGGGCGATCTGGTTGAGCACCACGCGGTCGCGCGGGAACTTGGCCTCGACCGTGCGCAGCGAGGCCAGCGCGCCGTCGTAGTCCCCCTGGGCCTTCTGGATCATCGCCTTGAAGAAGTAGCCGCGCGGCAGGCCCGGCGTGATCGAAATCGCCTTCTCCACGTAGGGCTTGGCGGCCTCGACCTCGCCTTCGCGGATCAGCGCGCGGGCCACGTTCAGCCAGCCGTCCGCGTAGCCCGGCTCGGCCTCGGTGGCCTTCTTGAAGGCGAATTCGGCCCCCTTGAGGTCCCCTTGCAGCAGCAGGCCGATCCCATAATCGTTCCAGCGCTCGCGGTCCTTCTTCTCCGCCACCTGCCGCCACTGCGGTGTCCCGTTGCCACCCAAGGGCAGCTTGGCCTCGGCCGAGGCGATGGTGACGATCGGCAGGTTGGGGATCTCCCCCTTGATGTTCCCCGAGACGTTCGCCGGGACGTTCCTGGGATCGTAGGACCACTCGGCGCTGTTGGCGCTCTTGGTGATCAGGTGCTCCTGGCCGGCCTTGGGCTGGCCGGCGTAGGCGAACTGGGTGTAGACGTGGGCGAACTTCCGGTAGTTGAGCTTCGCCGTCAGGGTGATCGGCCCCACGGCGTCGGCCGGGATACGGATGCGGTAGTGGGCCACGTCGGCCGCGCCGGGCGGGATCAGGCGCACGTAGAGCACGCTGCGCGCCTGCCAGGCGTTGCGCTTATTGATCGGGTTGCCGTCGCCGTCGAGCTGGTAGGACTTGTAGAAGTGAGCCCCCGGCTCGACCGGCCCCTTGCCGTCGTCCTGCACCATGCCGCTCCAGTAGACCACCTTGCCGGTGGCGTCGCGCCCTGCAAGCTCCAGCCAGACGTCGAAGGCGTCCACGGTGCCGCCGGGGAAGAAGTGGCCGATGGCGCGGGTGCGCACCACCACGTCCACCCGCACGGTGGAGCCGGCTTTGAGCGGCGGGGCCGCCTTGTCGATCGGCGCCGCCATCTGCCCCACGTCACGGATCACCGCCGGGGTCGCGGCCTCGGCCTCCTCGCCCACGGCGAAGGTGGTGTTGGCCTGCGGCCCGCTCTCCGGGGATTTCGGCGCCGTGCGGCGCACCATCGCCGTCTCCCCCTTCCCTTCACCCTCCGGCGAGACCGCGAAGATGTCGGTGGTGATGAAGCCCGACCTCAGGAACTTCTCGATGACGTCCATCTGGGCCTTGTCCTGGTTGGCGTAGGCCACGGCCATGTTGGCCGCCGGGAAGCGGTGGGAGTGGACCTTGCCGTTGCGGTTGCCGGGATCGTTCGACTCCACCAGCGGCATGTGGCAGTCGGCGCAGACCTTGGACTCGGCCGGGTAGTAGAACGAGCGCGCCCCCTGCCCGGAGACGCCGCTCGCCTGCCAGTTGTCGTAGTCGTTGAAGCCGCGCGCCCAGCGGTAGGAGTTCACCGGCACGTCGAGGTGCACCTTGTGGCAGGTGGCGCAGAACTCCGCCGAGCCGCGCATGAACGGCTTCATGAACGTGCGCCGGTGCGGCTCGGGCTGGAGATAGGTCAGGAAGTGGTCCATCGTGTGGACCACCGGGTTCCTGCTGCTCGCCAGCTCGTGCAGCGGCGGATATTCGATGGTGAAATCGCCGTTCCCCATCGAGCTGTGGACGCTGGTGATGGCGTGGCAGGAGGTGCAGGCGAGACCGGCCCGCGCCTCGGCGGTGTCGATCTGGTCCTTGATCGGCCTTTCGAACCGGCCGTTGAAGAAGACGGCGTGGTCATGGCAGCCGGCGCACCACTTGCTGGGCTGGGTCCCCACCACGCTCTGCATGTATTCGATCGATTTCCGGTAGAACTGATTGTTGAACGAGGCGAAGTGGTGGGCCGAGCTGTTCCACTGCTGATAGATGTCCTTGTGGCACTCGCCGCACGTCTTCGAGTCCATGAAGAAGTTCGACGGGATGATGCCGCCCACGTTGGTCTTCGCCGACGAGGGGAAAAACGGCGATTTCGGCCCGCCACCCTCCTCCTGCATCGAGGTGGGGACGACCAGCGGGTTGACGATGTGGCTCGCCGGCTTGGGGAGCGCCTGGCTCCAGAGCACGAAGACGGCCGGAGCGATCAGCACCGCGGCCGCGACGGCCTTCCAGAGCAGCGCCCAACCCGGACCCACCGCTCGCCGCTGCCAGACCCAGATCCAGAAGGCGATCAACCCCAGGCCGGCCGCGACGGCGTGGGCCAGGAGGATCGGCCGGTGGGCCAGCACGTTGCCGGCGACGGTGAGCCAGAGCCCGGCGATCAGGGCGATCCCGAACAGGACCGCCGCCGGGACGATCCCCCGCCGCAGGTCCGGCCGGCGGGCGAGCAGCACGCCGCAGGCGACGGCGAGCGCCAGGCCCAGCACCAGGTGGGCCAGCACGTTGCTCATGTAGAAGATCGTCGGCGACGCGAACGCGGTGATGTACGCCGTGTTGACCAGCAGCACGACGAAGAGCACCGCGGTCCATTTCGCCAGACCGTTCCGTTTCGACTCCATGTGTAACTCCTTGCCCTCCGGGGTGCTCCCGGCCTGCTCAGTCCAAGAAGATCATCGCGGCCCGACATCCTACCAAAACCGTATGGCGTCAGCGAACGCGCCAGAGCTTGTGCTGCTGGACGGACAGCCGCCAGGGGGGGTTCTCCTTGCACAGGCGGATGCACCAGTCGAGGGCGCGGGGATCGACCTCCATCCCCTCGAAGGCCGGGGAGATCAGATAGTGATCGGCCTCGACCACCGTCTTCGGGACCGCCTGGCCGTGGCCGCGCACATACTTGACCTCGTTCGCCCGGCGCTGGCGGATGGCGTGCTCGGCCACCTTGGGGCTGACGGTGATCCAGTCGATCCCTCGGGTGAGCTCAAGGCTGCCGTTGGTCTCGATGGCCACCTTGTAGCCCGCCGCGTGGAGGGCGTCGATCAGCTCGCGGTCGACCTGGAGGGCGGGCTCGCCGCCGGTGAGGATGATCCAGTCGCAGCGTTCGGAGAGCTGGCGGAATTCGGCCAGGATCTCCGGCGGGGTCATCCACCGGCCGGACTCGAACTCGGTATCGCAGTCGAAGCCGTGCGTCTCCACCTTGCAGGCGAGATTGCAGCGGGAAAACCGCAGGAACAGGTTGGGGGTCCCGGCGCGCACCCCTTCCCCCTGCAGGCTGTAGAAAATCTCGTTGACGCGGTAGCGGTCCATCAGGGGGGTAGTTTACCGCGCCACCCGAAACCTCACCCCTGTCCCCTCAGGCCGACCGCGCCACCCGCGCCACCACCTCCAGCGCCCCCCACGCCCGTTCGAGCTCCTGGTCCACCCGCGCCACCAGGGAGGTGAGCTCCTCGGTGCGGGCGGCACGGATCCGCTCCTCGATGTCGCGGCAGGCCGCGGTGACCTGGACAGCGCCGAGGGCCGCGCTGCTCCCCGCGAGGCGGTGCGCGGCCGCCCCCACCTCGGACCAGCGGCGCTCCTCCACCCCCCGGCGCATGGCGGCGAGATCGGCGGCCGAGCTCGCCGCGAAGGTCTGGATCAGGGTGCCGACGAGCGCCTCTCCATCGCGCAGCTTGCGAACCTGATCGAGAGCCGCCGGGTCGAGCGGGTCCGGGCAGGCCGCCACGAGAGCGGCCTCCAGCGCGGCGATCTGCACCGGCTTGCTCAGGTAGCCGTCCATGCCCGCCTCCAGGCAGCGCTCGCGGTCCCCGGACATGGCATGGGCGGTCAGCGCGATGATCTTCGGCTGGCGCCCGTGGGCGGAGCCGGGGGCGAGATCCCGGCGGATGCGGCGGGTGACCTCCAGACCGTCCATCTCGGGCATCTGGACGTCCATCAGGATCACGTCGTACTGCCGTCTCTCCAGCGCCTCCAGCACCTCCCGGCCGTGGCTCGCGAGGTCCGGCTGATAGCCCAGGTGCGCGAGCAGGCCGGTCGTCACCTGCCGGCTCACCGGGTGGTCCTCGGCGAGCAGGATGCTCAACGGGTGGCGGCGCCCCAGGCTGTGGTCCAACCGGCTGTGGACGATGGCCGGCCGCCGGGGTGGCGGCGTGGTGGCGGCCTCGCCGGGGATGGTGAAGTAGAAGGTCGAGCCCTGACCGACCACGCTCTCGACCCAGATCCGCCCGCCCATCAGCTCGACCAGCCGCCGGCTGATGGCGAGCCCCAGGCCGGTCCCCCCCTGCTGGCGGGCCGGCGAGCCGTCGAGCTGGCTGAAGGCCACGAACAGGCGGTCGAGCTCCTCGGCGGGGATTCCGATCCCGGTGTCGGAGACCGCGAAGCACGCCTCGAAACGGCCGTCGTCCAGCGAGCGCACGGACAGCTCGACCCGCACCCCGCCGCGCGGCGTGAACTTGACGGCGTTGCCCAACAGATTGACCAGGACCTGGCGGGTGCGGGCCAGGTTGCCCACCAGGGTCCCCGGCATGCCGTCGCCGGTCGCCTCGACGCTGGAGCTCAGCGCGATCCCCTTCTGGGCCGCGAGAGGGGCGACGATCTCCAGGCAGTCCTCGACCAGCTCCCACAGGCTGAACGGAGCGCGCTCGATCACCATCCGCCCCGACTCCATCTTGGAGAAATCGAGGATGTCGTTGATCAGCACCAGCAGGGCCTCGCCGCTGGCCTGGACGGTCTCCACGTAGTCTCTCTGCGCGGGGCTGAGCGGGGTCTCCAGCAGCAGATGGGTGGTGCCGATGACGCAATTCATGGGGGTGCGGATCTCGTGGCTCATGTTGGCCAGGAGCTCGCTCTTGGCCCGGCTCGCCGCCAGCGCCTCCTCCTTGGCGGCCTGGAGGTCGGCCGTGCGCTCCCGCACCTCCTCTTCCAGGCTCAGGCGCAGCCGGTCGAGCTCGCCGTGGACCCGCCGGAAACGGCTGGAGAGGGAGTAGCCCATCGCCCCCAGGACGGCCGCGAAGCCGAACGGCGGGAGCGCGACCGGGCTGTGCCAGAGCCCGGGGAAGATCTGGCCGGCCAGCTCGACGCCGGTGGCGGCGACCAGCGCCAGCCCGCCCGCGGCGAAGAGCCGCGCCTCCACGTTCCCCCGCCACGCCTCGCGGGCGATGAGGACCGCGGCCATCACCAGGAGCGGCAGCAGCCAGAGATAGCGGAAGGTCTGGCTGGCGACCACCAGGCGCGCGTCGGGCCACAGACCCACGAACAGGGCCAGCGCCCCGTGCGAGAGCTGATAGGCCCGCAGCGGCCGGGAGATGGGCCGGGCGAAGAAGGTCCAGAGGAACTGGATGGCCGCCATGGCGGCGGCGTGGCCGGTGAGATCGCTGAGCCGGACCGCCAGATCGTAGCGGTCGGTGAGCTGGTAGATCCAATAGGAGCTGGCGAAGGTGTTGGCCGCGAAGCAGAGAGCCAGGAGGCCGAACCACAGGTACTCGGTCTCCTGCCGGCGCTGGACGTAGAGCAGGAGGTGGTAGGCGATCGCGGGCGCGAACAGGACGGCGAGGAGGACGAAGGGGAGGTCCGTCTCCAGGGTGTGGTCCCACGCCACCTCGATCCGGTCGTGCAGGGCCTGGAAATCGCCGAGCTCCAGAGTGCCCCCCACCGCTCCGGCGTCAGGATCCGCGTCCGACCGCCACCCCACCCGCCGTACCCGCAGCGCCAGGGAGAGCTCACCCGTCGCTCCCACCGCTTCGGCGGGAACGCGAAAAACATTCGGGAAGGCATAGGGCAGCTCCAGGGACCATCCGCGGGAGGAGCCGAGGAGCCGGCCGCCGGCGAGCACCTGGTAGCCGCCGTACGTGGGGGGACCGAGGAGGAGGCCGAGCCGGCCCTGACGGGCGGCGAGCCGCGCCTCCTCGCCGAGCGGCACCACCCGCCGGAACCAGACCATGCCGTCGAGACCGGTGTACCCCTGCTCGCGCCAGAGGGCCGGCAGCGGCACCGTCCGCCAGGACGAGTCGTCGAAGCCCGGACGCGCCCAGCGGGGGTCGTCGCCCGGCCGCGATCTCCACAGCCCGGCCGGCGTCTCCCCGCTGGAGGCCGGGCAGAGCAGGAGGGCCGTGAGCAGCGCGAGACTGCTCCCGAGGGTCCAGCCGCGAAGGCGGCGGCTTTCGCTGGTCATGGTGTGTTCGGCTAGTATATCCCGCCAGGAGGTACGCCGTATCACGGAAGAACCATCCTTCGGGATCCTCATCGGAGTCCTCGTCGTGGACGACCACCTGGTCGTCCGCAAGGGGGTCCGTGCGCTGCTCATGGACGCCCAAGGCATCACCGTGGTGGGCGAGGCGGCGGACGGCTATGAGGCGGTGATGGAGGCGCGGCGCCTCCAGCCCCAGGTCATCCTGATGGACCTCAAGCTCCCCCGCCTCGACGGGGTGGAGGCGATCCGGGAGATCCTCGCCGAGCAGCCGAACGTGGGGATCGTCGTGCTGACGGGAGCCGACGCGGACGAGCAGGTCCTCGCCGCCGTCGAGGCCGGAGCCCTGGGCTACCTGGCCAAGACCGCCGACCCCGAGAGCTTCGTGCAGGCGATCACCCGGGTCGCCGGCGGCGAGCTCTGGCTGCCGCAGCGCCTGACCCGCAAGCTGCTGGCCCACCTCAAGCCCCGGCCCAGCAGCCAGGCGGAGCCGCTCACCGGGCGGGAGACCAGCGTGCTCAACCTCCTGGCCAAGGGGCGCACCAACCAGCAGATCGCCCAGGAGCTGTGCATCGCCGAAGCCACCGTGCGCACGCACGTGAGCCACATCCTGGACAAGCTGGGAGCCAGCAACCGGGTCGAGGCGGCGCTCCATGCCCTGCGGGCGGGAGTCGCCACCCTGGAGGAGCCGTGAGCCGCCGCGTCCTGGTGGTGGACGACGATCCGGTCAACCGCCTCCTCGCGACCGCCCAGATCCGGGAGCTCGGCCACACCGCCGACAGCGCCGACGGCGGCGAGGCGGCCCTCGCCCTTCTGGCGCGGCAGCCGTATGACGCCGTGCTGCTCGACTGCGAAATGCCCGGTCTCGACGGCTACGAGACCTGCCGCCGCTTCCGGCGCCAGGAGGGGAACGACCGCCGGCGCACCCCGGTGATCGCCCTCACGGCCCATACCGCGGCCGCGGAACGGGAGAGCTGTCTCGCCGCCGGCATGGACGACCATCTCGGCAAGCCCGTGCGGAGCGGCGATCTGGCCGCCGTGCTGGAGCGCTGGCTGGCCGGCGGCGCCGGCCTCCAGCCTCCTCCGGCGGCCGCACCCGAGCCCGAGGAGCCCCTCGAGGAGCGCCTGAAGGGGCTCGCACGGCTCAGCGAGGCGACCGGAGAGGACCTGCTCGCGCAGGTGGTCGAGAGCTTCCTGCGACAAGGGATGAGAAATCTCGCGACCCTGCGCGAGGCTCTGGCCCGCGGCGACGGCGAGGCCTTCGCGGCCGCCGCCCACTCCCTGGCCGGGAGCTCCGGCATCCTGGGCGCGGCGGGGCTGGCCGCGGGCTGCGCCGGGCTCGAGGCACTGGCCCGGCAAGGGGATCTGGCGGCCTGCGAGACCCGGCTCGCCGCCGTCGAGCAGGCCTGGCGGCAGGTCGCGAACCGGGTCCATCAACATTTCGTGGAGACCACCCACAACAAATGTTGAGGTGAAAATCCGCTCTTGTCGGAAGACAGGCGGGAGGAGATGGGAGAGACTAAGGCCATCCAAGGATCGCAGGTGACGGGGGCGAAGGCCCGACGTCAGCTGCTCTCCCCTCAAACGGGCCTGCAGGGCCCTCTTTTTTTGTCCGCCCCTCCCCTACCAGTACGGCGTCAATTTAGAAATGAGGGCGGCCGCTCAGCTCTGTCCTCCTCCTATCACCAAGGAGCCCGCGATGCCGATCCGCCGTTCCGCCCCTCTCGCGCTGGTGGCCGTGCTCTCCGCCGCTCTGACGCCGTCCGCGTTCGCCCAGGCGCCGACGCCTCCCCAGTCGTTGGAGAGCGCTCGGGCGCAATCCCAGACCTGGTCTGGATGGACGGCTTCTTCATCCGCTGGCCGGAGAAGAAGCAGGTCGTCCCGGAGCCACAGTGAGAGGGTGTCTCGCAAGCGGCTCTGAGAGCATAGGCCGCCGAAGGGCACTCCGCTCCACCGGACACCATGGCGGTATCCACGGCGTGGCGCTCGGCGTAGAATAAAAGGGCCGCTGAAGAGGGAAACCGCGATGGCCAACTACCAACCCACCTATACGGCGGCGGAGGCCCTCAGTCGTCTGAAGGCAGGCAATGCGCGCTTCGTCAGCGGCCTCGCGCGGTTCCCGACGGTGCAGAAGGAAGTCCTGGCGGAGCTCGCCAAAGGTCAGCAACCCTACGCCACGGTTCTTGGTTGCAGCGACAGCCGCGTGCCACCAGAGCTCGTCTTCGACGCCGGATTCGGCGAGCTCTTCGTCGTGCGTATAGCAGGTAACGTTCTCGGGCCTGCGATCCTGGGCACGCTGCAATACGCAGGCACGCACCTTCACACGCCGCTTTTCGTCGTCATGGGTCACGAAGGCTGCGGAGCGGTGCAGGCCGCGGTCGCCGCGAAGTTTCAGGGCGCCACGGAGAAAAGCCGTATTGAGGCGCTACTCGAAAACATCCTGCCGGCCCTGGACGGTCTTGACGGGACGCAGCCCCCTGCGGCGCTGCTCCACTCGGCGGTAGAGGCGAACGTACGACATACGCTCCGGGAGCTGCTCAAGACGCCCGAAGCAAAGGCCCGTATCGCGGAAGGCGCAATGAAGCTGGTTGGCGCGGTGTACGACCTCGAGTCGGGGTACGCGCGGTTCCTCGAGTAGCGCGACACCCCATATCGATCCACTGTCGCGCGCATGCTTCAGGAAAGCACCCGCAGATCCACATACGGCGGCGGCGGCTGGATGGCGGAGAAGTCGTTCTCCATGATCGCCACCTCCCCCTGGCGCTCGACCTCCTTGAAGCCGGCGAAGCGGTAGGTGATCAGCATCTGGCGGTTGCGGTCGTTGGAGACGAATTCGGCGCGCAGCCTCACCCCCGCCTGCTTCGCCAGCCGCAAGACGTGATGGATCATGATCATCCCCACCCCCTTGGACATCACCCGGCAGGACATCAGCAGGAGCTTGACCGTCCAGACCTCCTCCCCCATCTCGATCAACGTGAGGCCGATTTTTCCATAGCTGCCATGACGGTCCTCCAGGCTGGAGATCAGCAGCTGGTGCCGGGGGGACCGGCGCAGCTCGTCCAGCTCCTCGTAGGAGTAGGTGTAGCCGGTGGTGTTGAGCTGGTTGGTGCGCACGGTCAGCTCCTCGGCCCGCTTGAGGTCCTCCTCGCGGCAGGGAGCGATGGTGAAGATCATGCCGAGGGTGGCGAGGAACTCCTCCTTGGGGCCGGTGTACTCGGCTTCCTCGTGGTTGCGCGCGATGTCCGCCTGGTACATGCGGCGGCGCAGGCGCGAGTCCTCGGTGATGAAGCGGGGGTTGAATTCGTGGCGGTCGAGCAGGTCGTCGAGGAGCGCCGAATCGACGCAGAGCACCTGGCGGTGGGTGAAGGCCACCTCCTCGCGCTCGAACGGCTGGTCGTCCACGAAGGCGACGGCGTCGAGGCCGATGTTGATGTCCTGGGCGATCTGCGTCACCGAGGCGGCCTTGGAATTCCAGTTGATCTGCGGGTAGAGGAAGTATTCGTCGATCCCGAATTCCTCGAGCTTCGCCATCGCCGCGGCGTGATCGTTGCGGCTGGCGATCGAGTGCAGGATGCCCCGCTCGTCCAGGGTCTTGAGGATGTGGACCACGTGCGGGCGCAGGGTGACCTCGCGGTCCTCCAGGAGGATGCCGTCCCAGACGGTGTTGTCGAGGTCCCAGACCACGCACTTGATCGATTGCTTCTCTTTTTTCTTCGCCGCGTGGACGGCGGCGGCGTGCGATTCGGGGGGCTCGCCCGTTTTGAGGTCGATCATCTCAGAGCTCCTGCAGCTCGAAGAGCGGAATCGTGATCTGTTGGATCTGCGTGCTCCCCTCGATGATCTCCAGCACGCGGGAGTCGCGCAGGTAGCGCTCGACGGGGAAGCCCTCGCTGCAACCGTTGGCGCCGTGGATCTGCACGGCGTCGAGGGCGGCGCGGGTGGCCATGGTCGAGGCGAAGTACTTGGCCACCCAGATCTCGCCGGTGGCGCCGGGGTCGCGCGTGTCGCGCAGCCAGCCGGCGCGCAGGCAGAGGAGGCGGGCGGCGCGCACCTCGGCGATCATGTTGGTGAGCATACGGCGGACGAGCTGGTGGTCGGCGATCGGCACGCCGAACTGCCGGCGCTCCGCGGCGTAGGCGCGGGAGGCGTCGAGGCAGGCCTGGGCGAGCCCCACCGCTCCCCAGGCGACGCTGTAGCGGCCGTGATCCAGAGCGGTGGACATCACCGCCGAGACGCCGAAGCCCGGCTTGCCGATCAGGCTCGCCTTGGGGACGCGGCACCCCTCGAAGAAAACCTCGGCGAGCATCGAGGCGCGCGTGCCGGTGATCCCCGGCAGCGGCCGCACGGTGACGCCGGGCAGATCCCGCTCGACCAGGAAGGCGGTGGGCTTGCCGTCCGATTTTTCCCCCAGTTGGGCGAGCACCAGGAAGAGGTTGGCGATCTGGCCGAAGGTGGTCCACTTCTTCCGGCCGTCGAGCACCCAGGCGTCGCCGTCGTCGCGGGCGACCGTCTCCACGCTCTTGGCGTCGCTCCCGGCGTTGGGCTCGGAGAGGCAGAAGGCGCCGATTGTTTTCCTACCAGCGTCTCCCTTGGCCAGGGCCGGCAGATAGCGCTCGCGCTGCCCTTGGCTCCCCCAGCGGCCGATGACGTGGGCCACCATGTCATGGACGGTGAGGAGCGAGCGCACGGAGGAGCACCCCTTGCCGATCTCCTCGGTGAGCAGGCCGTAGGTGACGTTGTCGCGGCCCGGACCTCCGTATTCCGCGGGCACGTTCGAGCCGAGATAGCCACGCTCGCGCAGGCGGTCGACGAGCTCCATGGGAATGGCGGCCGCGCGGTCCCAGCGGCCGGCGTGCGGCGCGATCTCGGCCGCGACGAAGGCGCGGAATTCCTCACGGGCGGCCCGCTGCTGGGGGTTGAGCTCCAGTCTCAAGCCGCGGCGCCCTGTTTGCGCGCCACCAGCCGAGCGATCGAATTGATGGTGCGGAAGTTGTCGAGGTCGAGGTCCTCGTCGCCCACCGAGATCCCGAATTCCTTCTCGACGAAGGCGACGAGCTGCATGGCGAGCAGCGAGTTGACGAAGCCGAGCGCGAAGATGTCCTCGTCCGGCTGCAGGTCGTGGCTCTTGAAGAACCGCGACAGGAATTCTTTGATCTTGGTCTGCGTCTGATCCATGGCGCCTCTCGCTCAGGAAATCCCGTAATCGTAGAAACCCTTGCCGTTCTTGCGGCCGTGGAGGCCGGCGTCGACCATCTTCTTGAGCAACGGGCAGGGGCGGTATTTGCTGTCGTTGTAGCTCTCGTAGAGCGCCTCGATCGAGTAGAGGATGGTGTCCAGCCCGATCAGGTCGGCGGTCTCCAGCGGGCCCATCTTGTGGCCGAAGCAGGTCTTGAAGAGCTGGTCGATCTGCTCGGGGGTGGCGACCCCGTCCTGGAGGACGTAGACCGCCTCGTTGATGGTGAGCATCAGCACCCGGTTGGAAACGAAGCCGGGCATGTCGTTGACCAGGATGCAGTCCTTCCCCATCTGGCGCAGGAACTGGCGGGCGGTCTCGATGGTGGCCTCGCTGGTGTGGTGGCCGCGGATGGCCTCGACCATCGGCTTCAGGGGGACCGGGTTCATGAAGTGCATGCCGATCACCCGGTCCGGCCGCTTCGTCAGGGCCCCCACGCGGGTGATCGAGTAGCAGGAGGTGTTGACCGCGAAGACGGCGCGCTCGGGGCAGATGGCGTCAATGCGCGGGTAGATCCGGCTCTTGATCTCCCACTTCTCGGGGACGTTCTCGACCACGAAGTCGACGTCGCCCAGCTCTTCGAGCAGGGTGGTGAAGCAGATACGGCCGAGGATCGCCGCGGGGTCTTCCTTCTTCGCGTCCTTCTGGAACATCCCCTGGAAGCGGAGGTTCTTCCGGATCTCCGCCCTGGCGCGGTCGAGGATCTCCTCCGAGACGTCGACCAGGACGGCATCCATGCCGCTCTGGGCCAGGCTCTGGCCCACTCCGATGCCCATCACGCCGGCGCCGACGACGCCGACCTTCTTGATCTCCATGCGTTGCTCTCCCTTGCCTCGGTCCGGGGGCGCCCCGCGGAGGGGCCATGTTAGCCGATCCAGCCGTCTTGTATCAGTGCGACAGGGGGGATGTTGGGGGACAAGCCGCGGGAGAGGAGAGAGCTGGCCCGATCTTTGCTAAAAGATCAGGCGGGTGGGGCCGGCAACGGACCCGACTGGCGTTCCCCAAAAGTGAGGACGATCCTCCTTGTCGCTGGTCCGGGACCAGGAGGGCTCTCTGGCAATTCTCCCTTGGCAGCTCTCGCGACGGGAGCCTTTTTCTCGCCCGGCTTCGCCCCTTTTCTACCTACTCAGAGCGCCGTCACGCGCACGGCTTCGAACGAGGCCGCGCCGCGTGGCGTCGCCACGCCGATCCGGGCGGGACCCGGCGGGACCTCGAGGGCTCCGAGGTGGAGCCCCTCCCAGGCGACCTCCAGCGTTCCCTCCACCTTGCGGAGCCGGAATTGCTGATCGATCGCGGGATCGCAGGACGAGGGGAGTGGAAAAATCTTCCCAGCTGCTCTCAGGGACCATGCCGTTCCGCGCCGTTCGAGCTCGATCCGGGGGCCCTCACTTACCTCCGGCGTGGCCGGCAGGAAGGCGTAGCCCTCCCCCGCCTCCAGCCGCGCGTTGATCACCGCCAGATAGGAGCCGAGGAGCGGTCCCTTGGCGATCGCTCCGGCCTCGCCCGTCAGCCGGCCGTCGCGGACCGTCCAACTCCCCGCGAGGACCTCCCAGCCGAGAGCGGCCGGGTCGTTGTCCTCCTCGAACAGATTCTCCTCGAACAGGTCCTCCCAGCCCAGGGTGAGGGAGAAGCCGGAAAATTCCGCGGGCTTATCGGTGGCGCACAGGGCGAGACCGGCGGCGGGCGCCGCCATCCGTCCCCGCCAGAATGGCGCGCCACCGTGCGAGAAGGAGACCCGGAGGCCGTCCACCTCGACGCGGAGGAGCTGGAATTCGGGCCGCAGGGTGACCCGGACGAGCTCGGCGCCCGCTCCCCGCAAGGCCACCGCGGCCCCGCCGCGCGCGCTCACCTCGACGAGGAACGAGGGGGCCGCCGCGTCGTACCAGATCTCGTCGGGGGGCTCCAGCACGGCCGGGGCGTCGAGGAGATCGGAGACCGCCGGCCGCAGAGGGCCGGGCTGGGGCGTGGTGGTGGGGCCGAGGATCAGCATCCGCTCGCCGGCCCAATCGAGCGGATCGATGGCCATCACCCGCTCTTTGAGGTCCGCCGACCAGCGGTGATAGACGCAGTAGAGCTGCCGGTTGTCCGGCCCGCGCACGGCCGAGTTGTGGCCGGGCCCCACCACCTCGCCGCCGGAGCGCAGGATGGGGAGCGCCGCCTGGTCCCACTCCCCCGATCCCGCCAGATCCCTGGTCCAGGCATAGGACACGCCATAGGTCGGATTCTGCCAGTTGCCGCCGCTGAGCATCTCGTAGAGGAGCCCCTTGCGCCGGAGCACGAACGGACCCTCGACCGTATGCCAGCGCACGCCCCCCTTCTCCGGCCGGTTGGGGTGATAGAGGTGCCAGTCGTGGCGCGGCAGGGCCACCGGCCGGGGATTCCCCTCCAGGGTGAATGGGTCGAGCAGCCGGTCGCGCACGGTCCCGGTGCCGACGTGGCTCCGGTCGAGGAAATCGGCGGCGTAGAAGAGCCAGCGGGAGCCGTCGTCGTCGGTGAAGACGTGGGCGTCGATGGCGAACGGCTCGGAGGTGAGCCGCCGGCCGGAGTCCACGAACGGCCCCCCGGGGTGGTCCGCCACCCCCACCCGGATCTCCATCCGCTCCTCGTCGCCCACGCTGTAGTAGAGGTGGAAGCGGTCCTCGAAAAACGTCACCTCGGGAGCCCAGTAGCAGGGATGCTCCCCCGGCAGCGGCTCCAGGGCGCCGGGCCTCTCCTCCCAGTGGACGAGGTCCCGCGAATGGATCACGCCGAACGCCCGGCCGTCGCGCCAGAGGCCGGTGCAATAGCCCCAGTACTCCCCCCGGTGCTTGAGGACGAAGGGGTCCGGGAAGGAGCGGGGGTAGACGGGGTTGGTGTAGGTCATCGGGCCGCCAGCGCCGCCTCCCCCACCACCCCCACCGCCCCCTCCGGGTCGGCCACGTACCGCCGGAATTGCTCGACGAGCGGCGTCGGCCGCCAGCGCCGCGCCGATCCCGCGGGCGCCAGGGTGTAGAGGCCGAGGTCGAGACGATAGTGCTCGAGCGGACGTTTGCCGTAGCGGTAGCGCCAGTCGATCATCGTGAACAGGGGGAACCAGGTGTAGCCGAGCACGGGCACGCCATCGGCGCGCAGGCGGCGGATGGCCGCGATCGACGTCTCCAGCCAGCGGGCACGGACGTCGACCGCCCCCTTGGCGCTCGTCTCGGTAATCAGGATCGGCACGCCGTAGTGCTTGTAGTAGTCCGCGATCAGTTGGACGAAGCCGGCGCCGTCCTGCTCCACCGCCCGCCACTCGAGCCGCCCCTTGCGGTTCACCGAGACCTGCTGGGTGGACCACTGGGGGTAGAAGTTCATGCCGATCACGTCGAGCGGGACGGCGTCGCGCCGGATCGCGGCGAGCTCGTCGGGGCCGGCGCCGTTGCGCAGCAGCCAGGTGAAGAGCGGATGGTCGGGGGTGATCCTGCCCGCCAGCAGGTCGTAGGCGAGGAACCCCCGGCGCTGGTCCTCGACGGCCAGCGCCACCAGGTCCGCCCGGGCGGCGCGCGCCAGGCCGGTCGCCTCGACGTGGACCATCAGCGCCCCGGGATCGACCTCCTTGATCGCCTCGACCGTGCGCTGGATGCCGCGCACGAGCTGCAGCATCACCTTGAGATAGCCGGCGTCGCCGCGCAGATAGGGGGGCCAAAGCCCCTTCTTGCCGCAGAACAGGGCGTTGACGATCGGCTCGTTGAGTGGCGTATACCAGCGCACCAGCCCCTTATAGCGCTGGGCGACCGCGCGGGCGTAGGCGGCGACGGCCCGCGGATAGTCGTCGCTGGCGAACTCGCGGCGCAGCCAGAAGGGGCAGCCGTAGTGCATCAGGTCGAGGATGGGATCGATCCGCAGCTCCTCGACCAGATAGGGGATCACCTGGTCGGTCCAGCTCCAGTCGAATTCCCCCGGGAACGGCTCGACGCGATACCAGGGGATCCCCCAGCGGATCGCCTGCACGCCGAGCTCGCGGGCCAGGGCCAGGTCCTCGCGCCAGTGCTCGTAATGCCCCATGAGCTGGTACTCCTCGAGGGGGCGCTGCCCGGGGCGGGCCTGGGGGACGAACGTGTCTTCGATTCCCGTGGCCCAGAGGAAGTCTTCGGGCCCCGGAGCGGGCAGGAGGGGGTGCTGCGTCAACGGGGTTACCTCATGGAAATCGAGGGGGAGGGTAGCACAGGCGGGAGGGGAGGAGATCCGACGGATCGGACGGATCCGTCGGATCGATCAGATCGATTCCCTTACTCCCGCCCATGCAGCGTCATCCACAGCCCCCCCTTGGGGCGCAGGGAGAGCATGGCCGCCGGCTCGACCCTCCGTCCGGACACGGCGTGGAGGTCGTAGCGCTGGAGGACCGCCGCGAGGACCAGCAGCGCCTCCATCTCCGCCATCCGGGCGCCGATGCAGACCCGCGGGCCGCCGCCGAAGGGGTACCAGGCGAACTGCGGGCGTCCTTCCGAGCTCTCGGGGAGGAACCGGTCGGGATCGAACGCCTCCGGATTCGGCCAGAAGTCGGGCCGCCGCTGGGTGACGTAGGAGGAGAACATCAGGATCGAGCCGGCGGGGATTCGGTGCCCCGAGAGCGCGTCGTCCGCCAGCGGCGTGCGGGTCAGCATCCAGAACGGCGGATAGAGCCGCAGGGTCTCCTTGAAGACCATCGCGAGGTATTGCAGGCGCGGCAGGTCCTGGAAGCCCGGCGTCCGGCCGCCCAGCACGGTGGCCAGCTCGGCCTCCACCCGCCGCATCACGTCGGGGTAGCGGGAGAGGAGGTACAGGGCCCACGAGAGGGTCGCCCCGGTCGACTCGTGACCGGCGACGAGAAAGGTGACCACCTCGTCGCGGATCTGGCGGTCGGGCATCGGGTTGCCAGCCTCGTCCCGCACCGAGAGCAGGGTGGAGAGCATGTCGCTCCCCTCGCCGCCGCTCCGCCGGCGCTCCTCGATCAGCCGGTAGACCACCTTGTCGAGCTCCGCGATCGCGCGCAGGAAGCGGACGTGGCGCGGGAACGGCACCCACCAGGGGAACGGCACGGCCGAGAGCACCCGCCGGTGGAGGATCGAAAAGGCGCTGGTGATGGTCTCGTGGACCGTCTCCGTGTCGCCGGCCACCTCGGTGCCGAAGAGGGTCTTCACCGAGACCTCGATCAGCAGGCTCATCATCTCGCGCTCGAGGTCGAACGGCTCACCGTTGGCGATCTCGCGCTCCCACCGCCGCAGCATGGCCGCGATCGAGGCGTTGATCGTCTCCACCATGCCCATCAGACGGGTGACGTGGAAGCCCGGCTGCAGGAGCTTCCGCTGCCGGCGCCACTCGTCCCCCTCGCTCAGGAACAGCCCGTCGCCGCCGAGCGGCTTCAGGAGCTGGAAGTTGGAGCCCCGCACGTAATTCCGGTGGTGGGTCTTCCAGACGCGCTCGATGTCGTCCGGATGGGTGACGAGGTAGAACTTCTGGGCGCCGAAGCCGCCCAGGCAGACCACGTCGCCGTACTCCCGCGCCGCCTGGGTCAGGAACGGCAGCGGGTCCTTCATCACCTTGGGCAGAGCGCCCACGATGGGGTAGCCCGGCGGTCCGGGAACCGCCGGGCTACCAAGTCCCTCCAAGGAAGACGACCGGACTTCAAAGGAAACCATAGAAATCCCCCCTCGTAGAAAATACAACCAAACGCTAAAACAACAGTAGACCCGAGCACCCGGATCTTTACTTCTGTGACCGCTGAAAACCGACTTTGTCTACAACGTGGCGACCGCGTGAAAAAGCGGGACAGCGAAGTTTGGAGTTTTTGCTTCCCTGTCAGCCAATCCCGTCCGTGCCCACCCCGCACACCACGGCGCAGGCTGCGCGGACCCCTTCCAGGGGAACCTTTCCGGCGAGGAGGGCGGCGAGGGCGGCGGCGCCGGAGAGCTCGGCGGCGACGCCGGTCTCGAACCAGAGCCAGCGGGCGGCTGCGAGCATCTCCTCGTCGGTCACCAGGACAACGTCGTCGACCCTCTCGCGGATGATCGCGAGGTTCATCTCATGGCTGGTGCGGGGAGCCAGGGTGTTGGCGGCGGTAGTGACGCCGGAGAGCTCGATCAGCCGGCCTTCCCGCAGGCTGCGGTGGATCTTGGGCGCGCCGGCCGCCTCGACGCCGACCACCCGCGCCCCGGGTTGCCGCCCCTTGACCGCGGTGGCGACCCCGGAGATCAGCCCACCGCCGCCGATCGACACCAGGAAGAGGTCGAGCCCCGGCTGGTCGTCGAGGGCCTCCAGGGCGAGCGTCCCCTGGCCGGCGACGACCTGCTCGTCGGCGAAGGAGTGGACGTAGGTCATCCCCTCGCGGCGGGCGGCCTCCTGGGCGGCCCGGTCGGCGTCGTCCCAGAGCTCCCCCTCCCAGATCAGCCGCGCCCCCCAGCGCTCCAGCTTGGCCGCCTTGACGGGAGGCACGTTCGCGGGAAGGTAGATCGTTACGGGCGCTCCCACGAGCCGGCCGGCGAAGGCCACGCCCAAGCCGTGGTTTCCACCCGACGCACTTACAAGCCCTCGCCGCACTCTTTGTGTATGGAGGTGGAGAACCTTGTTCGCCGCTCCCCGGGACTTAAAAGAGCCGGTCACCTGAAGATTCTCCAATTTCAGGAAAAGCCGGCTCCCGGGCGCCCCCCCGGGCAGGGGGCAGGCGTCCAGCAATGGAGTGTGCCGGAGGTGAGGCGTCAGACGGTGCGCTGCGGCTTCGACGGCGGAGAGATCGACCATGGCGGAGGATGGTAGCAGGGCGGAAAGGTGGCGCGGGAGGGAGGGAAATTTACGCCTTCCAAACCTCTTGACTTACGCCATGATTACGCCTAATCTACGCCCATGGTGAAAACGACCGCCGAGAGGTCCCAGCGAGAGAGGGCAACTTAACTTGGAAGAGCTCCGCGCGGCCCCGCCGTCCGACCTTCCGTTCCAACGGGGATCCCGGAAGGGATTCCAGGAGATAACCACCGTGAGCACACCCATTTTGAACGGCCTCGGCCAGGCCCTCCGCTGGCTGCGGGACCGGCAAAGCAAGAAGCAGTACCAGGTGGCGGACACCGCCGGCATCACCAAGGGCATGCTGTCGGCCTACGAGACGGGCCGCCAGCGCCCTTCGCTCGAGACCCTGGAGAAGATCCTGGACACTCTCGGGTGCGACCTCAACGATCTGCACAACGCGATCCAGATCATCAATGGCCGTCCGGAGAAGATGAAGCGGCGGGGTGAAGGGGTGGAGGTGGAAGGCGAGCCGGCGCCGCGGCCGGAAGGCGGCGGCCGTGCGGAGGTCCAGCGGATCCTCGGCCGGCGCGATCCCCTGGCGTTCGAGGAGGAGAGGGCGTTCAGCGAGATGCTGGATGGCTTCCATCGCCTGCTCCGCTACTTCCACGATCGGATGGAGCGGGCGACCCGTCCGGACGACGAGCCGCAGGGGAATGAAGGACAGTAGGGAGGGAGGAACCGGGCGGCGGCGTCAGCTTGCCAGCAGGCGCCCCTGGAGCACCGTCACCGCCTGGCCTCCCAGCTTGACCCGCTCCCCCACCGCCCGCACCCGCACGACCCCTCCCCGCGCCGAAGCCTGATAGGCGAGCATCTCCTCCTTCCCCAGCCGCTGGGCCCAGTAGGGCGCCAGCGCGCAGTGGGCGGAGCCCGTCACGGAATCTTCGTCGATCCCGACGCCCGGCGCGAAGTAGCGGGAGACGAAGTCGAAAGGATGGGCCGCGCCCCGGGCCGTCACGATGACCCCGCGCACGCCCATCGACCGGATGGCCGGGAGATCGGGGGCCATGGCGCGGACGGCGCCCTCGCCGGGCAGCTCCAGGAAGCAGTTGGGGCCGGTCTTGCCCGCCCAGACCGGCTCGGCGCCGAGCGCCGCCAGCAGCGCCGGCGGGGGGTCCGCCGCCTCCACCCGGCGGGCCGGGAAGTCGAGCTCGATCCACTCCCCCCGGCGCTCGGCGGTGAGCGCTCCGCTCGAGGTCTGGAAACGCGCCGTCTCCCCCGCTCCCAGCCGTCCCGTCTGCCACAGCGCGTGAGCGCTCGCCAGGGTGGCGTGGCCGCAGAGCTCCAGCTCCGTGGCGGGGGTAAACCAGCGCAGGTGGAAGCCGCCGTCCTTGGGCTCCAGGAAGGCGGTCGCCGGCAGGCCCATCTCCCGCGCCACGTCCTGCATCCACTCCCCCTCCCGTGGTCCGTCCAGAAAGCAGACCGCCGCCGGATTGCCCGCGAACGCGCGGTCGGTGAAGGCGTCGACGTGGAGGAGGTCGAGGGTGGGCATAATGAGGGGAGGATACCCCACTTTACAACGCAAAGTCCTTCACCTACCATACGAGCTTGTACCTGGTAGGAACTATCTCCCCAGGTGTTTTCGGGTATGCTTGCCGGGACCGGGGCGATCCCCAGAACCCAGAACGGACGCGAGCAGGGGGTAAGGACCAGGATGGGATTATCGACTGAGGCTCCGGCGGAGCTCGCGGAATTCACGGCGCTGCTCGCCGGCTTCCGCGAGAAGCTCGACCGCGCCCTCGCCGATTGGCTGGAGGCCAAGCGCGGCGAGGCGGTGGCCGCCGGCTCTCCCGAGACCCTGCAACTGATCGACGGCGTCGGCCAGCTCGCCGTCCAGGGGGGGAAGCGCCTCCGGCCGGCGCTCGTCTACTACACCTACCGGGCCTGCGGCGGCGAGGTCGACGGCGACGTCCTGCCGCTCGCCCTGTCCACCGAGCTCCTCCATACCTATCTCCTGATCCACGACGACATCATGGACCACGCCGAGATCCGGCGCGGCCAACCGGCGGCGCACGTGCGCTTCCGCGAGGCGCACCGGGCGCACGGCCTGCACGGCGACGCCGCGGACTTCGGCCGTTCGGTGGCGATCCTGCTGGGGGACCTCGCGCAAGCCTGGGCCGTGGAGCTGGCGGCATTCGGCCGCGGGCCCGCCGCCCGCGAGCTGGCCCGGTGCTTCGCCGCCATGTGCCAGGAGGTGATCGGCGGCCAGTTTCTGGAGCTGCTGGTGGCGCAGCGGCGGGCGGCGACCGAGGAGGAGCTGCGGCGGGTGCTGCGCCTGAAGTCCGGGCGCTACACGGCCGAGCGGCCCATCCAGCTCGGCGCCCTGCTGGCCGGCGCGCCGCCGGAGACCCTCGCCGGGCTCTCGCGCTACGGCGCCGCGGTGGGCGAGGCGTTCCAGCTCCAGGACGATCTGCTGGGGATGTTCGGCGACCCGGAGACCGTGGGCAAGCCGGTCGACGCCGATCTCAAGGAGGGGAAATACACCTTCCTCATCCATTACGCTTTAGCCCGCGCCACGCCCGCGCAGCGGCAGGTCCTGGAGGCGACGCTCGGCCATCCGGGCTCCGCTCCGGAGCAGACGGCGGCGGCGCTGCGGGTGATCGCGGAGACCGGCGCCCGGGACGCCGTGAGCGCCATGATCGGCGACCGGCTGCGGGAGGCGCGGTCCGCGCTGGCGGCCCTCGACCTGCGCCCCGACGGCCGGCTCTTCCTCGCCGGGCTGATCGACTACCTCCGGGAGCGCGAGCGATGAGCGCGCCGGAGATGACCGCGGGCGATCCCGCCGCCCTGGCGGCGCTCGAGGCGGCCGGCCCGCCGCCCTTGACGGCAAGCCCGGAGGAGCGCGACCGCAAGGCCGAGCACATCCGGCTGGCGCTCGATCCGCGCATGCAGCTCGGCGGCCACAGCTATTTCGACGACTACCGCTTCGCGCACGAGGCGCTCCCCGAGATCGACTTCGACGCGATCGACACCGCGGTCGAATTCCTGGGCCGGCGGCTGGCCGCCCCCCTGCTCATCTCCTCGATGACCGGCGGCACCGAGATGGCCGGCCGGATCAACCGCAACCTGGCGCAGGGCGCCGAGGGCGCCGGCGTCGCCGTGGGAGTGGGATCGCAGCGCAAAGCGTTGGAAGATCCCGCGAAAGCTGATACCTTTCGCGTCCGCGAGGTCGCACCGGAGGCCGTCCTGCTGGCCAATCTCGGCGCCGTCCAGCTCAATTACGGCATGGGCGTGCGCGAGTGCCGGCAGGCCGTGGAGATGATCGGGGCCGACGCCCTGATCCTCCACCTGAATCCGCTCCAGGAGGCGATCCAGCCGGAAGGGCAATGCAACTTTTCCGGGCTGCTGCCGAAGATCGGCGAGGTGGTGCGGGAGGTGGGGGTGCCGGTGGTGGTCAAGGAGATCGGCTGCGGCATCTCGGAGGCCACGGCGCGCGCGCTGGCGGCCCAGGGAGTGCGCATCGTCGACACGGCGGGGGTGGGCGGCACGAGCTGGGCCCGCATCGAGGCCGAGCGCGCCCGCGACCTGGAGATCGGCGAGCTGTTCGCCGGCTGGGGCCTGCCGACGCCCGAATCGATCCGGCAGGTGCGCCGGGTCGAGGGCCTGACGGTGATCGCCAGCGGCGGCGTGCGCAACGGGCTGGACGCCGCGAAGGCGATCGCCCTGGGCGCCGACGTCGTGGGGCTCGCCTACCCCTTCCTCGCGCCGGCCCTGGAGTCGGCCGAGCGGGTCGCCGACAAGGTGCGGCGCACCGTGCGCGAGCTGAAGATCTGTATGTTCTGCCTCGGTGTGAAAACCATCGCGGAGCTTCGACGCGTGAAGCTCGTAAAAGGGTTGTGAGATGAGCAAGACCGCCAATCCCGCATCCGTGGCCCCCCTGACCCGCGAGGAGCTCGTGCGCTCGCTGGTCACGGGCGAGCGCCGGTTCCATGAGATCCCGAAGACCCTCCCCGCGGAGTAGGCCGCGGAGATCCGCCGCCAGGCCCTGGCCGAGATGACGAGCACGCCGCTCGCCAACATCGCCCACCCCTCGCTGGACGACCAGCGGGCCTCGCACCGCAACTGCGAGAACTTCATCGGCGTGGCCCAGATCCCGATGGGCGTCGTGGGCCCCCTGAAGGTGCGCGGCAAATACGCCGACGGCGACTTCTGGGTGCCCCTCGCCACCACCGAGGCCGCCCTGGTGGCCAGCACCAACCGCGGCTGCGCCGCCCTGCGCGAGGCCGGCGGCGCCGTGGTGCGGGTCGAGGACGTGGGGATGACCCGCGCGCCCGTCTTCCGCACCTCGGGGATCGTGCAGACGCAGGGCTTCCTGCAGTGGATCCAGGACCACGAGGCGGAGATCCGCGACCTCACCGAAGGGACCAGCCGCTACCTCAAGCTCCTCGAGGTGCGCCCTTACGCCTTCGGCACCACGGTCTTCCTGCGCTTCCGCTTCGACACCGGCGACGCCATGGGCATGAACATGGCGACCATCGCCTGCGACCGCGCGGTCAACGAGCTGATCGAGCCCGCCACGGGGGTGCCCTGCATCGGCCTGTCGGGCAACTACTGCGTGGACAAGAAGCCGGCGGCCATCAACTGGCACGAGGGGCGCGGCAAGCGCATTTATGCGGAAATTCTCCTCGACGCGTCGATCCTCCATCACATCCTGAAGACCGACGCCCGCAGCCTGGTCGAGGTGCAGTACCGCAAGAACCTCCTGGGCTCGATCGCGGCCGGCTCCCTGGGCTTCAACGCCCACTACGCCAACGTGCTGGCGGCGTTCTTCATCGCCACCGGCCAGGACCCGGCGCACGTGGTCGAGGGCTCGATGGGGATCACCTGCATCGAGTCGCGCGGGCCGGACTCGGTCTTCGCCTCGGTCTTCATGCCCGACGTGCCGCTCGGCGCCGTCGGCGGCGGCACCTCGCTCGACACCCAGCGCGAGGCGCTGGCCGTGCTCGGCGTCTCCCCCGATCCGGAGCGGCGGGGCGAGGCGGTCACGCGGCTGGCCGAGATCCTGGGCGCGGTGGTGCTCGCCGGCGAGCTGTCGCTGATGGCGGCCTTCACCTCCAACGATCTGGCGCGCGCCCACGAGAAGCTCGGGCGCGGCGAGATCCCCGGCCGATTGCCCACCTGAGCGGAGGCCGGCTGATCCCCCGCGCCCTCCGCGCCGAATCCTCTCCCGGGACCGGGATGGCGCCGGTCGCCGTCTCGGTCCCCGGCAAGCTCATCCTCATGGGCGAGCACGCCGTGGTCTATGGCCGGCCGGCGCTCGCCGCCGCTATCGACCTGCGGCTGCGGGTCCATCTCTCCCCATGGCCCGGCCCGTCCGTCCGCCTCGACCTCCCCGGCCTGCCGCACGCGG
>DASXJP010000436.1:0-4765 GCA_036497345.1 Thermoanaerobaculia bacterium
TCAGCTCCGCGGCTACGCCTGGGCGCACGACGGCAACGCCCGGCGCGTCCTCGGCGACCTGCGCAACGCCGAGGAATCGTTCACCATCGCCTGCGACTGGTGGGACGCCGGGACGTCGGGCGTCGGCGACCTCTTCGCCTACGAGCCGGCCATCCTGGAGCACAAGGCCTCCCTGCAGATCACCCAGCGGCGCTTCCCGGAGGCCTTCGAGACTCTCGATCGCATCTTCACCCTCCACAGGGAAGGGCAGCGCGCCGAGCTCCGTGACGATCACCTGGCGGGGAGGGCGCTGATCAAGAAGGCGATCGGGCTCATCGAGATGGGCTGCTCCGAGCAGGCGATCGGCGTGCTGCAGGAGGCCGAGGGGCTGGTGGACGCGCGGCGGGATGCCCGCCTCTACCTCTGCCTGCGCCACAACCTCCTGTGCTGCTTCGCCAACATCGAGGAGCACGAGGCGGCTCTCGCCATGCTCCCCGAGGTAACCGCCCTCTGCCGCGAGATCGGCAACCCGATCGACCTCCTGCGTCTGCGCTGGGTGGGGGGGCGGATCGCCGCCGACCTCGGCCGGACGGAGGAGGCGATGGCGATCTTCCAGGAGCTGCGCCAGGAGCTCGCGGAGCACAATCTCGTGTACGACACCGCGCTGGTCACCCTCGACCTGACCGCCCAGTACGCCCGCCTGGGCGCGGTGGCGGAGGTCAAGGCGCTGTCGCTGGAGATGTGCCACATCTTCCAGGCCCAGGACGTCCCGCGCGAGGCGCTGGCCGCCCTGCTGTTCTTCCACAAGGCCGCCGAGCGCGAGCTCGCCTCCGCCAAGCTGGCGCGCGAAATCGGCACCTTCCTGGAGAAGCTCCGCAACGATCCGGGTCTGCGCTTCGTGCGCTGACCCGGCCGTTGCCTCTCCTTCGAGCGGCTACGGCAGCGAATAAGATCTCCTAAATTACAAGCCCTGGCGTTGAGCCAGGGCAAGGTGTACACTCTGCCCAACAACAAGAGGTGTTGGGCAGTTGAATCGTCGTCAATTTTTGAGGGCGGGAGCCCTCACCGGAGCCGGCCTGTTCGCCGGCCCGATGATCAACCTGGGGCGTTTCCGCCTCTTCGCCGACGACCGGAATCCGGTCTCGGCCCGCGCCGTCGAGCTGGTCGGGCGGTCGATGGTCATCGACATGCTCGGCCTGCTCACCCTCGACTGGCCGAAGCTCTGGAGCTGGCAGCGCGATCCGGCGGCTTTCGGGCCGGCCGACCTCGCGAGCCTGCGCGCCTCCGGGGTCAAGGTCTTCCATCCCGCGGTCGAGCCGGACGATCCGCACCCCTATGAGGCGGCGCGCGGCTGGCTCGCCGGCTGGGACCGGCTGCTGCAACGGCGTCCGGACTGTTTCGTCCGCGTCGAATCCAGCGGTGATTTCCAGCGGGTGCGGGCGGCGGGGAAGGTCGGCATCCTGGTCGGCTTCCAGAGCTCCGACCACTTCCGCACGGCGGCCGACGTGGCGAGCTTCCACGCCCTGGGACAGCGGGTCTCGCAGCTCACCTACAACGCCCGCGACCGCATCGGCTGCGGCTGCTTCGAGGCCCAGGACACCGGGCTCACCCCCTACGGCGCCGAGATCGTGTCGGCGATGAACCGGGCGGGCATGGTGGTGGACGTCTCCCACTGCTCCGAGCGCACCTGCCTGGACGCCTTCGCCGTCTCCCGCCAGCCGGTGCTGATCACCCACGCGAACTGCCGGACCCTGGCGGCCAACCCCCGCTGCAAGTCCGACGCGGTGATCCGCGCCATGGCCGAGCGGGGCGGCGTGATGGGGATCACCGCCGTGGCCGCCTTCGTCAGCGGGCGCCCGCCGGCGACGCTCGACCACGTGCTCGACCATTTCGACCACGTGGTCCGCGTGACCGGCGTCGAGCACGTGGGGATCGGCAGCGACGTGGCCGCCGACGCCGTGGATCCGCGGACCGGGCTCGCGCTCGCCCGCTACGCCGTCCGCGGGATGCCCCCCGCGCGAAGGATCTTCGACCTCACCGAGGGCCTGATCCGCCGCGGCTACGACGACCGGGCGATCGAGCTGATCCTGGGCGGCAACTTCCAGCGCGTGCTCTCCGGCATCTGGGGCCAGGGAGCGGCGGCGGGGCCGCGGGTGGTGGCGGCGGGATAGGGAAAAGGGGGAACACGGACGAACACGGACGGCCACAGACAACCACGGACAGATTTTTTCTGCTGTCCGTGGCGGTCTGTGCTCGTCCCTGTTCGTCCGTGTTCCCCCTCCCCTACGCCAGCACCGTCCGCAGAGCGCCGAGAAACGCCTCCATCTGCGGCCGGGTGCCCACCGTGACCCGCAGATGGGTCGGCATGGCCGGGAACTTGCGGCCGACCTCGACCCCTTGGCTCTTCAGCGCGGCGATCACCGGGCCGACGTCCCGCCGCAGGTCGGTCATCAGGAAGTTGGTCTCCGAGGGGATGGGCGGATAGCCCATCGCCTCCAGTTGCGAGCGCACGAAGGCCCGGGTCTCGCGGTTGCGGCGCCGGCTGGTCTCCACGTGCCCGGTATCCGCGAGGGCGGCGCGCGCCGCCACCAGGGTCAAGATGCTGAGCGAGTCGAAGGCCTGCTGCTCCTGCAGCTTCCGGATCGTCGCCGGCTGGGCGATCGCGTAGCCGCAGCGCAGGCCGGCCATGCCGTAGACCTTCGAGAAGGTCCGCGCCACAATCAAATTCGGATGATCGCCGAGCTGCGGAATCACCGTCTCCCAGTCCGGGCTCTCCACGTAATGGGCGTAGGCCTCGTCCACCAGCACCGCCGTGCCGGCGGGGGTCCGCGCCAGGAAGGCCCGCACCTCCGTCGCCGGGGTGAGGCTCGCCGTCGGGTTGTTGGGATTGCAGAGATAGACCAACCCCGCGCTGGCCGGCAGCATCTTCCCGAGGTCGTGCCGCTTCTCCGCGGTGAGCGGCACCTTCACCACCTCGGCTCCCACCGCCCTGGCGTGGCGGGCGATCGACTCGAAGGTGGGATCGGCCATCACGGCCGGCCGGCTCGGGCCGGTGTAGGCGGAGGCGGCGAGCTTGAGGATCTCGCTCGAGCCGGCCCCCAGCAGGATGTGGTCCTCGGGGACGCCGTGCAGCTTCGCCAGATCGGCCGCCAGGGCATCCACCGCCTCGTCCGGATAGCGCCAGGCGAGGTCGAAGGCCTTCCGCATGGCGTCGAAGGCGGCCGGGGAGGGGCCGTACGGATTCTCGTTCGAGCTCAGGCGGACGACGCCGGACGCCGCGGCCTCGGGGACGGCCTGCGTCGCCGCGGCCAGGGGAAGGGTGGGACGCAGCGCGGCCGAGGCCACGCCGAAACCGAGGAGCTGGGTAAATCCACGACGGGTCAGCGCGGTCGCCATGAGCACCTCCTGTGAGATCTGGTGATTATAGGCCCGATGACAACCCCTGGATCTCGATCCTCCCCTCCGCCCCCCGCTCCGCTCCCGGCGCGTACTCGCCCAGGAGCTTGCGCTTCCACCAGGCGCCGGTCCTCCTCTTCTCGGCGGGGGTGGTGAACCAGTACTGCCAGAGCACCGCCCGCACCCGCTGCGGCGGCTTGCCGGCGAAGGGATCGCGGCGGAAGAGGGCCAGCACGTCCGGGCTCCCTTCGAGGAGGCGGACCTCCGTCACCATCACCCAGGGGCTCTCCTGCCAGGAGCCGAGCGAGGCGAACCAGAGGTTCCACTCGAAACGCGGCTGGTAGGGCGCGAAGATCCCCGGCCTCTCCATGGGGTCCTGCGGCTTGTAGCGGAACGGATACGGCACCCAGGTGATGCCGTCGCGGCTCCCCTGGAATTCGATCTCGTAGCGGGCCCGGGTCATCACCGCGAAGAGCCCATATTGGTTGGCGATGCGGAATTGCGCGATCAGGCGGGCCGGCGCGGCGAGCAGGCCCGCGGAGGGGGCGTAGGTGATGACCGTCGAGTAGAAGATCCAGATCAGCGCGACCGCGGCGCCGATCACCCGCCAGCGCGGCGCGGGGCGGGCCTCCACGGCGGGCACCGAGAGCCCCAGCCGGGCGAGCGCCTGGTCGTCGAGCAGCAGGAAGCCCAGCACCAGCACGAGATAGTTGAGGAAGGCGTAGTTGGCGGTGAGGATGATGCCGATCTGGAACGGCGTCACGATCAGGCAGCAGGCGATCCGGAAGCGGCGAGGGAGCCAGGCCATCCAGACCACCACCAGCTCCAGCAGCAGGGTGAGGCCGGCGGTGGCGGCGTGGAAGCCGTGCGGGAGGTTTTGCTGGACGTACCAGCCGGGCCAGGAAGGGAGCGGGCCGTTCTCGTAGTAGTGGTCCATGGCGGTGAGGTCCCGCCACTGCACCTCGCCGCTCAGCAGCTTGACCACCCCCGACTCGAAATAGATGCGGAACCACTCCCAACGCAGCAGGAACAGGCTGGCCGGCGACGGCGGGCTGGCCGCCCCGAGCCCCGGCCAAACGCCGCGCGGCGCGAAGAAGAGCGATAGGAACCCCGCCTCCAGCAGCATGCCGTCCGACTGGTAAGAGGCGAAGTCCTGCGCCGCGGCGATGAAGGAGACGAAAGTCACGAGGCAGAGGGCGATCGTCATCCGCGGCCAGACGTTGAGCACCAGCAGGACCGAGGCGATCAGCCCGACCCAGACCAGGGCCATGAGCGCCGGGTTGCCGGAATCCAGCCAGAGCAGCGTCGGCACCCGCCAGAAGCGGGAGAGACCCGGGAGCGCCTGGGCCACCTGCTCGAGATAGGTGCCCGCCGGCAGGAGGCCGCGCGG
>DASXJP010000437.1:0-2624 GCA_036497345.1 Thermoanaerobaculia bacterium
GCGGGGTGGAGCGTCAGGCCGAGCTTCTTCAGCCAGCGCGACACCAGCGTCAGGCTTTCTTCGGCCTGACGGCGACTCGCGCAGACGATGACGAAGTCATCGGCGTAAGAGACGATCGGGAGATGGGTGCCAGGCGCTCGCCTTCTGCCGAGCTCCCGCGGAGCCGCCCCGACACCCCGCCAAGAGGCAAATCCCCGTTGTCAAGCGCCCCTAGAGCGGCTTTGAGGAGGCTCTCAGGCCCATTTGGGGTACGGATATGCGACCGTGATTTCATGAATCCGCCGCCGAATCGCCCCTCCAAACACACCTCCCCCTTTCGCCCCCTTCAGACGCTCGACAGCCAACTCTTCAGACCCGAATCCGCGCTACCGCGCCTACCCGCCCACGAACGGCATCGCCGGCGGGAAGCTCCCGCGGGGGAAGCCCGGGTTGGGATCTCCCCTCTGGAGCTTCTCGGCGGCTGTCCGGTAGGCGGCGACGAACAGGGCGAAGCCCTCGTAGAAGATCTGACGCACTGCCTTGCTCGCCGCGTGGAGGAGCGGGGCCGGCGACCTCTTCACTCGCTCGGGACGGGTCCAGGGATCCTGAGCCAGGATCTTCGCCGCACCGAGCGGCTCGGCTCCCGTCCGCTTCCGCGCCGCGGCGGCTTCCTCCTCGATCTCGTTGGCCATCTTGCCGACGCGCTCCCGGTAGGCCTCCGGAGACAGATGCTCCCAGCAGGGGAGGGGCGAGAAGGTCACGGTCTCGGAGTTGGCGTACTGGAGAGGATCGGGGTCCTCCCCCCTTCGGCGGCGAGCGGCGTGCTCCTGGGTACGGTCGAACCAGGTGCCGGTGAGCGGCTCGCCGTCCACGATCTGGCGGACGCAGTGGAGCCCCGGCCACTCCCAGAGCCGGGCCACCAGGTTCTCTTTGACCCCGTGGCTCAAGACGTACTTCAGTCTCGCAACCTGCGACTCCTCCTCGTCGCTGATCGGGATCGGCTGGTAGCGCCGTTCCCAGACCTTGCCGGTCCAGCCGGTGAGCCGGCCCACCTCCCTGGCCAGGTTGGAATTGAGATAGCCGACGAATTCGGCCAGCCGTTTCGCGTCCTTCACGAAGAGGAGGGCGTGGTAATGATTCGACAACGCCTGAAATGCCACGATGTCGACCGGATAGAGCCGCTGGGCCCTGCCGAGGATGCCCGCGGTGATGTCGTCGAGCTCCGGGCTGGGCCGGAGCAGCAAGCGTCCCTGCAAGGTCCGGCAGGTGACCTCGACCAAGGCGCCTCCATCGGGGATGTAGCGAAGTTTTCTTCCCATACACCCACAGAAGACGTAAAATCCGGCCGCTTTTGACAAAGCCTTTGCTGCCAGAGAGTTACAGCGGGGTTTTTGAGGATGTCCGCATCGGTGAGGCCTTCACCGTGGGGCGCCGGGCTCCGCGGAGGGCGGAGGGGACAAGCCTTTTCTTCTTGACTCTCGGGGTGCCGCCCCCTTAAGATACGTATCGGATACGTAGGAGGCGATCTTGCACAAGAAACTTACGGTTACGGTGGATGAGGAGGTCTATGAGGGCCTTCATCGCGTGATCGGCCGGCAGAAGATCAGCCAGTTCATCGAAAGTCTGGTCCGCCCTCACGTGGTTCCTCAAGACCTGGCCGACGCCTACCGGGCGATGGCAGCGGACGAAAGCCGTGAGGCCGAGGCTCACGAGTGGGCGGAAGCCACGATCCGGGACGTCGCGGATGAAGCGCGGTGAGGTCTGGTGGGTCGACTTTGAGCCTTCGATAGGAGGCGAGATCCAAAAGCGGCGGCCTGCCGTCATCGTCAGCAACGACGCTTCCAATCAGTTCCTGAACCGGGTCCAGGTCGTTCCCCTGACCAGCAATGTGAGCCGGTTGTACCCGAGCGAAGCCTACGTCACCCTCGAAGGGCAACAGCGGAAGGCGATGGCCGATCAGTTGGCTACGGTCAGCAAGAGCAGGCTCCAGCAGCGGATCGGCAGGTTGTCGGAGGATGATGTCGGGAAAGTCGAACAGGCCATCAAGGTTCAACTCGGCCTTAGCTCGTAGGCTCATCCAAAAGGGTACGTCCGCCACCCCCGGCGGTTGATCGGCCGACCCCGGCCGGCGAGCCGCCGGCTCCGGCAGGAGGCTTGCCGGGGGTGGCGGTTCGTCCGCCGGGGCTGGCGGACGAGCGGCCGGCTCCGGCGAAAGGCCCGCCGGCCTCGGCCGTTCCCGTTTCCTCCCCAAAAATCACTTCCCTACGTGCCATAATCTCCCCTGCCCGCCGCCGGTGGTTCCCGATGGCCGGAATCTCGAAGAGGGAGGTTGGATGGCGAAGAAGCGAGGATCGGCTCTGTTGAGGTATTCGTCCGAGGTCTGGCAGGTGGGGGAGAGGATGGGTGCCAGGCTGTAGAGTCCCAAATTATCTCGTGGCCGCCGTGCCGTTTCTGGCCGGATTACACCGACGCTCGAGTGCGTTTCCGCACTCTTCCGCCTTCACCCCATACACAGCCTCCTCAGACGCGGGCTGGCGGGGTCAAGGGCGAAGCCGCGAAGCGGGCGACGAAGTCGACCCTTGATCCCGCCAGCCCGCGTCGAGACAATCCGGGAAATGGGGTGAAACAGCGCGGGATCCGCCCAG
>DASXJP010000438.1:0-19390 GCA_036497345.1 Thermoanaerobaculia bacterium
GGGGGGGGGGGACGGGGAGGGTCTCCTCGACGGCCGGCTCGTCGTGCCAGGTCTCGTCCTCCTCGTCCTCCTCCTCAGCCGGCTCGGAGGCCGGGGCGGTAGTGGGAGCGGTGGCGGTCTTGCCGTTGCGGCGGCGGCCGCCGCGGCGGCCCCGGGAGCGGCGGCGGCGGCGCCCTTCGGCGTCCTTCTCCTCGCCCTCCTTGACCTCGCCTTCCTCGCGCTCGGCCTCGCTCGCCTCGAGCTCCTCCTCGTCCTCGTCGTAGGGCTCCTCGGCATCCTCTTCGTGCTCGTGGGGCTCCTCGACGGGCAGGGGGTGAGCGGCGGCGGCGGCCTCGACCCGCGGCTCCTCGTCCGCGAAGACGGGG
The DNA here is from genome assembly GCA_036497345.1 of Thermoanaerobaculia bacterium. GTDB lineage: Bacteria > Acidobacteriota > Thermoanaerobaculia > Multivoradales > UBA5704 > DATARR01. The sequence goes on from DASXJP010000438.1 coordinate 366, forward strand.
GCGGGGGAGACCGGCTCGCCACCCCACTCGCGCGGCTCCTCCGAGTAGAAGGGGCGCTCGCGCGGGGGCTCGGGCTCGAAACGGGCGGGCTCGAAGCTGGTCGCGGGGGTGTGGGGGGGGGAAGCGGGCTCAGGCACCTCTGGCGCCTGCGCGGGCTCCGGCGGATTTTCAGTCGTCGGCTTGTTGCGGTTTCCTTCTTCCAGGCCCTCAGCCGTAGGGCGCATCCACCATGGATTCAAGATCTTGGCTCCTTCTTGGCGAGCCCGGGGAGGGCTCGTCTTCGGTCATGTTCAATCAGGCAAGCGTTTGCCTCGCTTCGAGCGTCAACGGACCGGGGTTGTAGCTCGGGCCACAGCGGCGGGAGGAGGACCGGCAGGCCAAGAACGGATTCTACCACAAGCTTTGGGGTAGTACAAAATTTTGGATGGCTCCGCCACCGGATTCAGTCGAGATCGAACGGGCGGGGAGGCGGCCCCTCGTCCGGCTCCTCCTCGGCGCGGCGCATGGCCTCGCGGAACTTCTCCTCGAGGATGCGGTCGCGGTCCTTAAGGGCCGAGACCTCGCGCTGGAAGATGTCCTCCGCCCGGCTCTTCTCCTCGTCGAGCCCCTTGAGCAGCGAGTCGAAGTCCTTGCCGCCGGCGATCGGCTGCTTGGCCTTGCGATGAGAGAGCACGGCGCCCGTGGAGGCGTCGATCACCAGGTCGGAGCCGCAGTCGGGGCATTGGACGGTCAGCTTGCGGGGCTCGTCAGACATGGCCCTATTCTAGCCACATTCTGTCAGCGTACGCCCATGCCTGACACCGAACGCCTCCCCAGCCGCGATCAGGCCTGGGGTCTGCTCTGCCAGTACACCGAGAAGGAAGGGCTGCGCAAGCACGCCCTGGCCGTCGAGGCCGCCATCCGCTACTACGCCCGCCCAAAAACAAAACGGGAGGAAGCCTTTCGGCCTCCTCCCGTCCGGGTGGCGCAGGGGGTGTTGGCGCTTACGCCAGACCCTGGCGACGCTCTTCCTGCAGCTTCCGCATGATCTTCTTGCGGGCCTGCACGGCCTTGCGCTTGCGCTTCACCGAGGGCTTCTCGAAGTGCTGCCGCTTCCGCAGCTCGGTCAAGATCCCTGACTTCTCGACTTTCCGCTTGAAGCGGCGCAAGGCGTTCTCGAAGCTCTCTTCCTCGCGCACATGCACAACAGGCATCGGGCACTCACCTCTTTTCTTGCCTGGATGAAAGCGCCCCCCGGCTTCGGGGGGCGTAGGGTGTAAATTTCGCTCAATTCCGGGGAAAAGTCAAGCCGCGCTCCGCGCCGCCGGGGCGGCGGCGGGCGGATGGAGGGCGTCGAAGTCGGTGAGGTAGACCACGGTCTTGCCGTCCTCCTTGTGGAACCAGACCGCGGCGGCGTCCCCTCCGGCGTCGCGCGGGTAGAACCAGCCGGTGACGCCGCGCTCCGGGTAGCTCCGCACGTTGTTGAGGTTGGGCGCCCCGAGGCGGCGGCGCACCTCGTCCGGCTCCATCCCCTTTTGCACCTGGGCGAAGGTCGCGCGCGTCATGTAGCGCCGCGCCTCGGCCCGGGCCAGCTCCTCCTTGAGACGGGGGTTGTCGGGGTCCACCACCAGCGCCTCCTTGTAGATGTCGATCGCGCGCTGGAAGTCGCCCCCCTGCTCGATCCAGGTGCGGGCGAGAGAGATCTCCTCGTCGCTCTTCATGCGCAGGGCGGCCTTCTGGCGCGCGCTGAGCGGCTCCCCCTGGATGGGCGGATCGGCGTTGAGGAAGGCGGCCAGGTGGCGGTTGAGCTCGTCGGAGAGGGCCTGCGTCTCCTTCTGGAGCCTGGGATCGGGCTGGGCGGCGAGCCGCGCCCGCCGCGCGTCGAGGTCGGCCTTGGTCCGCTGGAGCCACGCCCATTCGGACTGGGACTCGGAGGATTCCGGCCGCGCCGTCCTCTCCGTGGCCCGCCGGCCGCAGCCGGGAGCGCCGGCGAGCAGCAGCGCGCCGCAGAGGAGCGCGGCGCCATGCGCTCGGGAGGGTCGGCGGGGGCTCCAATCCATCGATGATCTCCTGTGTCTTCCCTGCGCCGAACGTACCACGGCCCCGCCCGGGCATCAATGCCCGCGAGCACTCGTGCCCCTAAGCCCTTGTTTCAGAGGGCTTTTTCCTTGACAGCGCGCGGCGGGTCCAGAATAATCAGCTTCCCATAGTCGGAGCTTGAAACACACAGAGGACGGCCGCGGAGAGCAACGGATGTCCCTTTCGGAAAGAATCCACCAGTTGAACAGCGAGATCGGCGCCTCGGTCGAGCGCGCTCTCGCCGAGCTGCGTCAGGAGATCTCCCAGCGCCTGCGCGCCAGCAACGATGAGATTCAGCGGCGGCTGGAGGAATTCACTCCGTCGCTGCCGCCTTCCTATCTGTCGCACGAGGACCTCGCCCCCGCCGCCGAGCGGGAGCTGGGACCGGGCGCCCGGCGCGGCGCCGTGCGCGCCCTGCGCGACGCCATCGCCGGCATCGACCGCGCCCGCTCGCAGGCGGACATCCTGGCCGCCCTGCTGCGCGAGTCGGCCCACTACGCCTCGCGCGTGGCCGTGCTGCTGGTGCGCGGCAACGAGCTGCGGGGTTGGGGAGGCGAGGGTTTCGGCGACGCCGACGCGGCGCTCCGTAACCTGACCCTGGAGGCCCAGAACGGCGCCTGGGGCCGGCTCGCCCAGGCCCAGGGCGCTATCCTGCTCAGCGCCTCCGACTGCGCCGCCCTGTGCAGCCGCATCGAGAGCCCGCTGCCCCGCGAGGGCGTGCTGGTGCCGATCCTGCTCCGCGACCGCGTGGCCGCCGGCCTCTACGCCGACCGCCTCGACGCCGCCGAGCTGGGGGTGGAGGCGCTCCAGGTGCTCGCCCACACCGCGGCCCAGGCGATCGAGACGCTCCCCTTCCGCGAGCGCTCCTCCACGCCCACGCTGACCCTCGACGGCACCTCGGACAGTGGAGGAGCCCCGGCCGCCGTGGCCGAGGAGCCGGCCGCCGCCGCCGTCGAAGCTCCCGCTCCGGCTCCGGTCGAGGCGCCTCCGGCCGCCGCGCCGGCGACGCCCGAGCCCGAGTGGCAGGAGACCCCGACGCCCCAGGAGCCGATGCCGGCCCACGCCGCGCCGGAGCCCGAGGCCGCCGCGCCGGCCGCCCCGGAAGAGGCTCCCGAAGAGCCGCCGGTCCCGCCGCGCACCACCGGCCAGAGCGTGGCCTGGGACGCCTCCACCGCGCGCGTCACCGAGGCGATGCCCCTCCCCGGTTTCCCCCGGGCCACCGAGAGCCTGCTCTCCATGCCGCAGCGGGCGCCGGAGCCGGCGCCGCCGGCGCCGCCGATGCCGCCGATGGAAGAAATGGAAGAGGAGGTCCCCCGCTTCCCGCGTGGGCTGGAGCCCGAGCGCTCCCCCTCCCCCGGCCCGAGCCCGGACGCCACCGTGCTGCTCCCGCGCTCCAACCTGGTGCCCGAGCCGCCGCCGGCCCCCTCGCCGCTGCGGCCGGTGCCGCCGCCGGAAGAGCCGGCGCTCGACCGCGGCACGCCCGAGGTGCGGCCGCCGAGCGACGTCGAGGGTCCGGGCTGGGCGTTCGCCACCACGCGCGTGCCGGTGAGCCCCGACAATCAGGCCCTGCACGAGGAGGCCCGGCGGCTCGCCCGCCTGCTCGTGAGCGAGATCAAGCTCTACAATGAGGAGCAGGTCGAGGAAGGGCGCCGCAACCGCGACATCTATGAGCGGCTGCGGGAGGATATAGATCGGTCCCGACAGATGTATGATGAGAGGGTCGATCCACAGATCCTTCGTTCGACGGACTATTTTTACCAGGAGCTGGTGCGCATCCTGGCCGCGGGGGATTCCAAGGCGTTGGGCATCTGATCCGCCACGGATCCGCCGCGGGCCGGGCGCGCACCCGTCGCCGTCTGGAGCAGAAGTGAGAAGTAGAAAGCCGATTCGGCACCGCGCCGCGCTCGTCCTGTTGCTCCCCCTCCTGCTGGGCTCCGCCACCGCCTCGCCCCCGCGCTCCGGCCTCGCCGCCGGCCCGCTGCCGGGGCACTCCGACCGCGCCTCCCTCGCCTACGCCGAGGCGGCGGCGGCCGCGCGCCGCAAGGACTGCGCCGCCGCCTACAAGGCGCTGTCGCCCGTCCTCGCGGGCCGGGATTCGGAGGCCGCCTTCGCCCAGCTCCTCCTCGGCTTCTATGCCAGCTCCTGCCAGCAGACCGCCTACGCCGAGGAGCGGCTGTTCGCGGCGAAGGACTCCGACGGCCCGCTGGAGGACTGGCGGCTGCTCCTGTTGAGCGACGCGGCGGCGGCGCGCGGGCACGTCCTGCTCGCCCAGACCTCGCTCGCCAAGCTCCTGGGGGACTACCCCGGCTCGGCGCTGCGACCCCGCGCCCTGATCAAGGCGGCCACCCTCGCCTGGCAGCGCGGCGACACGCGGCGCGCCCTGGACCTGGTGGCGGCCGCGCGCAGCGAGGAGCTGCGGGGGGACGAGGCGGCCCAACTGGAAGCGCTCGCCTGGCAGATCGGCATCCAGACCGGCGACCGCGCGGCCCAGGCCGAGGCGGCCCGCCGCCTGCTGGTGAGCTTCCCGCTCAAGGCCGCCGAGCTGAACGTGATCGAGATCTTCCGCAACCCGGACGGCTCGCTCTCCTGGCCGAGCATCCTGACCGGCGACCAGCTCAAGCGGCGGGCGCAGGCCCTGCTCGACGCCAAGCTCGAAGCCAACGCGCTCACCACGCTCGACTCCGTGGCCCTCCCCGACCGCGACCTCGCCTGGCAGCTCCTGGAGGCGCAGACCCTGACCCGCCTGCACCGCGGCGGCGACGCCCTCAGCCTGCTCGCCGGCCGCGAGGCGTCCGATCCCCGCCAGGCCGCCGCCCTCGCCTGGGCCCGCGCCCAGGCCGCCGAGGACGCCGCCACCGCCCAGCGCGGCCGGGCCAACCTCGGCTCGACCGAGCGCCAACAGCTGCGCGACCTCTCCCAACAGTACCTGGAGACGGTGGCCCGGAACGGCGCCGACAGCGATCTCGCGGCCCGGGCCCTGAAAGAGCTCTACGCCGACTATCAGACCGCCGGGCTGTTCGACCGCGCCGTCGACACCCTGCGCCGGCTGCGGCGGCTCGATCCCAAGGACACCACCGGCGCCGCCAACCTCTGGCAGATGGGGTGGCAGGAGTACGGCAAGCGGAACTACACCGGCGCGGTCGGCACCTGGACCGAGCTCTTCGCCCTCTATCCGCGGGACGCCAACGCCCGCCGCGGCCGCCACTGGACGGCGCGCGCCTTCGATCTCCTGGGCGAGGGGGAGCGGGCGCAGCAGATCTACAACGAGATCGCCCAGGCCGACACGGCGGACTTCTACCGCCGCAACGCCGTGGCCCGCCTGCGCGGCAAGCCGGCCGCCCTGGCCGCCGCGGCGCAGGCCAGGGAGCCCTGGCCCGCGGACCCCGCGCTCAACCGGGCGCGCCTGCTGACCGACCTCGGGCTGGACGACCTCGCCTACACCGAGGCCGAGCTGGTGCGCGACAAGGCGGCCACGCGGGCCGTGCGGGCCCTGGAGGCGGTGATCCTGGCCCACCAGGGGGACCGCCGGAAGAGCGTGCAGGTGATCCGCGACGCCTTCCCGGCCCTGGGCGGCCCCTTCCAGGCCACCCTGCCGGACGAGGCGCGGCGGCTCTACTATCCGCTGGACTATCAGGACACCATCCGCACCTGGGCGACCACCAACCGTCTCCCCACCTACCTGGTGTTCGGGATCATCCGCCAGGAGAGCGCCTTCGACGCCAACGCCCAGAGCTGGGCGGGCGCCCGCGGCCTGATGCAGCTCATGCCCTCCACCGCGCGCGAGCTGGCCCTGAAGAACGGCCTCTCCTGGAAGCAGGATCTGCTCGCCGACCCCTCGACGAACGTGCGTCTGGGCACCACCTACTTCCGGCAGGTGTTCAGCATGTTCAACGAGAACCTCGAGCTCTCGCTGGCCGGCTACAACGGCGGGCCGTACCGCATCAAGCGGCTCTGGCAGGAGACGGGCAACAACGAAGTCGATCGCTTCCTCGAGGGGCTGGGTCTCGAGGAGTCCAAGACCTACGTCAAGCGGATCCTGGTCCTCTCCGACAGTTACCGCCAGCTCTATCCCACGGCCGGGTGAGACGACTCGGCCTCATCCTTCTGATCGTTGGCATGGCCTCCTGCCGCGGCCTCACCGCCCCGCAGGACGGCCCCATCGTCCTCATCACCTTCGACTCCCTGCGCGCGGACGTGGTGGGCGGGCTGGGCGGCGAGCGGGGGTTGACGCCGAGCTTCGACGCCCTGCTGCGGCAGCCCGACTGCTGGGGAGGGCGGGCCATCGCGCCGTCGAGCCTGGGCGCCTCCGCCATGGCCTCGCTGTTCACCGGGCTCCGCCCCTGGCAGCACCAGGTGCTGCGGGACGGCGACCGCCTCTCCCGCGCCCTCCTCACCCTCCCCGAGGCCCTGCAACGCCTGGGTTACGAGACCTACGGCTTCACGGGGGAGCCCAGCTACTCGAAGGACTACGGCTACGATCAGGGGCTCGATCACCTGGACGACCTCAACAGGGGGGTGGCGGCCTCCGCGCGGCTGGAGCGGATCGGACGGGGCCGGCGGTTCGTCTGGATCCACATCCCCGAGCCGGCGGCGCCGTACATCCACCGCCAGCGCTTCGACGACCGCATCGACACCGGGCGGCTGCAGATCCCCGACCGCGTCCAGCCGAACGAGCTGGCGCTCTACTTCGATCCCGACACCCCGCTGCCGCCGGCCAAACGGCGCCTCTTCTGGGCCATGTACCGCTTCAACGTCGCCTGGGCCGACGACCGGCTGGGCCGGCTGATCCAGGCCCTGCGGTCGAGCGGCGAGTGGGACCGCACGCTCCTGGTGGTGACCTCCACCCACGGCGAGGAGATCGGCGAGAAGGGGCAGATCCTGAACGGCGGCAACCTCGGGCGGCAGCTCCTGGAGGTGCCGTTCGCCGTCAAGCTCCCCCGGGGCTTCCGCCGCGAGATCGCCGAGCCGCAGGAGCGGCGCGTCGCCGCGGCGCGCCTCTGGGCTACCCTGGTCGAGGCCGCGGGGGGCGACGTGCCGCCGGCGGTGGCGCCCAGCCTGTTCCACCACGATCCGGCGCCCGTGCTCTCGGAGCTCTATGGATTGAACGGCGTGAGCCGGTTCTCGCTCGTCGACGGCGACGACCAGCTCCTCTGGGAAGCGCGCTTCGCGCCGCCGGAGCCGGACTACTACCTGGCGCGCCTGGCGATGATGAGCCGGGGCAACGCGGAGCTCGCCCGCGCCGAGCTCAAGGTGCCGCCCGAGAAGATCCTGGACCGGCTGCGCGCGGCGTTCATGACGGTGCCGCCGCTCAGCGGCACGGGCCCGCCCCGGCTGTCGCTGGAGCATTGGGAGGCGGAAGGGGGGACCAAGGCCTTCGCGGACCCGCGGCGCGCGGCCGAGCTGGCCCGCACCCTGACCCGGATCTGGAGCGCCTTCGTCCCGGCGGAGCGCCCGCCCGCCGAGGAAGCCCGCGAATGGTATACTGCCGAGTCGCCCTGAAGGGGGCGTTCCCCCGGGTCCATAGCTCAGCGGTGAGAGCATCCGGCTCATAACCGGCTGGTCCCTGGTTCGAATCCAGGTGGACCCACTTCCCCGACCTCGCGACGGACCTCGGAAGCGGAGGGGGAGCGGATGGTGCGCGGCGGCTGAGCATGAGCATGATGGTCTTTCTTTGGAGAGGAGCGGACGTTTTCCCATGAATCAGAACCTCCAGAGCATCCTGGAGCTGCAATCGGCGCTGACCCGGCTCAACGAGGCCGAGCAGAAGCTGCATGGCATCCCCGACTGGATGCGCGAGCTCCACGAGGAGCACACGGCCCGCAAGACGGAGATCGAGAAGCTCGAAGAGACCGCCGCCGAAGCGGCCCGGCAGCGGCGGACGGCGGAATCGGCGGTCCAGGACGCCCAGGAAAAGCTCAAGAAATACCAGCAGCAGATCAACAAGGTCAGCACCCAGCGCGAGTACGGCGCCCTCCTCCAGGAGATCGACACCGTCAAGGGTCAGATCACGAGCAGCGAGGAGGCTGCCTTCTCGGCGCTCGACCAGCACGAGAAAGCGGAGAAGGAGCTGGCGGCCCTGCGCGAGAGCTTCCGCGAGATCGAGGAGCGCTACGCCGCCGAGATGACCCGCTGGGAGGCGGAGAAGCCCGAGATCGCCCGCCAGGTCGAGACTCTGAAGGCCCAGGTCGCCGGGATCAAAGGCCGCCTGCCGCGCGGCATCGTGGCCCAGTTCGAGCGCATCCTGGACCGCTACCCCGCCGGGGCCATGGCGCCGGTGCGGCCCATCGAGCGGCCCGGCCAGAAGCAGCGCGAGTGGCACTGCTCGGCCTGCAACTACCGGGTGCGCCCCCAGGTCGTGGTCGAGATCCGCAACGGCGACAGCCTGGTGCAGTGCGACTCCTGCAAGCGCATCCTCTTCTTCCCCGAGGAGGAAGAGGCCTGAGCGACGATCCTTCCGTATCCGAGCGGCTCGCCGGCATCCGGGCCCGCATCGCGAGCGCCTGCGCGCGCGCCGGCCGTGCCTCCGATGAGGTCACCCTGATGGGGGTCAGCAAGACCCAGCCGGCCGCCGCGGTCGCCGAGGCCTTCGCGGCCGGGCTCCGGGTCTTCGGCGAGAACCGCGTCCAGGAAGGGCTCGCCAAAAGCCGCGAGCTCCCTCCCGAGATCGAGTGGCACCTCATCGGCCCCCTCCAGTCCAACAAGGTCCGCGCCGCCCTCGGCCTGTTCCACACCATCCATTCGATCGATCGTCTGGCGATCGCCGAGGCGGTCGAGCGCGAGGCGGAGAAGCAAGGGATCGCCGTCACCGGCTTCCTGGAGGTGAACCTCGGCGCCGAGGAGACCAAGCACGGCTTCCCTGCTGAGGATCTCGCGGAGACGGTCAAACCCCTGGCGGCCTACGAGCATCTGCGGATCGCCGGTCTGATGGCCATCCCGCCTCTGGGCCGGGCCGCCGAGGAGTCCCGCCCCTGGTTCCGCCGCCTGCGCGCGCTGCGCGACGAGCTCGCCGCCCGCCCCGAATGGGCCGGCTTCCCCGGCCGGCTCTCCATGGGGATGAGCGACGACTTCGAGGTGGCGATCGAGGAGGGGGCCACCCACGTGCGGGTGGGCACGGCGATCTTCGGGCCGCGGCGGGCGCCGGTGCCGGACCGCTAAACCCGCGGGGAGCAACGATTTCCCTGGTCTCATGCTAAGATGGCTATCCTTTTTCGAAGTCGATTGTGAGGATTGCCGGCGTCGAGCCGGGCTGTAAGGAGGCACCAGGAATGGCCATCACTCCGCTCGAGATCCAGAAGATGCGCTTCTCGCAGAAGATGCGGGGGTACGACCCGACCGAGGTCGAGGGGTTCCTCTCGCTGCTCGCCGAGGAGCTGGCAGCCCGCATCGCGCAGGCCGAGAAGCTGGAGCGCGAGAACCGCTACTACCGCCAGCGGCTGGAGGAGACCGAGCACCGCGAGCACCAGCTCCAGCAGACCCTGCTGCGGGCGCAGAAGGTCGCGGACGACATCACGGCGAACGCCAAGCGGGAGGCGGAGCTGCTCGTGAAGGAGGCCGAGATCGCGGCCGACAAGATCGTGCAGCAGGCGATCGAGCAGTCCACCCGCTTCGAGGCCAAGATCACCGAGCTGCGCACGCACCGCCGCGAGCTGCAGCTCAAATTCAAGAACACCCTCGACCTCTTCGCGCGCATCCTGGAGGCCGAGATGGAGGACGAGCGCAACACGGCGACCGTCCTCACCCTGCCCCGCAAGCGCCGGGAAGCCGCCGGCGCGTGAGCCTCCCGGCCGGAGCCCGCCGCCTCTTCCCACACTATGCGGAAGAGGACCTCGACCCCGGGCGGGCTCCCTCCCTGCTGATCTCCCGTCTGTTGGAAGACGGCGACGCGGCCGATCTCGCCTGGCTCCTGGAGACCTTCCCGGAGCCGGAGATCGCCGCCTGGCTCGCCCGCCACGGCCGCCTGCTCTCGCGGCGAAGCCGCGCCTTCTGGGAGGCGGTGCTGGGAGCAGAGACGGGCCCCGCGAATCCTGATGCCGAGGCGCTGTGGCCGCTCTGACCCTGGCGCACCCCGAGTCGCTCTCCCCGCGGACCCAGGAGCTGATCCATAAGCTCGCCGCCCGCTCCTGGGCCGAGGAGTTTTACCTCGCCGGCTCGGCCGCCCTGGCCCTCTACACCGGCCACCGTCCGGTGACCGATCTGGACCTGATGAGCAACGCCAACCGGCTCACCAGCCCGGACCGCCGCGACCTCCTGGCCGGGCTGCTGGCGGCCGATCCCACCGCCGAGGTCGAGACCGCCCGCGACGGCTACCTCTTCGTGCGTTTCGCGGAGGGCGCCGTGGGGGTGCGGCTCTTCTACTACCCCTATCCGTTGGTGCGGCCGTTCGAGGAGATCGCGGGGCTGGCGGTCGCCTCGGCCGTGGACCTCGGCTTGATGAAGCTGGGCGCCATCATCAGCCGGGGGAGCCGCCGCGACTTCGTGGACCTCTACCTCCTCTGCCGCCATCTCCCTCTCGCCACCCTCTTCGATTTCGCCGAGGACAAGTTCGGCCACGTCCGCGACTTCCCCCTCCAGGCCCTGAAGGGGCTCGCGGACCTCTCCGAGATCGCGGGCGAGCCGATGCCCCGCCTGGCCCGGCCGCTCGACTGGAGCGAGGTGGAAGCGTGGCTGCAAGGCGAGGTGCGGGAGATGGGGCGGGCGCGGGTGGGTTTGGGGCCGGGCTCCTGAGGCGACTCTTCGGCCAAATCTCTGCGTTGACCCTGGCCTCCATCGCGGAGTATGCTTTACATCTCCAGGGGGATAATGATGCGTCCACACGTATTCCACGTAGTTTTCTTCGAGGACCGAGGCTGGTGGGTCGCGCAGTGCCTTGAGCGGAACCTGGCGACGGCGTCGAAAGATCCACGGGAGCTTCGAAGCAAGCTGGAAACAGTGCTGAGAGTGCAGATTGAGGCTGACCGGGAAGCCGGCATCGAGCCCTTTACGGCCCTGCCGCAGGCACCCCGCCGTTTCTGGCGGATGTTCCAGGCCGCCGAGCCTTGGCGGCTTGGGGATGAGGCGGTAGAGCCACCTGCCGGCACTCCGGCGTGGGCCGAGCTCGCGGTCGCCGCTTAATCGTCCGACCGTGGATTGAGCCCAAGCAGGGTCGCGTCAAAGCCGAGATTTTCACAGAGCATTTCCTGCTCTCTAGGCGATAGGAGAGCGTTGGGCCCTTTGTCTCCGAGCGCGGCCCTTTCTCCCGTTGGCCCCTCCAGGAAGTAACCGCTTCGTCCTTGCCTGAGCATGACCTTGAACCCGCTGATATGGTCAAGCTCATTCATGAATTGCCTGACGGTACGTTCATGGCTCAAGGTCTTCCTCCGAAGGTCTTGTAACGGATCGAGGCAAGATTATCCTTGCTCGGGGTCTCTGACAAGCACGATTTGTCATGAGCTAGGAGATAGCTGGCGCTCGCTGATTCGTGGATCTACAAAAAAGTAACGGTCTGGCACGAGTCTCCGCCCTTTTTGGCGTTCCACCCCAAATCCAGGCACAATCCCCCTCCATGACCGACCTCCTCATCCACAACCTCGCCGAGATCGCCACGCCGGAGGGCTCGGCTCCCCTCCGCGGGGCGGCGCAGCGGCGGATTCGCCGTCTGGCCGGCGCGGAGGTGGTGTGCCGAGAGGGGCGGATCGCCTTCGTGGGGCCCCCCGAGGAGCGGCGGCGCCGATTCGGCGAGATGCCGGAGGCTGAGCGGCTCGACGGCCAGGGGGGGACTTTGATCCCCGGGTTCGTCGATCCCCATACCCACCTGCCCTGGGCGGGGAGCCGCGAGGAGGAATTCGCGGCGCGGCTGGCGGGGAAGACCTACCAGGAGATCGCGGCGGCCGGCGGCGGCATCCTCTCGACCGTGCGGTCCACCCGCCAGGCGAGCGAGGAGGAGCTCGCCGCCAACGTCCTCCGGCGCATGGACCAGATGCTCGCCTGGGGCACCACCACCGCCGAGGCCAAGAGCGGCTACGGTCTCAATCAGGTGGACGAGCTCAAGCAGCTCCGCGCCATCCGCCAGGCCTCCGAGCGGCATCCGGTGGACCTGGTGCCCACCCTGCTGGCCGCTCACGAGGTGCCACCCGAATATCGATCCGGTACAAGCGGGCAAGACCGCGGGCGCTGGGTCGACCTGATCTGCGACGAGATCGTCCCGGCCACGGCCGAGGCCGGGTTGGCCCGCTTCTGCGACGTCTTCTGCGAGAAGGGGGTCTTCTCCGCGGCCGAGTCGCGCCGGGTGCTGGAGGCCGGCGTCCGCCATGGGCTCGCCCCCCGTCTCCACGCCGACGAGTTCGCCGATTCCGGGGGCGCCGAGCTGGCCGCGGACCTGGGGGCGTTCTCGGCCGACCATCTGATGGCTGTCTCGCCGGCCGGCGTCGAGGCCCTGGCGCGCTCCGGGGTGATCGCCGTGCTCCTCCCCGGCACCAGCTTCTTCCTGATGAAGCGGCACTACGCCCCGGCCCGGCGGCTGATCGAGGTGGGGGTGCCGGTCGCCCTCGCCACGGACTGCAACCCCGGCTCGTCCCACACCGAGTCCATGCCCATGGTGGTGCTGCTCGCCGTGCTCCAACTGGGGCTCACCATCGAGGAGGCCCTGGCGGCGGCCACCCTGAATTCGGCCTGCTCCCTGGGGCTGGGGAACGAGATCGGCTCGGTGGAGCCGGGCAAGCGGGCGGACCTGGTCCTGCTGGCGGCGCCCAACCTCCTCCACCTCGTCTACCACTATGGGATCAACCCGGTCGCCGCCGTGGTGAAGGGGGGGAGGGTGGTCCGGCGGGCGGGTTGACGTACAATCGGGGCCTCCACACCGGAACCGAAGCCGTCGATTCCTTGAGGGAGATCGACCCCATGCACCCGAAGACGACCCTTCCGCGCGTCCTTTTCGCGCTCCTGATGGTCGGGCCGCTCCTGCCGCCCACCTTCGCCGCGCAGGACAAGAAGCCCGCCCCTCCCCCGGCGGCGGCCCGGGAGAACGTCACCCCTTCAGGGGTCCGCTACATGGACCTCCAGCTGGGCCAGGGGGACGAGGCCCAGCTCGGCAAGATCGTCGAGGTCCACTACACCGGCTGGCTGCAGGACGGCACCAAGTTCGACTCCAGCCGCGACCGCGAGCACCCGTTCACCTTCCGCCTCGGCACCGGCGACGCCATCAAGGGGTGGGACGAGGGGCTTCTGGGCATGAAGGTGGGGGGGAAGCGCAAGCTGACCGTCCCGCCCGAGCTCGGGTTCGGCAAGCAGGGGATCGGCAGCGTGGTGCCGCCGAACGCCGTGCTCGTTTACGAATTCGAGCTGCTGGGAGTGCGGTAAGCTCCCCGGTCTGGGCGGGGATGGGCCCCGGCCCATGGCGATTGGGAGGAGAGCCCATGCCCGAGCAGCAGGAAGTCACCACCCCCTCCGGACTCAAGTACGCGGACCTTCAGCAGGGCGAGGGCCAGGAGGCCAAATCCGGCGACACCGTCAACGTCCACTATACCGGCTGGCTGGAGAACGGCACCAAGTTCGATTCCAGCGTCGGCCGGGGGCCCTTCAGCTTCCACCTCGGCGCCGGCCAGGTCATCCGCGGCTGGGACGAGGGGGTGGCCGGCATGAAGGTGGGCGGCAAGCGGCGGCTCACCATCCCGGCCGACCTCGGCTACGGCGCCCGCGGCGCCGGCGGGGTGATCCCACCGAACGCGACGCTGATCTTCGAGGTGGAGCTGCTGGGGGTGCGGTAGCCCCCACCCCTGCCCCTCTCCCGTCCAGGCTCGCCGGGAGAGGGGAAAAACAGCCTACTTCTCCACGATCTCGATCTCCCCGTTCATCTTCGGCGCGGTCACCGTCTGCGTGCGGCCGGAGGGCCAGGTGACCTCGACGGAATCGACCTTCTGGGCGTCTCCGAGGCCGAAGTAGAGCGGCAGCGAGCTCTGCGAGAGGTAGCCCGACTTGCCGTCGTTCCACTGCGTGTAGGTCTGCCCGCCGGCCTTCACCCGCACCCTGGCGCCCAGGCCGTCGCGGTTCGAGACCGTCCCCCGCAGCTTGACCTTCAGGTACCGCAGGTTGGGCTTCTTCTGGGCGAGGTCGCTGATCAGGACCATCGGCTCGGAGTTGAAGTCGTTGGTGACGATGTCGAGATCGCCGTCATTATCGAGGTCGAAGATCACCGACGAACGCGAGCCCAAGGCGCTCATCAGCGTCACCTTGCCCTTGTGCCCCTTGCAGAGCGGGTTGTCCGCGTCCTCGCCGTCGCAATCCATGTCGATCAGCTTGGCGTGGGTCCGCCCTCCCCGGCGCGGCTCCACGCCGAGGATGAATTCGCTGTCGCGGAAGATCTTCCCCCGGTCGTTCAGCAGCAGGGAATTGATGCCGTAGCGGAAGGGGAAGTTCATGCTGGCCGTGATGAAGACGTCCTGCCAGCCGTCGGCGTTGAGGTCGCCCGTGCTCAGGCCCCAGGGCCAGTAGTCCTCGACGTTCATGGCGTCCGAGACCTCCTCGAACCTGCCACCCCCCAGGTTGTGGAAGAGGGAGTTGCCGAAGATGTTGTTGGCTCCCCCCTGGAGCATCTCGTCCGACCAGGTGATCGTCGACTTGAGCTTCTCCTTGTCGGGGCCCACCTGCTGGCTCATGTCCGAGTGCATGTCCGTGATCAGGAGGTCGGCGCGGCCGTCGTTGTCGTAGTCGAAGGCCTTGATCCCCATCGCCCCCCAGGAGGTCTTGGGGAAGGAGGGGAGGGTCTTGTCCACGAACCGCTTCCCCTGCTCGTTCTCCCAGTAGTGGTTGTCCCCCTGCATGTTGAGCACGTAGAGATCGGGCCAGCCGTCCTCGTTGAAATCGACCGCCGCGGCGTCGCCGCTCCAGCTCCCGTCCACCAGCCCCATCTCCTTGGAGACGTCCTTGAAGCGGTGGTTCCCCAGGTTCTTGTAGAGGATGCTGGTCTCGGTCCGGTCCGGGTGCAGATGGCCCTGGAAGGCGTCCGGGAGGCCCACGTAGTAGCCGCCGCGGCCCACCTCGTTGGTGGTGTAGCGGCCCACGTTGGTGACGAAGAGGTCGACCAGCCCGTCGTGGTCGAAATCGAAGAAGACGGCCCCCGAGGAGTGGCCCACGTAGTCGAGCCCGGCCTCCTTGGAGACGTCCTTGAAGTGCCCCTTGCCGTCGTTCAGGAAGAGGTGGTTGCCCTTGCGGACGGTGGTGACGAAGAGGTCCGGGTGGCCGTCGTTGTCCACGTCCGCGAAGGAGGCCGCGACGCTGATCTGGTCCTTGAGCCCCACCCCGGCCTCCGCCGTGATGTTGCGGAACTTGCCATGGCCCAGGTTCTTCCAGAGCTGGTTCTCGCCGAGCTGGGTGACGAGATAGATGTCGGGGAGCCCGTCGCCGTCCACGTCGGCCACCGCGATCCCGCTGCCGTGGTCGTAGTGGACCGCCTTGTAGTGGACGCCGCTGTCGTCCGTGCCCTGATGGCGGAAGGTGATGCCGCTCTCGGGCTGGCGGTCGGTGAGCTGGAAGCCGTGGAAGACCGTGATCTGCTTCGCCGCCGCGAGCTGCGCGGCCTTGCGGGCGGGCAGGGCGGCGACCCCTTCGTCGTATTCGGGGTAATAGACGACCTTCGGGCCCACGGGCAGATTGGGCTTGTGCTGGGCGTCCTGGTCGATCTGGAAGCCGATCGCGCCGTGCTGATGCTCGGCGGCCTGCTGGGCGCCAGTCTCCTGGGTGATGAGCGCGGCTCCGAGCAGGAGCCCGGCCGCCAGGACCGCCCCTCCGAATGCGCGCCGATGTAGCCTCTGGTTCATCACGATCCTCCGCATCCTGAAATCGGGGGAGAACGCTATCACCTTCTCACGACGGGGGGCGATCCGGCTAGAATCCCCCCGCCATGCCCGACGTCCACGCCCTGCCCGCGGTCAACGCCAGCCTGAACGCGCTCGCCGCCGTCCTCCTGATGACCGGCTACGTCCTGATCCGGCGGGGGCACCGGACCGCCCACCGCAACGTGATGACCGCCGCGCTGGCCTGCTCGGTCCTCTTCCTCACCTCGTACCTGATCTACCACGCCCAGGTGGGCAGCGTCCGCTTCCCCGGCACGGGGGCGCCGCGGACCCTCTACCTCACCATCCTCGCCACCCACACCGTGCTGGCGGCGGCGGTGCCTTTCCTCGCCGGCGTCACCGTCTTCCGCGCCTGGCGCCGCCGCTACCCCCAGCACAAGCGGCTCGCCCGGTGGACCCTGCCCATCTGGCTGTACGTGTCGGTGACGGGGGTGGTGGTGTATTGGATGCTGTATCGGATGCGATGGTGAGCCATCCCTTCTTTCCCCCGCCGCGTACTTAGGAGTAGACTCGGGCGTCACGAAGGCCCAAACCGGATAGGGTCCGAGGAGCTCACCTGAGGCCTCGGAGCGGCTCTGAACCGACTCTCATTTCAGAGGAGACTGCGAAATGAAAAAGCTGGACGAAGACGTCAGCCGGAGAGACCTCGGAAAGCTGGCCCTCGCCGCCTTCGGGGGCGTGATGGCCGGCTCGATGCTGGGCGGCAGCCTGCTGTGGGCGGAGGAGAAGGCGGCGCCCAAGGCCGACGCGCACGCCTGCCGCGGCCTGAACGGCTGCAAGAGCCAGGGCAAGGGCGGCGACAACGCCTGTGCGGGCCAGGGCTGCTGCGCCACCACCGAGGCCCACTCCTGCGCCGGCTCCAACGCCTGCAAGGGCCAGGGCGGCAGCGCCGACAACGACTGCAAGGCCAAGGGCTCCTGCTCGGTGCCGATCACCGGCGACAACTGGACGAAGGCGCGCGCCAACTACGAGGCCTCGATGAAGAAGGCCGGCAAGAAGCTCGGCGCCGCCCCGGCCAACTGCAAGTAAGAGCCCCGATCCTGATCTGCTCTGTAGGGGCGGCCCTGCGTGGCCGCCCTGGGTGGGGGGCCTGGGTCGGCATACGATCCCGCCCACCCAGGGCGGCCACACAGGGCCGCCCCTACAGAACGCCGGTTATCTCTGAGGATTTGACGTATGACCCCACCCCGCCTCGGACACGCCAACCTCGGCCTCGGAGTGGGCCTGCGGTCCACCCACTTCGACTACATCCTGAAGCACCAGCCCGAGGTGGACTGGTTCGAGGTGATCAGCGAGAACTTCATCGACTCGCAGGGGCGCCCCCGCTACGTGCTCCAGCAGATCGCCGAGCGCTATCCCATCGTGATGCACGGCGTCTCGCTCTCGATCGGCTCGACCGATCCGCTCGACTTCGAGTACCTCGCCAAGCTCAAGCGGCTGGCCCGGGAGACCGGAGCGAAGTGGATCTCCGACCACATCTGCTGGACGGGGGTGCTCGGCCGCAACACGCACGACCTGCTGCCGGTGCCGTTCACCGAGGACACCCTGCGACACGTGGTGCGGAAGGTGCGTACCCTCCAGGACTTCCTCGAGCGGCCGTTCGTGCTGGAGAACCCCAGCTCCTACATCACCTTCCAGGACTCCACCATGGACGAGTGGGAGTTCGTCACCCGCATGGCCGAGGAGGCCGACTGCGGGCTGCTGCTCGACGTCAACAACGTCTACGTGTCGAGCTTCAATCACGATATGGACCCGGACCGCTTCATCCGCTCCCTGCCCCATGAGCGGATCGTCCAGTTCCACCTGGCCGGCCATACCAACTACACGAAATACATCATCGACACCCACGACAACCACGTGATCGATCCGGTCTGGGAGCTCTACCGCACCGCCCACCAGCTCACGGGCGGCGTCTCCACCCTGCTCGAATGGGACGCCAACATCCCCCCCTTCCCCGTGGTGCACGAGGAGGTGCTCAAGGCCAAGCGCTTCATGGGCGAGCACCTGGAGCCGGCGGCGCTATCGGAAAAAGCGGACCCCGAGCCCGCCCTCGTGACGGCCGGCGGCGACACCGTCTTCCATCCGCTCCACCAGATCCTGCCGGAGGTGGAGTGAGCGATCCGGGAGCGCCCCGATCCCTCGACGTGGTGCAGCGCTGGTTTCAGGCGGTGATCACCCATCCGGACGGGGTGGAGACGGGCGCCGAATCCGCGGAGGCCCAGCGGCTGATCCGCCTGAAGCGCGGCGAGCTCGAGGCGGTGATCGGCCGCTCGCGCAACCTCACCGCGGCCGAGCGGATGGGCATCTACGCCAACGCCTACTACGCCCGCCTGCTGGAGTGCCTGGCGGCCTACTTCCCCATGCTCCAGAAGACCCTGGGCCAGGAGATCTTCGAGGGCTTCGCCTTCGAATACCTCCAGAAATACCCCTCCAAGAGCTACACCCTCGACCGCCTGGGGGAGAATTTCGCCCGCTTCCTGGAGGAGACCCGCCCCGAGCCCGAGGAGGGGGAGGAGCCGGGAGCGGTGGGCTGGCCCGATTTCCTGATCGACCTCGCGGAGCTGGAATGGGCCATCCACCGGGTCTTCGATGGCCCCGGCGTCGAAGGGAAGCCCCTGCTGACGGCGGGCTCCCTCCAGTCCTTCCCGGCGGAGCGTTTCGCCGAGGCGCGGCTGGTGCCGGTCCCCTGCCTCAGGCTCCTCACCTTCCGCTTCCCCGTCAACGCCTACTACACGGCGATCCGGCATGGGGAAGAGGTGCCCATCCCCGATCCGCGGCCCGAGCACCTGGCCCTCACCCGCCGCGACTTCGTGGTGCGGCGCTACCCGCTCACCCCCGCCCAGCACGCCCTGCTGGAGAAGATCCTCGCCGGCGCCCCCGTCGGAGAGGCCCTCGCCGCCGCGGCCGAGGCGAGCCACCTCGAAGACGACTCCCTGGCGTCGCAGCTCCAGTCCTGGTTCCGCCTCTGGGTGGCCGAAGGCTTTTTTCAGGCGATCGCCTGATCGTCCAAGGCTCGGATGGCCCATCGGAAGCTTCGAATGGCGTATCAGAGCTTCCGACAGCCTGTCGGAACCTTCCGACGGCGCATCAGAGCTTCCGACAGCCCGTCGGAACCTTCCGACGGCGTATCAGAGCTTCCGA
>DASXJP010000439.1:0-38043 GCA_036497345.1 Thermoanaerobaculia bacterium
ATCCTACGGGAAGGAAAGTCAGCGCGCGAGAAGCCGCGGAGGTCAATCTCCGTCGCGACAGTTTTCACGGTGAATGGAACTATACAATCCTGCCAAGGACGCAATGCCAAAACGGAGTAGTTATTTCGTGACGGACTCTTATTATAGTGATAGCAAAGCGCTTTTCTTCAAAAATTGGGGAAAGCAGCTCCGCAATGACGGGATTCAATTCCTGGAGAAATCATGCCGAGCCCTTCTCTCTCGCAACGAGTTGCGGGGGCGCTCTCTTCTTGCTATCAACCTCTCAAGCAGTTTAGCATGGCGTGACTATATCGAGGCAGCCCAACATGCTCTTGAGATCAGAGTTGCGCAAACATATTCATTCCCGGCGCATACTCGAAACGAGCCTCTCGTTCGCCTCGATGATCGACTTGACTGGCAAACTTGCCGCCTTAAGCTTCCCTTCCTATATTTTGCCGATCGCTTTAGGTCGGTCGCGAAGAACTATCAATGGTTTTTGCGACGTCCGGTCGAAAATGATGTCGTCATTGATAGAAATGGTAATGCGGCTATGATTAGAGATCTTTTAGGTTGCGCAGAAGGCAAGCCCGCGCTGGCGAAAAAGTCCGAGCGACGAGATTCTTCCACCTGCAGTTCGGGCTAACTCGTGGGCTAACTTAGTTAGGCGAGGGTCAGGCCAAGCGCTGACAAGTTGGCGCACCCTCTGCTCCTGTCCCAACTGTGCGCATATCACGATATAGTTGGCAAGAATAGGCACTTCACGGGTAAAGGCACCACCTCGAACTCTCGTACGTAAGTTCTGTTCTGCTAGAGATAAATAATCCATCGCCTGTGCAGGACCTTCTTCGAGGGCTGTAAGGGCACCAAGATTGGCAAGCGCTCGCCAAAAGGCTCTTTCATTGAAGCACATTGCGGCCACTGAGCGACTCCGACTAAATGCCAGACGAGCTTCTTCATATAGACCAGCAGCAAGCTTACATACTCCGAGAAGATTGAGAAGCTTTACATCATAGTAAGCTAAGCTCTCCCTCTTACTAAGCCATAGCCCTTCGTGTGCCGCATTAACTGCAGCTTCGATTCTGCGTTCCAGAAGAGCTACCAATGCTTTCGCCTGATACATCTCAATTCGACGCCAAGCAGGCACTACGCTAAGGTCACTGCAAACCTCTACTGATTGCTGGAAGGCCTTTCTTGCCCGATTAGAGTCAAAGGTCGCATGGACATGAATATATCCAATATCATAGTAGGCTTTGCTTTCCCAATCCGGCTGTTGGTGCTCTTGTGCTATTGTAAGTGCTTGGCCAAGCCACTGTTGCGCTTCGTCAACCTTGCCCAAGGCCGTGTAGGTTACACCATACCTGTCGTATAGCCGGAATAGTTCTTCAGGCCGGCATGGCAAGACTTCTTTACGCTCATTGAGAAGCCTTAGCGCTCGGTCGTAGTGTGCCGTATGTAGACAAGCATTTGTGAATCCATGGTATAATAATTCACAGATTTCAGGGTCATTTAATCCTTCGACACTAATCTCATGGTGTAGGTCCTCGAATTCGCTGAGTCCATCATCTACGTCAGCTTGAAGGACTAATGAGTTAGCGTATTTAATTTTAATCGGTAAGTAAAGCTTGCGCTCTTGGTCTGATAATATAGATCTTTTCAAGTAGTTTTTCAGAGAATCACCGATTTCATGGATATCGAGTGATCCTCGGTCACTAAAATGAGAGAGTGCCCTTCCTCCTATATTTATGACCTCAAGCGGCGACAGCCGCGCACGGACAGCGTTGAAAAATTCGGTTACCGCAAGCTCCTTGCGTATTGAGTCATCCTGCTTACCAACCCATTGGAGCACTTGCTGTGCTTGCTTACTATTAATAGCCCAAGCAGGCTCTGCTTCGAGAAAGCGGTAGATATTATCGTGGTAAGCCACAAGAAACGATGTACCAGACTCTATATCCTGGCGAAGGATGCTGTGCTCCAAGAGCTTTGAGAGAGCAGTTATGGTGATGTTACGTTCTGCGAATGAGCGAGGAAGGCGTCCTCTAAACGCGACAAGGAAGCAGAGTGTATTGCGTATACTTCGCGCCAATGGAATTTTGGCAGTATCGACGATCACTTTTAACCGCCTACGTATCAAAGTGGCTGAGCCGCGAGGAACAAGATGTATGGACTCGGCGAATCTCTTGAAATCGGTGATGAACCAGGCTAAAGCTCCTTGTCTTCGAATCACACCAGTTTCTTCTAGCCACTGCACGCTCATTAGAAGGTCGAGAGGCCGCGTACCAGATTTTTTTATTAGCATGTCGACAACTGCATCGTTCTTTGCTGATGAATACATTAAGGACTCTGGCAGCGCCCAACCCTCGAGTAAGCCATATATAAGCAGGCGAGCATCGTCTTTTGTCAAGGGCTCAACATCGTATCGGGTTCTGAAGGTGCCATGACCGAAGGATTCGAGTTGGTCGTGAAATTCAGAGATAGGAGTTACGGCTTTTTGGGGGATAAGCTCGGTGTTGCTAGCTAAAACAAGGAATACTCTAGATTCATTCTCCGCAATAAATTCGCAGAGCGATAAAATTAGCTGTAAGGCTGTCGGCGAGATCTCTTGCACATTGTCAATAATGATTGCCAGTGGCTTCGATCTGACGGGATGACGTATGAAGTGCTTTAGTACCTCGGTTATAGAATAGAGCTTGGTCCATGTCACATCGTCACAGGTTAGGAAGGCGCCAATGTCGTCAGCGTATTCAGTAGAACAGGAGCGCGCCCGTAAGAGGTCAGCCATCTGATTGGTCGCATGTTTTAAGCTACCTTTGTACAAAGGTAGAGCAGCTAGGTCGGCAATTAGGCGCCGAAAGATTGAGTCTCTTGAGCGAAACGCATCATAGAAGTGAGTGACAACCCCGGCATCACGGAGACGTCCAGAAATCTCATGTAGAAGGCGGCTTTTCCCAACACCACTTACCCCGCGTATATCCAAAAGTCGGCCTGCCCCCGACATGATGCTGCCAGCGATTATCGGCAGCTTTTCCGTTAGAAGTTCTATTAGGCCTTGTCCTACTAGCGGGGGAGAAGTAAGGCTTGAGAAGTCTAAGATAGGCAGACCTATAGTAAGTTGTTTTTGAGAGCAACGAAGGCGGTAAGAAACCTCTATCTTTACCTGGTTAATTTCTCTTTGAGGTATACGAGCGCGACAGCAATATACGATCGATGAGTCTTCCATCGGTGCTAGGAAGCTATGGGGGGCTGCAAACTCGGGATGATCCGCAATTGTCAGGCAGTAGTCAGGATCGCTAAATGATACTTCAATGTCATTAATTTCGTCCTGCGTAGTATTTTTCAAGAGTAGGTGAACATAAAATTGATCGTCATATAACTTGATCCGTTGAGGGCTGGTCGACGGCAAAGAATCAGTTTCCGCGAACGGCCGAACATCAACCAAGGAATATAGCGGAGGGAGCGTGGAGGCATTATTATTTATTATAACATTGGGAAAGTACCGAGCTATAAGATTGGGGTACGCCATAAGTTCACGATCAAGGAAACCTCCGTCTATCAAAGAAAGGCGAACGCGTGAACTGTTAGCTGCTTGGGTAAACTGGGTGCGCGCTGGTCTTGTAATAGGGCTAGAAGAGACTATGAAAAGTTCATCTGCATGATTCGCGATGATCACTACTAGATATTTACCAAGTATTTCTAGGCCGAGATGACGTCGGTGATGCTTGCATTCGACGAAGGCGTGTAGGTTTCTGTAAGGATTTTTAAACGTAATTTCGAAGTCTCTGCCTCCATCTCGTACGCCTGATCCAGATGCGACCACATTTAGTTCTGTTTCGTCAGTAAATTTAGCGTGTAGATATTCGCATACCAGGTTCTGGAAGGGCTCCCATCCTAATCTACTCCATTCTGATGAGGGTATAAGTCGTGGCAGTGCCTCTGGGGATAATCTCCAGTTATCCATAGAATCAATTGCGTCAACATTTTGCCTGTTCATGGTGAAATACTTTAAGAATTCGTCGCGAATTGAAAGAGTCGGCGTGGGTGCTTCGAGTCGAGAAGCTTTTGATGGTAATCTTCTCTGACTTCTGTATAGATTTGTGTCGTAGTTATTGAGCTATGCCCAAGGAAGTATTGGATATGTCTTATATCGATGCCTTCTTCAAGCAGTAACGTCGCCACCGAATGCCGTAGCATATGCGGCGTCACCTTTCCCCCCACCCCCGCCCCGCCTGCATACCGTCGCAGCCCCGCCCGCACGGACTGCTCCGACAGCCGTCCTCCCAGCCGGTTGTGGAAGAAGTACCCGTTCCCTTCCTCCGCCCCCACCTGTTTCTCCCAGAGCGCACGGTAGTTCTTCACGGCACCCAGCGCCTCCTCGTCGCAGAGTTGCAGAATCCTCTCTCTTCCGCCCTTTCCTAGTATTTTAACTCTTCCGCGCCGTAAGTCCACATCTTCGTCTTTGAGATGGCAGACTTCCGCCACTCTCGCGCCGGTGGCGAAGAGGATTTCCAGGACGGCGAGGTCCCGGACCAGGGCCTTGTAGGCGTAGGAGTCCCGGTCGGGGTGGTCCTGCTTCAGGCGGTAGAGGTGCTTGAAGAGGCGCTTGAGGTCGGGGAGGGGGATGGTGCGGGGGAGGCGGCGGGTCTCTTTGATCCTCACCTCCATCTTGCGGAAGGGGTTCACGGCGATCGCGTCCTCTCTCTCGAGGAAGTGGAAGAGGGCCTTCAGCGTCGCCACC
Source organism: Thermoanaerobaculia bacterium (assembly GCA_036497345.1). Lineage (GTDB taxonomy): Bacteria > Acidobacteriota > Thermoanaerobaculia > Multivoradales > UBA5704 > DATARR01. The sequence goes on from DASXJP010000439.1 coordinate 4,733, forward strand.
TTGCGCTTGACGCTCTTCTCCTTCAGGGGACCGAAGAGGCTCTTGATGTAGGCGCGGAGGGCGGTCTTGTCCACCGCCGGCAGGGTGGCGATCTCCAGGTGCTCGGCCAAGTACTCCCGGAACTGGCGGAGGTCGATCGAGTAGGCCTTGAGCGTCTTCGGGCTGAGGTTCTTCTCGTAGCGGCAGTGGAAGAGGAACTGTGAGACGGCTTCTTGTAATTCCATTCGTGGATCTCCCCTCCAGGATCTCAGAAGTTGGGATCATAACGTTGGAAGGTGGAATCTGGAGGAGGAGCAGGTTTCGTCGGGGAGCGACGAGGTGGGCTGAGGGGAAGAAAAAGCTTGGCTAGAAGGCCGGCGGGACGCCGGCGGTCCCAGGGGAAAAGCGAAGAGCCCGGCGGGGGCCGGGCTCTTCAGGTGGGCTCAGGCGGGGTTACCGGCCGGGCGGACGGTTCTGGTCCTGGTCCTGATTCTGGTTCCGGTCCCGCTGTTTCTGTTGGGCCTTGCCGCGATTCTGGTTCTTGTCGTTCTGGGACCCATGATTCTGACCGTTGTGGTTCCCCTGGGACTGCGGCGGCGGCTGTTGCTGCCGGTTCGCCCGCGGCGGAGGCTGCTGCTGCTGCTGGTTGCGGTCCTGCTGCGGATTGACGGCCCGCGGCGGGCGCTGCTGCTGGTTGTTCTGCTCCTGCTGCTGCTGGTAGCGCCGCTGGTCGTTGTACCGGCGCGACTGCTGCTGCTGCTGATACTGGTCCTGCTGGGTGTTCGGATTCACCTGGCGCTGCCGGCCGGTCTGGTACTGGGCCTGCGGCGGCTGGTTGTACGTCCGCGGCTGGTAGGGCTGGACCTGCGGCTGGGCGCCCTGCTGCTGTTGCTGCTGGCGCTGGTACCGGTTGGCCTGCTGCTGGTCCCCGTTCACCTGCTGGCTCCGGGTGGCGCGGTTCGGGTGGCTGGCCTGGAACTGCTCGGCGCTCACCACCGCTCTCCGGGCCGCCGGACGGGAGACGGGCGGCGCCACCTGGGCGGTTTGCTGTACCTGCGGCCGGAAGATCTGGACCTGGTTGCCCGCGATCCGGGTCCGCGGCTGGCGGTAGTCCGTCGTCTGGAGGTCGGCGATCTGGTAGCGCGGCACCGAACGGCCGACTACCCGCTGGATGCGGTCGACGGGCACGCCCTGGTTGAAGTACCGGTCCCCTTCGCGGCGGTAGCTGGTGTAGTTGCGGGTCTGGCCCCAGAAGGCGCTGACCTGGACCTGCGGTACGACGTAGGACCCGATGCTCAGCGACAGGAAGTTGCGCTCGGGCACGAAGACGTAGGCGTCCGGGCCGATCCCGTAGTCGTAGCTCCCGTAGCCGCCGCCGTTGTAGCCATAACCGCCGCCGTAGCCGCTGTTATAGCTGGCGCTGATGTCGACGCCCGGAGGCAGGGGGGCCCAACCGACGTAGTTGGCGCCTTCCTGCCAGGAGACCCAGGCCGGACCCCAGTCGTTGCCGGGCACCCAGGCCCAGCCGATCTGGGGATCCTGATACCAGCGGCCGTAGTGGTAGGTGGCCCAGCCGTAGGGCTCATCGGTGATCCAGGTCCACCCCTGGTCGGTCCAGACCCAGTGGCCGTCCTCGTAGGGGCGCCAGCTCGTGGAGACGGCGGTCGGCGTCCACACCCAGCCGTAATTCGGGCGCTGGATCCAGTTCCCGTAGGGGGCGAGGTTGTCGTAGAAGAAGCCGAGGTCCACCGCGGCCCGCCCCGAGGGACCGATATGGATGCCCGCCCCGATCGAGACCTGGGCCGAAGCCGCCGTCACGGTGCCGGCCGCCAGGAGGAACAGGGCGAAGAGCGCATTGCGCGTTGTTTTCATAAGTCACCTCGTTGATCTGAATTCCGCGCGGTGTTGGTCTGCCTCGTTGCGTGGTTCCCACGCGCGGTCACCGGATATATAGGGCAAGAGCCGTGCCAAGTGGCTTCCCTCGGGGGAACGGGCGGAGGGACCCCAGGGGAGGACGGTTGAGGCGCGGACCGGGGACGCCAACCTGACGGCAAAAAAAGAGCCCGGCGGGTGCCGGGCTCTTTCAGGACGGTCAGGAGGTGGGCTGATCAGCCCCCATGACCATGCCGGTGGCCGTTGCCGTTGCTCTGGCTCTGACCGCGGCCGTTGTTGTTGCTCTGGCCCCGGTTCTCGTTGCGGTATTCCCGCTGGGGCGCCGACTGGCGCTGGGGCGGCTGGTAGCTCCGCTCCTGGGCCCTCGGGGCGGTGTACTGCCGTTGCTGCTGCCAGCGCTGCTGGTTGTCGGACTGCCGCTGCTGACGCTGGGACTGGTTCTGCTGCCAACGCTGCTGGTTGTCGTTCTGCCGCTGCTGGCGCTGGACCTGGTTCTGCTGCCAGCGCTGCTGGTTGCCGTTCTGCTGGCGCTGGCCATAGACCTGGTCCTGGTTGCGCGGAACGTTGTACTGGCGCTGGCCGTAGGCCTGCTCCTGGTTGCGCCGCAGGGTATCGTTCTGCCTCTGGCGGTCGATCTGACCCCGATATTGGCCGGTCTGACCCTGCTGCTGATTGCGCTGGCCGTAGTCGATGGCGCCCTGACGGCCGTTGCGGCCCTGAGCCTGCTGCCCGTCACGCTGGCGGGGAGAGGCTCCCTGGACCTGGCCACGGAACGCCTGACGGTTGGTGGCGGTTTCCCGCTGAGCCCGGGCCACGCGATCGGGGAAGGCGGCGCGGAACTGGTCCGCCCGCATCACCGAGCCGCGAGCGTTGGGACGGTCGAGCGGGGTGATCCCGCGCGTCCGCTGCACCTGCGGCCGGAAGAAGTCGATGCGGTTGCCCGCGATCTGGTGGCCGTGGCCCTGGAAGCCATGGAGATCGGCGATGTGGTAGTGCGGCACGTTGTGGTAGTACCGCTGGACGTGCGCGTACGGGATGCCCTGGTTGTAGTAGTGGCCGCCATGATAGCCGTAGTAGGTGCAGTTGTGGGTGTGGCCGAAGAAGACGTTCACACTCGCGAACGGCAAGAAGAAGTCGAACAGGTTGACGGCCAGGAAGGACTGCACCGGCACGAAGAGGTAGGCCGAGGGATAGAGCCCGTAGGCATACCCGCCGTAGCCGTACCCGCCGTACCCGTAGCCGCCGTAGCCGCCGTACCCGTACCCGCCGCCGTAGTAGGGGGCGCCACCGCCGTAAGCGTAGCCGTTGTCGTAGCCGTACCCGGGGCCGTTGTCATAGCCTGGGCCGTTGTCATAGCCGGGCTCGGGACCGTTGTCGTAGCCGGGGCCTGGGCCGTTGTCGTAGCCGGGGCCTGGGCTGTTGTCGTACCCGGGGCCGGGACCATTTTCATAGCCGGGGCCGGGGCCGTTGTTATAGCTGGCCGCGGTGACGTTGGCGCCGGGGGGCAGGGGAGCCCAGCCGACGTTGTTGTCGCCTTCCTGCCAGGAGACCCAGGCCGGACCCCAGTCGTTGCCGGGCACCCAGGCCCAGCCGATCTCGGGGTCCTGATACCAGCGGCCGTAGTGATAGGTGGCCCAGCCGTAGGGCTCGTCGGAGAGCCAGGTCCACCCCTCGTCGCTCCACACCCAGTGTCCGGCCTGATAGGGGCGCCAGCTCGCGGAGACCGCGCGCGGCGTCCAGACCCAGCCGTAGCTCGGGCGCTGGATCCAGTTCCCGTAAGGCGCCAGGCTGTCGTAGAAGAAGCCCAGGTCCACCGAGGCGTGCCCGTGGGACCCGACGCTGACCCCACCGCCGACGGAGAGTTGGGCCGAGGCCGCCATGGGGATGGCGCTCAGCAGGAGGAGGGCACAAAGAACGTTGCGTGTGGTTTTCATGAAGTGTTACCTCGTGGTTTTCCCTATTGTGGGGTAATACCGGGCCGGTTGCCATACCTTTGCTCAGATTCCCGCGCGGATCACCCAACCCTGTATAACGCAATGGCTGTGCCAGGCCCTTCCCCTGGGGAGACGATGGAAAATCGACCTCTGGAGAGGACGTTTTCGGTGAGTGGGGGGACGGTGCGGCCCTCCGCGGTCCGTGTCGGTGAGTGGGGTGCGGTCCGTGTCTGCTGTCCGTGCCCGTCCCACCTGGGGGGCAACAAAAAGAGCCCGGCGCGATGCCGGGCTCTTGGAAGAGGCGTTCAAGGCCTTTCTACTGCCCAGGAGGCCGGTTGTGGCCGCGATGGCCACCGTTGCCACCCTGGCCCTGACCCTGCCCACGGCCACCGCCCTGGCCCTGGCGCTGCGCGGCCCGTTGCTGCTGCATGGCCTGCCGCTGCTGGGCCCGCTCGGGGGGCCGTTGCTGCTGCCGCTCGGCGCGGGCCTGCCGCTGTTGCTGGGCCGCGGCCTTCTGCTGCTGGCGGGCGGCCTGAGACTGGCGCTGCTGGGCGCGGTCGATCTGGACCCGTTGGCGGTCAACGCGAGCTTGCCGTTGCTCGACCTGGGCCTGGCGCTGTTGGACCTTCTGCTGTTGGCGGAAGCTCTGCGCCTGGCGCTGCTGGGCCTGATTCACCCGGACCCTCTGGTTGTCGATGCGGGCCTGCTTCTGATCGACGCGGGTCTGGCGTTGCTGGATCTTCTCCTGCTGGCGCAGGCTCTGCGCCTGCCGCTGCTGGAGGGCCTTGCCGCGCGGATTGACGCCCGGCGCCCCGCCGTGCACCTCGGCTCTCTGCTGTCGGACCTGCTGCTGGCGGTTCTGGTGGGCCAGAGTCTGCTGCCGCTGGGCCAACGCGACGCGCTGCGGATGGGCCGCCTTGAACTGGGCCGCGCTCACCACCGCCCGCCGGGCCGCCGCTCGCTGGAGGGGCGATGCCACATGGGCCGCCTTCCGCACCTGCGGCCGGAAGATCGCCAGCCGGTTGCCCTGGATCTGGGCGCCGCCGCGGAACCGCCTGAAGTCGTTACCACCGAGGTCCGCTACCTGATAGCGCGGCACCCGGCGGCCGACGAAGCGCTGGACCTGGTCGACGGGGATCCCCTGGTTGAAGACCCGGCCGCCGCCGAAGCGGTAGTTGGTGAAGTTGCGGGTCTGGCCCCAGAAGGTGTTGACCCGCGCGTACGGCACCGCGTAGCTGGCGATGCGGGGCGCCAGGAAGTCGCGCTCCGGCACGAAGACGTAGCTCGAGGGGGCGATCCCGTAGGCGTAGCCGCCGTAACCGCCGCCGCCGAAGCCGACGCTGACGCTCACGCCCGGAGGCAGCGGAGCCCAGCCGACGTAATCGGCGCCCGCCTGCCAGGAGACCCAGGAGGGACCCCATTCGTTGCCAGGCACCCAGGCCCAGCCGATGTCGGGGTCGTCGTACCAGCGGCCGTAGTGGTAGGTGGCCCAGCCGTAGGGCTCATCGCTGACCCAGACCCACCCCTGGTCGGTCCAGACCCAGTGTCCGTACTCATAGGGGTGCCAACTCGTGGCGACCGCGGTCGGCGTCCAGACCCAGCCGTAGCTCGGCCGCTGGACCCAATTCCCGTAGGGAGCCAGGTTGTCGTAGAAGAAGCCGAGATCCACGGAGGTGTGCCCGGAGGGGCCGATGTGGACCCCCGCCGCAACCGACGTCGAGGCCGAGGCCACGCCGGCGACGCTGCTCAAGAGGAGCAAGGCGAAGAGTATGTTTCTTGTGGTTTTCATGATGGTACCTCGCCGTTTTCTTGATTTCCGCGCCCTGTTTGTGGCTCGCCGAGGATCGGCGGCGCGGTTACGGTGGATATATGGGGCAAGAGCTATGCCAACCCTTTTCCCCCGGAGGATCCCGGGATGGGACTCCTGTGGAGGACGGGGGTGGGGTGGAGGGGGGACGATTTTCTGGGAACGCGGTTGAGGCGGTGGTGCCTGTAGGAGGCGCGGCTTAAAAAGCCATTCGACCGATCCGACCGATCCGACGGATCGGTCGGATGAGGCCGATAACGGGGGTGAGGTTTCCAGGGGGGAAGGTGGGCGGTTTGGGTTTTACCGCGCCCCGCCCAGCCTGGGGTTGAAACCAGGTTGAAACCCCAGGCTGTTCAAATACCCGCCCTTCAGGGCGGGAACGGCTACCGCTGCGGCGGCTTCCGCTCCTCCTCCTGCTGCTGCTTCTCCTTCTTCTTCTTCTCCTGCTGTTGCTTTTGTTGCGGAGGCGGCGGAGGCGGCTGCTGGTGGTGCTGCTGGGGCTCCACCTGGTGCTGCGGGTGCTCCGGCGGCGGCGGATTGTGCGGTTGCCGCTTCTCCTGGTCCTGGACCGGCGGCTTCTCATGCCGGGGTGGGGGCTGCCGCTCGGTCTGCTCCGGAGGCGGCTGGACCTGGTGCTGGTGGCCCGGCGGAGGAGCCTCCTGCTGCTGGACCTTGCCGTGGCTCCGCGGGTGAGCGGCGGGTTGTTTCTCCTCGGTCGGGATCTGGACGGTCCGCGGCTGTGGTCCGGGGCGTGGAGCCGGCTGAGCCCCTGGAGCGCCCGTCCCCTGGGCCTCGGCCCGGCGGGCGGCGCGGTCGGGGTGGCTCTGCTGGAATTGCGCCGCGTCCACCACCGCCTTGCGGGCGGCCGGCCGCTGCGGGGGCGGCGGGACGTTGGCCTTCTGCACCTGGGGACGGAAGATCGACACCCGGTTGCCCTGGATCCGCGCCGCCCGGGCTGACGTGACGTCGGCGAGCTGGTAGCGCTGCACCGGACGGCCGACGAACCGCTGGACCTGCTCGACCGGCACTCCGTCGTTGTAGACCCGGTCGCCGGAATGACGGTAGTGGGTGAAGTTGTGGGTCCGGCGGTAGACGTCGACACACCGTTCGCGCGGCACAATGTAGGAGGTGAAGCTCGGCGCGAGGAAGTAGCGCTCGGGCACGAAGACGTAGGTCTCCGGGGCGAGCGTCACCGCGACGACGCCGCCGAAGCTGACGGTCACGGAAGGGGGCAGGGGGGCCCAGCCGATATAGTCGCCCCCCTCCTGCCATGAGACCCAGGACGGGGCCCACTCGTCGCCGGGTACCCACGCCCAGCCGATCTCCGGATCGGCGTACCAGCGGCCGTAGTGGTAGGTCGCCCAGCCGTAGGGCTCGTCCGTCACCCAGGTCCACCCCTGGTCGGTCCAGATCCAGTGGCCGTCCCGATAGGGCTGCCAGCCCGCGGAGACCGCGCGCGGCGCCCAGACCCAGCCGTAGCTCGGGCGCTGGATCCAGTTGCCGTAGGGTGCGAGGTCGTCGTAAAAGAAGCCGAGATCCACCGAGGCGCGGCCGGAAGGGCCGACGTGGATCCCCGCGGAGATCGAGGTCTGGGCGAAAGCGGCCCCGGCGATGCTGCCCAGGAGGAGCATGGCCAGAAGCGCGATGCGGAAGATTTTCATAGTTCCACCTCTGAATTTTCAGTAGGAAAAGCAGGGCTGCGCTCAACTTCACTCTGGGAAGCAGCAAGAAGCGGGCCATGGCGGATGATCCCCGCCGCGTTGCGAACCCTCCAAGGGGCGCGATAGCATCGCCCGGCCCTTCGAAGGGCGAGAGGAGACAGACCGTGGACTTTTCCCTGAACGACGAGCAGCGCGCCATCCAGGAGACCGCGCGGGAGTTCGCCCGCCGCGAGGTCGATCCCATCGTCGACGAGATCGACGAGAGCCAGAAGTTCCCCCGCGAGGTGATGCGGAAGGCGGGGGAGCTCGGCTTCCTCGGCGTCATCTTCCCCGAGGAGTACGGCGGCGCGGGGCTCGGATACATCGAATACGTGATCGTCATCACCGAGCTGTCGCGGGTGGACCCCTCGGTGGGCATCAGCGTCGCGGCCCACAACTCGCTCTGCTCGAACCACATCTACAAGTTCGGCAACGAGGAGCAGCGGCGGCGCTGGCTGGTGCCGCTGGCCAGGGGCGAGAAGATCGGCGCCTGGAGCCTCACCGAGCCCAACGCGGGCTCGGACGCGGCCGGCACCCGCACCCGCGCCGAGCGGGTGGACGGCGGCTGGATCCTGAACGGCTCCAAGACCTTCACCACCCACGGCAGCGTGGGGGACATCTGCGTGGTCTTCGCGGTGACCGATCCCAATGGGCAACGCGGCCACAACATCTCGGCCTTCGTGCTCGACAAGGGGATGGAGGGCTTCCGTCCGGGCAAGAAGGAGAACAAGCTCGGCATCCGCGCCTCGGACACGGCGGAAGTGGTGATGGAGAATTGCTTCGTCTCCGCGGACCGGCTGCTGGGCAAGGAGGGGGACGGCTTCGTCCAGGCCCTCCAGATCCTCGACGGCGGCCGCATCTCGATCGCGGCGCTGGGGCTCGGCACGGCCATCGGCGCCTTCGACACGGCGCTCGCCTACGCCAAGGAGCGCGAGCAGTTCGGCAAGCCGATCGCCCAATTCCAGGCCATCCAGTTCGCGCTCGCCGAGATGGCCACCCGCGTCGCCGCGGCCCAGGCGCTGACCTTCGCCGCGGCCGAGGCGGCGGACCGCGGAGCCCGGTTCTCGCACCTCGCCTCCGAGGCCAAGCTCTACGCCGGCGAGGCCGCCGTCTTCTGCTCCGAGCGCGGCGTGCAGATCCACGGCGGCTACGGCTTCATCAAGGACTACCGGGCCGAGAAGTACTACCGCGACGCCAAGATCTGCACCATCGGCGAGGGCACCAGCGAGATCCAGCGGCTGGTGATCGCGCGGCAGCTTCTGAAGGGTCGCTCCTGAAGGGGATCAATCAGGTGAGGGGCTCCCTCGACGACCTCGTTCCGCGCCTGCTCCAGCGCAATCCGCGCGCTCTCGGGCGGGCGATCTCGATCCTGGAGGACGGCGGGGCGGGGCAGCGGGAGCTGATCCGGCGCGTCTATGGGGAGACGGGCAAGGCGCGGGTGATCGGCATCACCGGTCCCCCGGGCGCCGGCAAGAGCACGCTGGTGGACCGTCTCGCCCGCCGCATCCGCCAGCGCGGGGAGACGGTGGGCATCCTGGCCGTCGATCCCACCAGCCCGTTCACCGGCGGCGCCCTCCTGGGCGACCGTATCCGCATGTCGGCCCTCTACACCGATCCCGGCGTCTTCATCCGCTCGATGGCCACCCGCGGCGCCATGGGAGGCCTCGCCCGCGCCTCGCGCGACGCCGTCGATCTGCTCGACGCGGCCGGCTTCGACTGGGTCCTCGTCGAGACGGTGGGCGTGGGGCAGGACGAGGTGGACGTGGTGCGCACGGTGGACTCCGTCGTCGTGGTGACCGTCCCCGGCCTGGGGGACGACATCCAGGCCATCAAGGCGGGCATCCTGGAGATCGCCGACGTCTTCGTGGTCAACAAGGCCGACCGCGACGGAGTGGAGAAGACGGCCAAGGATCTCCAGATGATGCTGTCGATCGGCGAGCACGGCGACTGGCTGCCGCCCATCGTCAAGACCGTGGCGGCGCGCGACGAGGGGGTGGACAAGCTCCTGGCCGAGATCGAGCGTCACCGGGACTACATGATGACCAGCGGCGAGATCGACCGCCGCCGGCGCTCTCACCTGCGGCTGCGGGTGGAGACGATCCTCAAGGAGCGGGTGGTGGCCGCCGCGGACCGGGTGCTGGGCGTGGACCGCGAGGTCGAGCGCGGGCACGAGCGGAAGGTCGACCCCTATCAGGTGGCGGACCGGCTGTTCGCCGGGGTCCTGGAGGACGCCCGCGAGGAGGTCCGCGAAGAGATCGAGCTGGCCGCCGAGGAGGGCCCCGCGGGACCGACGGAGGAGCGCATGGCATGATCGGCAAGATCGACCACGTGGGGATCGCGGTGCGCTCGATCGACGAGGCCAAGGGGCTCTACGAGGCGATGGGGCTCCACGTCGAGGCCATCGAGGAGGTGCCGCACGAGGGGGTGCGCGTGGCCCTGATCCCCTGCGGCGAGTCGCGCATCGAGCTCCTGGAGCCGATGTCGGAGGATTCCCCCATCGCCAGGTTCCTGGAGAAGAGGGGGCCCGGAATCCACCATCTCTGCCTGGGCAGCGACGACGTCCGCGCCGACGACGCGCGGCTGCGCGAGGCGGGCTATCAGGTGCTCCGTCCCGAGCCCACCCGCGGGGCCGGCGGCTGCTGGGTGCAGTTCGTCCATCCCAAGAGCGCCGGCGGGGTGTTGCTGGAATTGTCGGAAGGAGAGCACGGCGGATGATCCGTCCCGGCTCGCTGGTGATCGTCCATCTGGTCAATCCGACCGAGAAATTCTGGGGGGTTCTCCAGGAGCTCGGAGTGGCGGGAGTGATGCTGCGCGGCATCAACGTCTCGAGCTTCGACGACTGGATGGCCCAGGCGGTCCGCAAGGGGGACCAGACGCTGGGCCTCTCGACCATGTTCGTCCCCCTCTTCCGCGTCGAGCGGATCTTCCTCGACGAGGCCGTCGGCGAGGTGGAGAGCTACCGCCAGCGCTTCCAGCGAAGGGTGGGGATGGACGTGGAGCGGTATCTGGGGCTCCATCCGGAGGAGGGGGAGGAGGAGACGGAGGTGCCGTCGTAGAGGCCCCCCCGCCCGAAACCTCACGCTTAAAATAGAGGCCATCCGACCGATCCGTCGGATCAGACCGATCACCTGCTAGAACTGCACGTTCTTCACAAAGAACGCCGTCACGTCCACCTTCTTGGAAACGAGATCGGTCGCCATCTCGGGGGTGAGCTCGAACTGGCCGGCCCGTTCGCGGCCGGTCGTGGAGAGCAGCACCTCGAAGGCGGACACCCGGTTGGGGAAGGCGGTCCGGATCTGGAGCAGGCCGTTGGCCGCGGTGGCGAGCGCCTTGAAGACGGTGCCTTCCGAGCTCGCGGTGATCTCGATCAGCGGGCGGTCCGCCTGCGTTCCCTCCCAGATCTCCACCCCGTCGAACCCCTGGGCATGGAAGAACTGCTGGAGCTGGGCGCTGACGTCGGGGTGGGAGTAGGGCTTGCGGGGGAAGGCCGAGAGGTCGTTGAAGCCGGCCCTGGTCCTCACGAGCTTGCCGGCGGCGGCGGGCTGATCTTTCTGCGCGCGCTTGCTCCCCGGCACGTCGTGAGCTCCCGCGCCCTGCTTGTGGATCAGGTCGGCCAGGGTCTCGTCCTTGCGCGGCTGGGCGGGCACGGTTCCGACGTCCTGGGGGGAGCCGGGGACCAGCACGCCGGTGCCCAGGCCGAGCTTGTTCGCCTGCTCCGTCTTCGGGACGTCGATCTGGTCCACGGGCACGAACGTCTGCGTGCCGTTGAGCAGGGTGATGATCGCGCGGCCGTTCTTGACCGTGTACTTCTCCTTGGCGACCAGGGTATGGCCGTCCTTGAGGACGATCGTATAGGCCGCGGCCGCCAGCAGCAGGGACGCCGCCGCGATCAGGGCGAGCAGCGCGAGCAGGGCCGGACGCGAGACGCGTGAGCACCGCATATCGTGATTCCTCCTACTGGTTTTCTCTCTACAAAAACGGGCCCATGATACCCTGTCGCGGCCTCCGGGGGAAACGTCTCCCCGGATGCGAGGAGCCCCGATTTGAAAGCGTCCCCATCCACCGGTCTGCTCGTCCTGGAGGACGGCTCCGTGTTCGAGGGCGAGGCCGTCTCGCCCGGCACCCGCTTCGGCGAGGTGGTATTCAACACCTCGATGACCGGCTATCAGGAGGTGCTCACCGATCCCTCCTACCGCGGCCAGATCGTGGTGATGACCCAGCCGCACATCGGCAACTACGGCACCACGCCGGAGGTCGCCGAGTCGGAGCGGCCGTGGGTCGAGGGGTTCATCGCCCGGCAGTTCACCGCCCGCTTCTCGGGCTCGGTGGGAAACGAGAGCCTGGTCTCCTATCTGCGGCGCCACGGCGTGCCGGCCCTCCAGGGGCTCGACACCCGCGCCGTGGTGCGGCGGCTGCGCGAGCGCGGCGCCCTGCGGGGGGTGCTCACCACCGAGCGCTCCGACCTCGCGGCCCTGTCCGCCGAGGTGGCCGCGTTCCCCACCATGGCGGGGCGGGCGCTGGTGGACGAGGTGACCTGCGCCGCGCCCTATGAGATCCCGGCGGTGGGGGAGGAGCGGCGCCATCTCGCGGTCTACGACTTCGGGGTGAAGGCGAACATCCTCCGTTCCCTGGCTGAGCGGGGGGCGCGGCTCACGGTGCTGCCGGCCCGCACGCCGGCGAAGGACGTGCTGGCGCTGCCGGTGGACGGCGTGGTGCTGTCGAACGGGCCAGGCGATCCGGAGCCGCTGACCGGGATCATCGAGAACGTCCGCGAGCTGGTGGCGGCGCGGGTGCCGGTCTTCGGCATCTGCCTGGGGCACCAGCTCCTCGGGCTGGCCCTGGGCGGCCGCACCTTCAAGCTCAAGTTCGGCCACCACGGGGGGAACCAGCCGGTGCGCGACATGGAGACGGGCAAGGTGGCGATCACCAGCCAGAACCACGGCTTCGCCGTCGATCCCGCGTCGCTCCCCCCCTCCTGCGCCGTCACCCAGGTCAATCTGAACGACGGCACGGTCGAGGGGTTCGCCGTCTCGGACAAGCCGGTGTGGTCCGTGCAATACCACCCCGAGGCCGCCCCCGGCCCCCACGACGCCTCGTTCCTGTTCGACCGTTTCCTCGACGCCACCACACGGCGATGAGCCCCCGTCCGGCCGATCCCTCCCTCGCCGGCCCTCTCCCGTGGGTGATCGCCTGGCGGTTCCTGCGCGGGCGGCACAGCCGGCTGCTGGACGGCACGGCGCGGGCGGCGCTGCTTTCGACCGCGCTGGGGGTGATGGCGATGATCATCGCCATGGCCCTGATGACCGGCTACCGGCAGGATCTCCAGAGCAAGCTCGTGCGGGGCAACGCCGCCGTGATCGCCTATCCGGTGGGGGGCGAGACCGGAGCGCTCTCCCCCGAGCGCCGGCGGAAGCTGCTGGCCATCCCCGGAGTGCGGCGGCTGGGCCGCGTGGCCTATGGGCAAGGGTCGGTCTCCAGCGCCAGAGTGCCGCAGGGGCTGGAGGTGGTGCTGCGCGGCATCGATCCCGGAGGCGGTCAGCTCACGGCCACGGCGGAGCAGCTCCGCCCGTCCGCGGACGGCATCCCCTCCGCCGTGCTGGGCAAGGACCTGGCCGATCGTCTGAGCGCGAAATCCGGCGAGGTCCTGCGCCTGGTGGCCCTCGGCTTCGAGGAGGGACGGCCGCATTTCCGCTATCAGAGCGTCCGCGTCGCGGGGACGTTCTCGACCGGCTTCGCCGAGTTCGACCGCAGTTGGGTCTTGCTCGACCGGCCGCTGGTGGAGCGCCTGATGGGGGGGCAGACGGCGGTGGACCTGCTGGAATTCACGGTGGCGGACCCCGAGGAGGCGCCGCGCATCGCCGACGCCGTGTCCAGCATCCTGCAGCCGGACTTCGTGGTCACCGACTGGCGGCAGCTCAACCGCGAGCTGTTCACGGCGCTCAAGCTGCAGCAGATCGCCCTCTTCGTGGTCCTCGGGCTGATCGTCATCGTCTCCACCTTCAACGTGGCCTCGACACTGGTGGTGCTGGTGCGCGAGCGGATGCGCGACATCGGCCTGCTGGGGGCGTTGGGGCTGCGGCCGGCGAAGCTGCGGCTGGTCTTCCTGACCTACGGCGGGTTCCTGGGCGCCTTCGGCACGCTGCTGGGCGTGCTCTTCGGCGCCGGCGTCTGCTGGGTGCTCACCACCTTCGAGCTGGTGCGCTTCGACCCGGAAGTGGCGGCGATCTACTTCGTGAGCTCCGTGCCCTTCCGCGTGGTGCCGCGGGACGTGCTGGCGGTGGTCGGCTTCGCGCTGCTGGTCACCCTGCTCGCCTGCTTCGCCCCCGCCTGGAAGGCCGCGCGGGTGGACCCGTCGTCGGCGTTGCGGTACGAGTAGGGGTCAGTCCTCACCCCTGGGGAGCTGGTCCAGAATCGCCTTCGCTTCCTGGATGCGGTCAGCGTTGAAATAAGCTTTTGAGAGGGCTGTTATGGCGCGCGAGACATGATCGGTATGCGCGGTGCTCATGAGCAGGTCGAGCGTCCTGCGGGCCGCATCCAGGTCTCCCGTTCGGGCGAAGTCCTCGATCAGGGCTGCGGCCAGCGTGCCAGAGCCTGGCTGTTCGTTCAGGGCCCGCCGCAGGCGCTGGCGTCCGCCGCTCTCGTCGCCGAGGGCCCGCAGGTGTGCGGCGTCCCGGAGAGCGGAGATGGTCAGGTATTCGGGATGCGCCGGCAAAGTGACGCGGAAATAGGTTCTGGCGTCATCGAAATCGAAGCGTGGAGGAGGGGAGCCGTTCTGCTGCATGGCCCGGAAGATCTTGGGAATTCCCGTGCCCCGGCCTTCGGCCAGACGAAGCTCCTTGAGCAGCTCTCCAATCCTCCGGTTCCTCGCTGGGACCGGAGGGATCATGGCACCCGGTTGCAGGTGCCTTGCCTCGATCCCAGGGACCGGCCCAGGATAACTGATGACCTCCAGACGATCAGAGTAGAGATAGGCCTTGGTAGGCTCGGGCTCTCCCTCGTAGCTACGGTGATAGAGCGCGTTGACGAGCGATTCCTCGATCGCGGGGAAGGGAAAGCTGACCCAGTCCCTGACCTCGGGCCGGTCGCCGAGCTTCTCCAGATGCCGGGCTGAAAAGGTGCGCAGGTACGCCAGGGCGTCACGGATCTGCTGCTGGAGTGGGCCGCGAAAGACCCTCTCTTCGATGACGTTCCCTGACGCGTCATCGGCGAATTGCACCACTTCGACATGGGCGCCGCGGAACCATTCCTCTGGGTCGTCGGAAAAGAGCAGGAGCCCGATATTACGTGGGGCGTCGTGCCCGTTGACGCGGGAAGAGATCTGCATTCGGCGGTAGATCTCTCTCGCATCCGGCTCATCGAGCAGGCCGCTATGGATATCGGCCAGAAATTCCCTGACTTTGGCCTCGCGAATCTTTTCGACCGGCACGCCGAGGGCGCGGCGATCGTCGAAGGGAACCTTGGCCGTGAGCTGAATGAGTTGGGTGAGGATCGCCCCTTTGGCCTCCACCGTTTCATTGCCGATCCGCGCGAAATATTTTCGTCCCGTCTTCTCCGACCCTTCCGGCGCTTGATGGGGACGGGTGTCGCTGCCCGGGGCCCAGACGACGAGGATGTGCTTTCCCTCGACGACCTCAGGAGAGAAGATGGGCTGATAGACCGGGTCCAAGGTGTTGCAACGGCCCCTGATCCACGTCTGGGCCTTGGCGATCTCTTCCGGGCTCAAGTCCGCGGGAGGAAGCTTCGCAAGCCCGTGTTCTTCTTCCACTCCGAGGATGACGTAGCCGCCGTTCAGGTTCTGGAGGTCGTTGGCAAAGGCGCAGATTGTGCGGAGGATCTGCTGTCCCGTCGGTCCTTCGTTCCAGCTTTTCTTGAATTCGACCCGTGAGGACTCGACACCCCGGAAGTGAAGGAGGTCGTCAATGTTGATGGGTAGGATTGTGCTCATTCAGGCCTGCCTTGGCAGGCAATCCTAACCTGGGGAGGCCAGAAAGTCAGGCCGGCACGGTCCTATTCATTCAAGACCCAGGGCGAAGCGAAGGGCTGCTTCGACCTGCCTGACCTTCTCCGGACGGAGGAGAGCGATGCACTGTTCGAGGTGTGATTTCTGGATGGTGACAATAGAGTCGAGATTGACGGCGCACTGCTTGGGAAGACCATCCTCGGGACCGAGGTCGACCTCTACGGGGATGCGGCGGCGGTTCGTCGTTACGGGCGCCACCGTCACTTGGGCGCGAACACTGTAGGCTTCGTCACGCGAGAGCAGGACGACTGGCCGTCGACCCGCCGGTGGGGGGAGATCCGCCCACCAGACCTCACAACGCCTCAATCCCAGGGCTCCTCGGCCAGAGTTGCATGGCTCGCCGAGCTGATCGCGTCTACTTCTTCGGCGCGCTCCGGGTGCTCGATATAGCCCTGAACGTAGCGCTCCACGTCCTTGCGTCTCTGCAAGTCGCGCAGAAATGCCTGAACGGCTTGCCGGAAGAACTCGCTACGGCTCTCGCCCCGCCGCCGCCTTTCCTTCTCCACGGAGTCGAGAATCTTTGGAGGCAAGCTGATGGCAATTTTCACGGCTTGAGGCATGACGATTCTCCTACCGAATTCATACCGAAGTATGGCTCCTGGAAACCGTCGTGTCAAATCGCCTTCCGCCCGAGCCTCACCCCGGGTGGAAGCGTTACGCCGACACGCTCTCGTTGCGCTCACCGGACATGATCCGCCAGCCGATAACCTTCTCGTCGATCTCGCGCAGGCGGTTGGCGACCAGGCGGCAGAGGAGCTGGAGGAACTCGAGGGCGGCGTGGGGGTCCATGGCGAGGACCTCGCGGACGGTCCCCTGGTCCAGGGCCAGCACGGTGAGCGGGCCGGCGTGGGCGCGGGCGTCGGCCGAGCGCGGCTCGCCGTCGATCAGCGACATCTCGCCGAAGAAGTCGCCGCGCTCCAGGATGGCGAGCGCCTCCTCGCCGGCGCCGGGGATGAACTTCGAGATCATCACCCGTCCTTCCAGGATGATGTACATCTCGTTCCCCTCGTCCCCCTCCTGGAACAGGGAGGCCCCGGCGTTGAAGCGCTTCTCGCGCGAGAAGGTGGCGAGGGTGATCAGCTCGCGGCGGGAGAGCCCCTGCTCGCGGAAGAGGCGGATCTTGTCCGACTCCTCCACCCGCACGTTCGCGGGAACCCCCGCGGCCTGCTTGCGCAGGCGCAGGAAGCTCTCCGGCATCGACTCCTCGGAGAAGAACGACTTGAGCTGCTCGTTGGTCGCCCGCAGCTTGCGCGCCAGGCTGTGCCAGAGCGTCCAGTAGATCTGGACCCCCAGCTCCGCGGAGCCCTCGATCAGATTGTCGAGCGTCGCGGCGTCGAGGCGGAAGATCAGGCTGGCCGCGGCGGCGAGGGCGTCGGTGCTGCGCTCCTGGCCGGTGATGAAGCTCGCCTCGCCGAAGAAGTCCCCCGGCTCGACCACCCCCAGGGCGAAGGTGCCGTAGGAGGTGGTGCGCTGGACGGTGATCTCCCCCCGCTCCAGCATGTAGAGGTCGCGCTCCTGGGTGCGGTGGCCGAAGATCAGGCTGCCGACGTCGTGGATCTCCTCGCGGACGGCCTGGGTGAGGCGGAAGATCTGCTCGTCGGAGAAGTGGGCGAGGGGCTTGATCCGCCGCAGGCGCGAGGCCAGCTCGAGCTGGCCGCCGGCGTCCCGCCGCTTGGGCGGCGGCGCGGTGAGCGAGAGGTTGGCCCCCGGCAGCCCCCCCTGCTCCAGGAAGCGCTCGCGGTGCCACTCCAGCCGGTCGAAGGAGATGTGCACCATCTCCTGGCGCTCGCGGAAGACGCGCGACAGCTCGCGATTGCCCCAGCCCAGGATCTGCTTCAGGGTCTGGATGCGCCGCCGCAGCCGCCGCACTCCCTCCTCGTCGCCGTCGTTGAGCAGCAGGAAAGCGTGTACGGTGGCGCTCAGCGCCGCTTCGAACTGCTTGCGCTCGTACTCGGCCCGCCCCAGGCTCTCCGCCGTCTCGCGGTCGAAGGGGTTGTAGCGCAGCGCCCGGCCGAATTCCTCCACGGCGCCGTCGAAGTCGCGGCGGCGGAAGAGCAGGCGGCCGTGCAGCTTGTGGTTGGCGGGGTTGGCCAGGTCCTTGGCCTTGGCGACCTCGATGCACTCGATGGCGCGCGCGTTCTCCCCCTTCTCGGCGTAGAGGTGGGCGAGGCCGAGGAAGTGGGCGGCGTCGATGGCGTTGCGCCGGAACCCCTCGCGCAGGATGTCGCGCAGGCTGCGTGAGCTCGCTCCCGTGTGCTGCTGCTGGAGCTTGCGGACCTCCGCCAGGGCCAGCTTGACGCTCAGGTTCTTGGGGTCCAGACGCAGCGCCAGGAGGAGGATGTCCGCCGCCTCCTCATACCGTCCGCTCGCGTTGAAGCGCTGGGCCAGCTCGGTCAAATCCCGGACTTCCTGGCTCGAGGGGCTCTGCGGATTGCTCATACGCCGCGCTTTTTCCCTTCATTGCTGGAGTAGAGGAGGAAGTGTAGCACGGCGGGGGCGGAGAGAGGCCGCTTGAACCTGGAGGCCCTTTTCTATAAATTCTCCTATAGCTTTTCGTCTTCCTGCGAGATTCGGTCCACCGGAGAGGAGCTCTGAGATGGCCCTGAGCCCCGAGATGGCTACGTCTGTGAAGCTCGGCATCGAATGCTGCCGGAGAGGGGACTGGAACGCCGGCCTGCAGTACCTGGGCAAGGTGACGCAGACCGAGGACGCCAACGTCGGCCTCCCCGGGCTCTTCTACTCCTACCTGGGGTACGGCATCGCCCTGCGCGACCGGCGCATCCGCGAGGGGCTCCGGCTCTGCCGGCACTCGATCGAGGTGGAGCTCTTCGAGGCCGAGAACTATCTCAACCTGGCCCGCACCTGCCTGCTGGCCCGCGACCGCCGGGGAGCGGTGAAGGCGGTGCGCGCCGGCCTCAAGGTCGACCGCAACAACCAGAAGCTGCTCACTCTCTACAAGGAGATGGGCGTCCGCGGCCAGCCGGTGCTCTCCTTCCTCGACCGCTCGAACCCGATCAACGTCCTGCTGGGACGGATTCGCCACGCGTTGCGCGGCTCGTAGGGAGCGGCCTGAAAAACGAAACCCCCTCGTCCTGGGGACGCGGGGGAATGGAGAGGAAGCGCTGGACCCTCGATCTACGGGGCGCCGCCGGCGGGCGCCGCGGCTCCGCCCCCCTGTCTGAGGTCGTCGAACACGATGCCGAGGTTCTCGGCGCCGTTGTTGCGGACCAGGTCCATGAAGTCGATGACCTTGTCGAACGGCAGCTCGCCGTCGGCGGCGAAGAACACCACCTTCTGCTGGCGGCCCGTGAGCGCCTGCTGGAGGGCGCCGCCGAAGTTGGCGTAGGGGATGGCCTGCTTGTTGATGTAGGTCTGGCCCGCGGCGTCCATGCGCACGATGATCTGGTCTTCGCTCGGCGGCGGCGTCGCGGTCGTGACCTTCGGCGGTACCTGCGCTGGGTAGCCCATCTGGAGCAGCGGCACCGCGACCATGAAGATGATCAGCAGCACCAGCACCACGTCGACCAGAGGCGTGATGTTGATATCGCTCCGGACTCCCCCTGTAGAGCTCATGTTCATTGCCATGGCTGTAACTCCTTCGGCTTGTGACGGCGGCCTAGGCGCCGCCGGCGCCCGCTGCCTTCTTCTTGGTCACCATGCCCACATGGCTGAAGCCGGCCTCGTTGACCATCTGCATCAGCGAGCGCACGTCCTTGTACTTCAGGCGCCGGTCGGCCTTGATCATCACGTCCTTGTCCGGCGTCGAGTCGTGGACCTGGGCGAGCGTGGCCTTCAGGCTCTCCTTGGGCACCCAGTTCTGGTTGACGAAAACCGCGCCGTCCGCGTTGATCGCCATCGTGAGCTGCTTGGCGTTCTCGGGCATCTTCGCGGGGTTGGTCGTCTCCGGAAGGGTGACGGCGACACCCTTCTGCAGCAGCGGAGTGACCACCATGAAGATGATCAACAGCACCAGGCAGACGTCGACGAGGGGGGTGACGTTGATGTCGCTCCGCACCTCACGGACGAGCGTGGGCTTGTTGTGCTTAGGCAGCATGCTTGCTCCTCTGGCGCTTCATGAAGAAGTCGACCAGCTCGGACGAGGAGTTGGACATCTCGATCTGCAGCCGCTCGAGCTGTTGGGTGAAGTAGTTGAACATCCAGGCCGCCGGGATGGCGACGCCGAGACCGAAGGCGGTGGCCACGAGCGCCTCGGCGATACCGGCCGACACCGCGCCGATACCACCCGAGCCGGTGAGGGCCATGCCGTGGAAGGCGTTGATGATGCCGATCACGGTGCCGAACAGGCCGATGAAGGGGGTGATGGTGGCGATGGTGGCGAGCGAGCCGATGCCGCGCTTCATGTCCGAGGTGGTCAGCAGCGTGGCGCGCTCGACGGCGCGGGTGGCCGCCTCGACGATCTCGACCTCGGAGAGGGGGCTCGTCTGGCTCTCGAACTGGAACGACTGCAGACCGGCCGACACGACGCGGGCCAGGTGGCTCTGGGGGTACTTCATGGCGACGTCGATCGCCGCCTGCGCGCGGTCGTTCTTCAGGTGCTCGGTCGCCTGGCGGGCGAACAGGAGCGACTGCTTCCGGGCCTTGCGGAAGACGATCAGGCGCTCGACGCACACGTACAGCGACCAGATCGACAGAAGGATGAGAATGACGATGACGATCTTGTTGAGGATCGTCATCTGTTCCCAGAGGACAAGAGGATTCAGATCCATGCGCTTCTCCTTTGCGAAAGCCTAGGCGCTCACTGCACCTGGAAGTTGACCGTCAGCACGTAGTAGACCTTGACCGGCTTGCCCGCGAGCGTGGCCGGCTTGAACTTCCATCTCTGCACCGCGTCGACCGCGGCCTTGTCGAGGCCCATCGGCTGGCCCTTGAGGACCCGCACGTTGGTGACGTTGCCCTGCTGGTCGATGATCGCCTCGACGATCACCGTGCCGGTGACGCGGGCGCGGCGGGCGAGCTCGGTGTAGACCGGCTTGGGAGCCGAGATGATCTCCGGCCGGCTCACGTCGCCGCCCACACGCAGCGGCGCCTCCTCACCGCCGACCACCCCGCCCGGGGTGCCGCCCACGACGCCGCCGACCACGCCGCCGACCACGCCGCCCACGACGCCGCCGGCGACGCCGCCCTCGACGCCACCCTCAACCCCGGCGTCCGCGGGGGGGTTGTTGGACGGCGGCGGCACCTTCTCCGGGATCTGCACCGGCTGCACCGGCTCGGTCGGCTGGATGTGCGGCACCTCTTTCGGCACCTCCACCGGCTTCGCGGCGGCCGGCGGCGGCGGCGGCGGCGGCGGGGGGGGCGGCGGCGGCGCGGTGTTGACGAACACCACGTTGATCGGCGGCTCCTCCACCGGCGGCACGTTCCAGTACTGCGCGAACAGCAGCGCGCCGCCGCCCACCACGTGGATGATCAGCGCGATCATCACCATCCACCAGCGCCGGCTGCGCCGCCTTACGTCCAAATCGATCAGCGAGTTTTCAAACATGATCTCACCTATTCTTTAGGTTTTGGAGGGGGAAGCCGCCTGCTCGGCCGTCTTCTTTTGCGCCGCGATCGCCGCCTTCGCCTTCTCGGTCCAATCGTGCGCGGTCGTCTCGTCCGCCAGCCGCTGGGCGCCGTCGGTGTCGATCTTCGACTTCTCGCGGTACAGCAGGCCGGTGTAGACCATCGTCGGCACGGAATTGGGATCGGCGGCGAGCGACTGCTGGAGGGCCTGGAGCCCCAGGGTGATCAGCCGGTCCTTGCCCTCGAAGTCGAGCTTGCCGGGGTCGTGGTAGACCTTGTCCCAGGCGGTCGATCCGATGGCGTAGAGGGTCTTCGCCTTGTCCTCGCCCTGCAGCTTGTTGGCCTCCTTGAACGCCTCCTCGAGCCGGTCGGCCTTGGTCAGGATGTTGACCCGGGCCTGCTCGAGCTTCGACGCCTCCGCCGGCCGCTCCTGGATACGGCGGTCGATGAAGGAGAGCGCCTCGTTGTACTTTTCGGCGTTCACGTAGGTGGCCATCAAATAATCTTCAATCTTCGTGTCGTCCGGGTTCTCCGCCAGGAACTTCTCGAAGGCGTCGATGGCCGTGGCGGCGTACTGCTGGTTCTTCGGATCGGGGTCGCCCGGGCGGTAGAGGGCGAGCGCGGAGTAGCCCACGGAGCGCCAGGCGAAGGTGGCGTCCGGATCGAGCTCCAGCCCTCTTTTGTAGTAGTCCAGAGCCTTGGAGTACTGCTCCTGCGTGTAGTAGGAGTTCCCCTTCTTGAGCTCCGCCCGGGCCTGGATCTTGCCACAGCCGGCCAGCGGCAGGACGAGAAGGGCTGCCACGGGAAGGATGATCAATGGTCTCTGCATAGTCACCTCTCCACCACTTAGATGGGGGGAGCTCGAAAAGAGTTCCCGGAAGATTCGGCCCGAAAGAGGAGGGGGCTCGGAGGGGCGACGTCCCTTACTGCCCCACCTCGACACGCGGACCCAATGCAACAGTTGTACCGACTTCCCCTATTTCCCGGAAAGCCCTGAAACCGTGGGCTCTCCGGGGGTCCCGCTACGCTGCCGGCGCCGCGAAAAGGGCGAGGATCTCCCCGCGGCGGCCGGACGGGCCGCCGGGCGGGGTCTGGGTGTGGAGCGGCAGTT
The DNA here is from genome assembly GCA_036497345.1 of Thermoanaerobaculia bacterium. Classification (GTDB taxonomy): domain Bacteria; phylum Acidobacteriota; class Thermoanaerobaculia; order Multivoradales; family UBA5704; genus DATARR01. The sequence continues at coordinate 26,700 of DASXJP010000439.1, forward strand.
TCTTCGTTCCAGTCATGAGGCGGGCGGAATGCTAGAGGAAAACGGCCGCGGACGCCAGATCCCCCCCTCCGTTGCGCCCCTCCCCCCGGCCGTGTCAGACTCCCGCGGCGCACAACGGACCCGCACAACGGACCATGGACACGCGGGATCACGCGGGCCGGCCGGCCGCGAAGCTCGCGGGGAGGAAACCTTTGCTGCAGGGCATCTTCCGCACCAAGTCGCTGAACGCGATCCTGGCCTCGGCCGAGAACCCCGAGTCCCAGCTCCGGCGCTCCCTGGGCGCCTTCCAGCTCACCCTGCTGGGCATCGGCGCCATCATCGGCGCCGGCATCTTCTCCACCGTCGGCACCGCCGCGGCGGGGGGCAGCGGGCACTTGGGGGCGGGGCCGGCGATCACCCTCTCCTTCGTCCTCACCGCCGTCACCTGCGGCTTCGCGGCGCTCTGCTACGCCGAGCTCGCTGCCATGCTGCCGGTCTCCGGCTCGGCCTACACCTACGCCTACGCCACCCTGGGCGAGCTGGTCGGCTGGATCATCGGCTGGGACCTCATCCTCGAGTACGCGATCGGCAACGTGGCGGTGGCCATCTCCTGGTCCGGTTATTTTCAGCAACTGTTCCTCCAGGCCGGGGTCCATATCCCCGGCTGGCTGTGCATCGACTACCGCTCGGCGGCCCAGGCGGCCCAGCAGGTCGCCGAGGCGCAGGCCAAGGGGGGGAGCGCCGCCGTCCAGGCCCTGGACGCCGCCGTCACCCAGGCCGCCCAGGCGCTCGCGGCGGCTCCCCACCTGCTGGGCATCCCGATCGTCTTCAACCTGCCGGCCTTCCTGATCGTCATGCTGATCACGGTCGTCCTGGTGGTCGGCATCCGCGAGAGCGCCTGGTTCAACTCGGCGATGGTGCTGCTGAAGCTGGCCATCATCACCTTTTTCGTGATCCTGGGGTTCTTCTACATCAAGCCGGCGAACTGGCACCCGTTCGCGCCGAACGGCTATCAAGGGGTCTTCTCGGCCGCGGCGATCATCTTCTTCGCCTACATCGGCTTCGACGCCGTCTCCACCGCCGCCGAGGAGACGAAGAATCCGAAGCGCGACATGCCGATCGCCATCATCGCCAGCCTGGTCGTCTGTACCGTCATCTACATCCTGGTGGCGGTGGTGCTCACCGGCATGCTGCCCTGGACACAGCTGGGCACCGCCGAGCCGCTGGCGACCGCCTTCTCGGCCCTGGGGCTGAAGTGGCCGACGATCATCATCTCCCTCGGCGCCGTCTTCGCCACCACCTCCGTGCTGCTGGTCTTCCAGCTCGGCCAGCCACGCATCTTCTTCTCCATGGCGCGCGACGGGCTGCTCCCCCCGTGGGCGGCGAAGGTCCACCCGCGGTTCCGCACCCCCCACGTCACGACCTGGCTGACAGGCATCGTGGTGGCCCTCTTCGCGTCGGTGGCCAACATCGGCGAGGTGGTCGAGCTGACGAACATCGGGACCCTGTTCGCGTTCGTCCTGGTCTGCATCGGCATCATCATCCTGCGCTACAAGGACCCGGACCGGCCGCGCCCCTTCCGCGTGCCGCTGGGGCCGTGGCTGCTCCCCCTGCTGGGCACCGGGTTCTGCATCTTCCTGATGTTCCAACTGCCCGGGACCTCCTGGTGGCGGTTCTTCGGCTGGTTGATCCTGGGGATGTCCATCTACTTCTCCTACGGCTACGCCCACAGCGTGGTGGGGCGCGAGAGCGGCCGGCCCGCGAAGCCGCCGGGCCAGAGCCTCGCGGGATTGGGCTTCCTGCTGGCGGCGGTGGGCCTGTTCACCATCCCGCACGACGCCAGCCTGCCCACGCTGCTCAAAGAGGCGTTCAGCGGCGCCGCGACGGACCACCTGCGGTCGCTGGTCGGGCTGTCCTTGATCGCTCTGGGGGTGATCCTGGGGGCCATCGGCGTGACGGGGGCGCGGCGGGCGGAGACGCGGTAACCGTTTACCGCCCCCGTCCCCCCGGCCCGGGCCACTGCACCGCGGCGGCGCGGGCCATGGCGCGCTTGGAGTCGCGGGCGAAGCGCTTCTGCAGGGCGCGGGCGATGGGCAGGCCGAGGCGCGCCGCGGGGTGGGCCGGGCGCGAGAAGGCGAGGATGTCGTACCAGACCGCGTTGTCCTCGTGGCTCCATTCGACCAGGAAGCGCTCCTCCCCCTGCTCGGCGTGGTCGGGGAGCGTTCCATAGGCGAAGCCGAAGCGGACCACCGGGCCCTCGTCGTCGACCGTGTAGACGATCCGGCAGGCGTTGAGCGACCAGAGCCCCAGGTGCCGGGCCCGCACCGCCACCGTGACGCCCGGCTCCAGCGGCGCGGTGGGAGGGTGCGCCGAGACCCAGCCGAGATCGAGGTGCTTCCAGCTCCGGAGGGCATCCACGGCGCGCGCGAAGGCGGCCCGTCCTTCCCCGAGCTGGAGCCGGTTGTGGTCCTCCCGGTAGCCGGCGGGCGCCTGCCGCCGGGTGGCGCCCACCTCGCGATAGGAGAACGTGCGGTTCCGCTGCGCGGAGAGGAACCGGTCGATCTGGCGGCGGTCGGGCTTGATGAGGAAGAACACTGCGGCGCGGGAGCGTACCATGGCCTTCCGGAGACTAGAATGGGGTGCCCGGCGGGAAGCCCGCCGGCGGGAGCGGAGGAGACGGCGATGCGGGTCCTCGACGGCGAGGCGACGTTGGTGCGGGTCTTCATCGGCGAGAGCGATCAGTGGCGCCACCAGCCGCTCGCCCTCGCCGTGGTCGAGCGCCTGCGCAAGGAGGGGTACTCGGGGGCCACCGTCCTGCGCGGCGTCGCCGGTTTCGGCGCCCGCAGCGTGCTCCACACCACGCAGATTCTCCGCCTCTCCGAGGACCTGCCGGTGGTGATCGAGATGGTCGAGGCCCACGGGCGGGTGGAGGCGCTCCTCGCCATCCTGGATGAGATGGTCCCCGAGGGGCTCGTCACCCTGGAGAAGGTGCGGGTGGTCAAATACTCTCCAGGCACCCGCAAGCTCGACCGGGCATGATGGTCGAGGAGACAGCCGCAACCTGAGGGCGGACGTCCTCTGGGGTAAGATATCGATCAACGGCGATCCGTCGATACGCAGAGGAGATCCGGATGCGACGCTACATGGAGCTGATCGAGCGCCTGCGGTCCTCCGTCCTCCAGGGGAAGGGGAAGACCGATCCCGCCCTGCGGCAGGCGGTCGCCGCGCGGTCGGCCGAGCTCGGCGGAGGCCCCGCCGCTCCGCCCGGCGCCGCCATCCCCGCCGGCCTGCGGGATCTCGTGGACAAGACCGCCCTCCACGCCTACCAGATCACCGACGAGGAGATCCAGGCCCTGCTGCGGGCCGGCCATTCGGAGGACGAGATCTACGAGATCGCCGTCAGCGCCGCGATCGGCGGCGGCTTCGCGCGGCTGGAGCGGGGGCTCGCCGCCCTCGAAGGAGGTGAGCGATGAGGCTCGAATCGGTGCGGCGGGGGACGGGCATCAAGCGCCTGCTCCTGCCGGTGATGGGCTGGAAGGTCGGAGCGCGCGTACCGGACGTCGTCCGCACCCTGATCCACCGGCCGGCGTTTTTCGGCAAGGGGTACAACGCCTGGATCCAGGCGGTGATGCGCGGGCCGTCGAAGTGGAGCGTCTGGGAGCGGGAGCTCTTCGCCTCGTTCACCTCCCGCTGCAACGCCTGCGTCTTCTGAACGGACTGTCACGGCGCGGTCGCGTCGATGGCTCAGGGGGAAGACGCGGTGGTGGCGGCGGTGCTCGCCGACTACCGCACGGCGCCGATTCCGGAGAAGCTGCGGGCCATGCTCGGCTTCCTCGAGAAGCTGACCCTGCGTCCGCAGGAGATCGGGCCGGACGACGTGGCGCCGTTGCGCGCCGCCGGCCTCACGGACGAGGAGATCGAGGATGCCATCCACGTCTGCGCCCTGTTCAACGTGATCAACCGGGTGGCGGACTCGCTCGGCTTCGAGCCGGCCGACGCGAACGGCTACCAGGTCAGCGCGCGGATGCTGCTCGACAAAGGGTATCTTTAAGCTTCTTACCTCGCACGGCGCTCAGCTCCGCTCAGTCCAGCTCGCAAGCGATGTAGCGCGTGATGCACTCCTCACCCTGCGTCACGGTGCACCCGGCTGAAGGACAACCTAGGCTCGGACTCGGAGGAAAAACCGGGCAGGTGCCGATGCAGGAGAGCCCCGTCGGATTGACGACATCCCCACCACGTGCACGGCGCAACTCCGGCGTCGCCAACGATCGCAGAGTCTCTCGAGTCAACTTGAGCTTGCTGCTCAGCATCCGCCTTTTCATCACCGCCTCCTTTCATTCCATGGGTATTCTTAGGATAGAGAGGAAAATCGGAAAGTCAAGCCGGCAGCAGAGCCTCAAAGGACCTGCTAAGATCCCTGCTGCCATGAGGCTGCGCTCCATTGCCCTGCTCCTGCTGCTCGCCCTCGGGCTTCGCCTGGGTGCGGGGCCGCACCCCTGCCACGCGACAGCGGCTCCGGTCTCGGCGATGGCGCATGCCTCCTGCCATCAGGGGTCCCAGCCGAAGGCACCCGTGCCGGGCGACGAGGATTGCTGCAAGGGCGGGGATGCCCTCTGCGAGCACGCCTGCCAGACGGCCGCCGTGTTTCAGGTGACCCTCCAGACTCCGGCGCTCCTGGCTTTCCAGGAGCAGGCTGCCGCGCTTGAGCATCGCGCCAAGCCACTGGTCGCCTTCCCGATCGATCACGTCCCCCTAGTCTGAATCCCCGTGCATCCTGAGCTCCGTGGAGGTGCACACCGCGCATCCCACTGGATTACACCCTTTGAACGACTTTGGGGATTCATCGTCATGCACCGAAAGACGCCGTTTCTTCTGAGCGCCCTCGCGTTCTCACTATGGATCGCTGCCCCCGCGGCGGCACAAGACCCGGACCACCAGCACGAGATGCAGGGCATGGAAGGCATGGACATGGAGGGGATGCACCACGATCACTCCATGCATGCCATGCGGGGGATGCTCGGCGCCTACCCCATGACGCGCGAGGCCTCCGGCACCGCCTGGCAGCCGGAGTCCACGCCGCACGTGGGGTATCACACCTCCTGGAACGGCTGGGACCTGATGACCCACGGCTTCGCCAACCTCGTCTACGACCATCAGGGGAGCGACCGGGGGGACACCAAGACCTTCAGCGAGAACATGCTGATGGGCATGGCCTCCCGCGATCTCGGTCCCGGCCATCTGGGCCTGCGCGCCATGGTCTCGGCCGAGCCGTGGACGGTCGGCGCGTCCGGCTATCCGCTCCTCCTCCAGACCGGCGAGACCGCCGACGGCGTCACGCCGCTGGTCGACCGCCAGCACCCGCACGACGCCTTCATGGAGCTGGCCGGCACCTACAGCGTGCCGGCGGGAACCGGTTCCTCGGTCTTCCTCTACGCGGGCCTGCCGGGCGAGCCCGCGCTGGGGCCGGCCACCTACATGCACCGCTTCTCGGGGATGGAAAATCCCGAGGCGCCGCTCGGCCATCACTGGCTCGATTCGACCCACGTCACCTTCGGCGTGGCGACGCTCGGCTGGATCCGCGGCAACGTCAAGCTGGAGGGCTCGGTCTTCACCGGCCGCGAGCCGGACCAGAGCCGCACCAATATCGAGTCCCCGAAGCTGGGCTCCTGGTCCGGGCGGATCTCCTGGCAGCCCACGCGCGACTGGTCGCTGCAGGTGAGCCACGGCCATCTCCACAGCCCCGAGCAACTGGAGCCGGAGGTCGACGCCGACCGCACCACGGCCTCGGCGATGTACAACCACCCGCTGGCGGACGGCGACTGGCAGACCACCTTCGCCTGGGGGCGCAACGTCCGCCATCCCGGGACGGCCACCGACTCCTGGCTGCTCGAATCGGCGGCCACCGCCGGGCGCCACACCGTCTTCGGGCGGGTGGAGCGGCAGGAGAACGACGAGCTCCTCGGGCACGCGGAGGGGCCCGACGAGATCTTCACCGTGGGCAAGCTCTCCATCGGCTACATCTACGACTTCCTCCATCAGGAAAATCTGCGGACGGGGGTGGGGGCGGTGGGGAGCGTGTCGCGGATTCCCGGCGGTCTCCAGGAGCTCTACGGCGGCGACCGGCCATTCTCCTGGATGGCGTTCCTGCGCGTGCGGATCTAGCAGCGGGTCGCCGGGCTCGCCCTCCCGCCTCAGCGAGCGTTCTCGTCCCCGGGTTCCCAGATCGGCGCCCAATATAACGAGAATGGAGAAGCACCATGGACGACATCCTTCTGTTGCTCCGCGTCACGGCCAATCACAACCAGACCCTGGTTTCGGCCGCGCGGATTGCCAGGTGAGATAAAGCTTGAGTGACAAACCAGCCCCCCGGGCCTGAGGCCCTGGGCTGGGCCACTTTCCCTCGCTGTCGTGCGCTTGACTTCGCGAAGAGAAGAAGCGCACCATGAATCGCTGGTCCGCAGCACCGTTCGTCCAAGGCACCGTTCGTCCAAGGGAGACAGCAAGGAGACAACCATGAACAAGAAGATGCCGAAGAAGCTGGTCCTATGTACGGAGACGCTCAGGAATCTCGACGAGCAAGTCCTTCAGCACGTGGCCGGCGGCACTTTAGCGGCTTCCAACTGCCCGCGCGTCTGCACTGACACATGCACCGCCACGCACCTCTGCTCAGGCTGCGCACCCTGCGATTAACCCCTAGGAACAGATCCGCGCCGCCGGGCGGCGGCGCGGTGTCTTCCCGCTCTCACCCCCGCCGGGCGATCTCGGCCTCGATCTCGGGGATGAGGGTCGGGTTGGCCGCGATCAGGCGGGTGAGGCGGGGCTGGGGACGGTTGAAGCGGGTCTCCTCGGGGGCTCCGGTGACGATGGCCCCGCCGGCCGCCAGGACCAGGGCCACGCCGGCCGCCACGTCCCACTCGTGCTTGGGGGTGAGGGTCCAGGTGGCGTCGACGAGGCCGGCGGCGACGAGGCCCAGCTTGTAGGCGACCGAGCCCATGGAACGGATCTCGAAGAGGTCCTCCCGGTAGCCCTGCCACTCCCCGCGCTTGACCTCGCTGCGGCTCGCCACCACCCGCGCCCCTTCGAGCGTCGGGCGGCCGCTCACCCCCGCCGGACGGCCGTTGAGGGTCACCCCGGCCCCCCGCGCTCCCACGACCGTCTCTCCAGTCACCGGGTTGCAGATGCCTCCCGCCACCGGCTCGCCGTCCACCACGAGGCCGATCGAGACGCACCATTCGGGGATGCCGGTCACGAACTCGCGGGTGCCGTCGAGGGGATCGACCACCCAGACGCGCCGCTTCTCCAGCCGCACGAGGTCGTCCCGGGTCTCCTCGGAGAGCCAGCCGTCGCCGTCGCGCGGCAGCAGCTCGCGCAGGAGGGTGTCGACCGTGGTGTCGGCCTCGGTCACCGGGTCGTCCCCCTGTTTGTGGCGGGCCTCGATCTCGCCGGGGGTGAAGCGCTGGAAGGCGACGCGCGCCCGTTCCAGCGCCTCCTCGATTCGCGCGAGATCCTCGGCGTGCGGTCCTCCGCTCACTATGTCTCCAGGTTCCCGCCCACGTACCCCTCGCGCTCGAGGTAGAGCAGGATCTCCTGCGCCGCCTCCTCGGGGGAGAGCTTGGTGGTGTCGATCACCAGGTCGGCGTCGGTCGGATCCTCGTAGGGGTCGGAGATGCCGGTGAACTCCTTGAGGATGCCGGCCCGGGCCTTGGCGTAGAGCCCCTTGCGGTCGCGCTCCTCGCAGACGTCGAGCGGGGTGGCGACGTAGACCAGCATGAAGCCGCCGCCGGGCTCGATCGCCTGCCGCACCTCCTTGCGCACGCTGTCGTAGGGGGCGATCGGGGCGCAGATCGCGATGCCGCCGTTCTTGGTGATCTCGGAGGCCACGAAGCCGATGCGGCGGATGTTGATGTCCCGGTGCTCCTTGGAGAAGCTCAGCTCGGAGGAGAGGTTCTTGCGCACGATGTCGCCGTCGAGCAGGGTCACCGGCCGGCCGCCGGTCTCCATGAACTTGACCAGCAGCACGGAGGCGATGGTCGACTTGCCGGCGCCCGAGAGGCCGGTGAGGAAGACCGTGAGCCCCTGCTTGTGGCGCGGCGGGTGGGTGCGCCGCAGCTCGTCCGCGACCTCGGGGAAGGTGAACCAGGCCGGCAGCTCGCGCCCCTCCTGGAGGCGGCGGCGCAGCTCGGTGCCCGAGATGTCGAGGGTGCGGGCGCCGGGCGGGATCTCGTCCTGCGGCAGGTAGGTGTCGAGCTCCTCGACGTAGGAGACCATCTTGAAGGGGACCATCTCGACGCCGAGCTCGTCCTGGTGCTTCTGGAGCAGGTCCTGGGCGTCGTAGGGGCCGTAGAACGGCTTGCCCTGGCTGTCCTTGCCCGGGCTGGCGTGGTCGCGGCCGACGATGAAGTGGGTGCAGCCGTAGTTCTTGCGGATCAGCGCGTGGAGCATCGCCTCGCGGGGCCCGGCCATGCGCATGGCGAGCGGCAACAGCGAGAGCTTGACGGTGTGCTGCGGCAGGCGGGGGAGCACGGCCTGGTAGCAGCGCACGCGGGTATAGTGGTCGATGTCCCCCGGCTTGGTCATGCCCACGGTGGGGTGGATCAGCAGGTTGGCCCGCACCTCCTTGGCGGCCCGCAGGGTGAGCTCGCAGTGGGCGTGGTGCATGGGGTTGCGGGTCTGGAAGGCGACCACGCGGCGCCACCCCTCGCGGGCGAATTCGGCGCGCAGCTCGGCCGGCGTCTGGCGCAGGGAGCGGAAGTCGTAGTGGATGGGGAGCTGGGTCCCCTCCAGCCGGCCGCCCACGGCGACGCTGTTGCTCTTGTGGAGCAGGTGCGCCACCCCGGGGTGGTCGGCGCTGGTGGTGCCGAAGGTCGCCTGCGCGCTCGCCTGGCGGTCGGGCTCCCAGATCTCCTCGACGTGGAGGGCGGCGAGCATCACCCCCTCCAGATCGCGCAGCGCCAGCCGGCCGCCCACGCGCAGCTTCTCGGCCACCTGCGGAGTGACGTCGAGCAGGATGGGGATCGGCCAGAGAGTGCCGTCGGCCAGCCGCATGCGCTCGCAGACCGCGTCGTGGTCCGCTTTCTTCATGAAGCCGGTCAGCGGCGAGAAACCGCCGTTGAGGAGGAGCTCCAGGTCACAGATCTGGCGCGGGGTGAGGTCCCAGGAGGGCCAGTCGCGGGAGGCGGTCTTGAGCTCGGCCGCCCGGTCGGCGTCCACCAGGAGGTCGATCAGCTCGCCGCCGTGCGGCTCGATCAGATGGCTCACGGCGCCATCGCCGGGGCGGTCGCGCTCGGGGTGCTGTGGTACGGGAAAGACGGAAACGTTCGACATGCGGTTCCTCGCGAGATTCAAAGCGGTTTCAGAAGGCCGGAACGACGACGGGACCGGAAAGGCTGTATCTATTCAAGAAAGGAGCCAACCCGTTCCGAGAGCGCGAACGGGCTCCCGTCCTCAAGGGTGCGAGGCGGCCCGAGAAAGGTGACAGGAGCGGTAATCTATTTCAGGGCCGGGAGGGGGAGGGCTCGGGCTCCGGGCGGTTGACGATGACCGTGGTGACCCCGGTCCCCACGATGGCCGGGATCAGCACCGCCTTGCGCTGCCACCAGGCGACGACGCAGGCGCGGCAGACCTCGTCGGCCCGGCGCAGGCCGGCGTAGTTGACGCGGGTGACCACGCCGTCGCAGAGGAACGCCAGCACCTTCTTGCCCTGCTGGTTGGGCGAGGTCTCGCCCACGGTGAGGTTCTCGGCCACGCCGCGCTCCTTGGGGCTGAGCTGCACCTTGCAGTCGGAGGTGACCGGCACGCTGACCATGGGGGAGCGGGCGACCGCCTTGCCGGTGGGGTCGACCAGGGCGCTGTAGTACTCGATGTGGTCGTTGCGCCGCTCGGGCTTGGGCGGGGTCGCCCAGAAGTGGCCGCCGGGCTCCGCCTCCAGGGGGACCCAGTAGAAGTCCTCATGCTCCATCCAGCGGAAGTAGAGGCGGGGCGAGAGGCCCGGCGCCACGCCGGTGGCCGCGGCGCGCACGAGGCCGTTGTCTTCCATGGGCATGCAGCTCGACTTTTCGGCCGTGGTGGTCTGTCCCCGCGCGGCGGTGGTCGCGCTGGCGAGGAGGAGCCCGGTCAGGAGGAAGGTGCTCGCTCTCATTTTCGGTATCTCCGTCTGGCTTGGGGGTATTGTACCTGAAAGTGGTGTCTTGCTCCACTTAGGCGAATTCCGCGTCCCCGGCCCGTTGGCCCTCATCACCCCGGCCCTCTTCTCCCTGGGAGAGAGGGGTTGGGGAGTGAGGGCCTACTGCCCCAGGATCTTCTTGATATACGTCTCCACATACGGTGTCCGCTTCAAATTCGGCAAAGCCCGCTTGAGGGCGGCCGCGGCGCCCTGGGCGTCTCCGGACTCGTAGAGGGAGACGGCCAGGTAGAAGAGCCGCTCGGGCTCCCCGTCGCCGGGGTCGCCGCCGCGCCGGAAGTAGGTGGTGGCGTCGCTCCAGCGGGAGATGCGGTAGGCCCCCTCCGCCGCCAGGTGCTGCGCCTCCTTGGAGCCCGGATGGGCGTCGGCCACCGAGCGGGCGAGCTCGAAGGCCTGGCGCAGCTCCTTGGACGGGCGCTGCTCGGCGAGGAGCTGGCGCGCCTGGTCGAGCTTCTTGCGCTCGGCGTCGGTGAGCGGCTTGTCGGCGGCGGCCGCCGCGGCCGTGGTCGAGCTCGGCGTGGCCGGCGCCTTCGCCGGTCCGGCCGGCGTGGCGGCCGCTCCGGGCTCGGGCGCCTGGGGTTGCGCGGCGATGGGCGAGGCGGGCCCGGGCCCGGGCCTGGTCGCCGGAGCGTTCCGGGTCGGCTCGGGGGCCGGCTTGCCCGCCGGACCGGCCGGCGCCGCCGTCTTCTTCCCCTGGGTCGAGCGGAAGGCGGGCGTGCTCGCCAGGGTGGCGGCGGGGATGCGGACGGCCAGCCGGGTCTCCAGGGCGGCGCGCAGCTCGGGCGTGATCTCCCCCTGGCTGTACCCCTTGAAGCGGTCCTCGACCTCGGTCAGCCGGCGGAAGGTGTCGCGGACCCCTTCCAGGTCGTTGGCGCCGTCCTGGGCCAGCAGCAGCCGGGCGAGGCAGTCGGCGAGCGGCTTGGGCTCGTCGAGCATGCCGAAGCAGGCCAGCCGGAGCTGGCGCGACGCGGTCCCGTAGTCCTTGCGGTCGAGGGAGAGCTGGCCGTCGCGCAGCAGCCCCTGGTAGAACGGGTCGATGGCCGCCATGGCGGGCCCCGGGGCCAGGAGCAGGAGAAGTAGGGGCGCCCCTATGTGGGCGCCCTGCATTCTCGGGCGGCCCTGCCGCCCAGGGCGGCCACACAGGGCCGCCCCTACACGAGTCAGAGAGAGGAATCTCTTCATACG